>JBLHOC010000007.1:0-40811 GCA_047620825.1 Bacteroidia bacterium | reverse complement strand
AATGCGCCTTCCCTTTATAGATCATTACTTCGGCTGGACGGTATCGTGAATTATAATTGGAACTCATACTAATGGCATATGCGCCAGCATTATGAATCGCTAATATATCACCTTCCCTAACTTCATTCAATTGACGATCATACCCTAAGGTATCCGTCTCACAGACATACCCAACTACAGAATAGATCCGTGTTGTTCCTGAGGTATTACTCAAATTGGTGATGTGATGATACGCGTCGTACATCATTGGTCGTAATAAATGGTTTTGGCCACTATCTACACCAACAAATACTGTTGACGTTGTTTGCTTTATAACGTTTGATTTTACTAAAAAGTAACCTGCTTCACTCACAAGAAATTTCCCAGGCTCAAACCACAATTCAAGTTTTTTTCCATACGATTCACAAAATGCATTAAACCGTGTTGTGATTTTTTCTCCCAGCGCTTCTATATCCGTCGTGACGTCACCTTGCCTGTAACCCACTTTAAAACCTGACCCAAAATCCATAAACTCTAAGTCTTTAAATTCCTTGGCCACATTAAATAACAATTCTGCACCAATTAAAAATACTTCAGCGTCCAGAATGTCTGAACCCGTATGCATATGTAAACCATTCACTTTAATGTCATAGGTTTTAACAACCCGAACTAAATGTGGCACTTGATGAATTGAAACACCAAATTTAGAATCTATGTGACCCACAGAAATATGGTTGTGCCCTCCTGCCATTATATGTGGGTTTAGGCGTATACACACAGGAATAGTAGAACCATATTCATGACCAAACTGCTCTAAAATAGAAATGTTGTCAATGTTTATTTGAACACCTGCATTTACAGCTTTCTTAATTTCATCAAAAGAGACGCAATTTGGAGTGTATAGAATTTCATGAGGCTCAAACCCTGCTTCAAGGCCTAACATGACCTCTTGAATTGATACGGTGTCTAACCCGCAACCTTCTATGCGCAACAACTTCAATATATTGATATTAGTCAAGGCCTTACAGGCATACTTCACCTTTAAATCAACTCCCTTAAATGCATTACATAACCGTTTATACTGCTTCACAATCTTATCTGCGTCATACACATAAACAGGTGAACCAAACTCTTTTGCTACATTAAGTAAATCAACATCTTGGATCTGATAACTTGACTCTTTTAATTCCATTTTTATTATTAATATTAGTATAAAAAAAGCCTTTCTGCGTTGGCAAAAAGGCTTGTAATTCTTTTGTTTGCCGGCAACTACGGTAAGCTATTCTTAAAGTCTTTATAACGATCTTCGAATCGTTCACCAGCGTCACCGCCTTTATCTTCCCAATACGAAATGATATCGGCAACTCTATTTTCAGGGTTTGGATGGGTACTCAAAAACTCTGGGCCTCCACTGCCACCTAGATCTATAATCTTCTCAAAAAATCTTGCGGCACCACGCGCATCGTAAAGTGTTGGATATAAATAATCGACGGATCTCATATCCGCTTCCGATTCATTATTTCTGCTGTATTTAAGTCCGATCATTCCTTTAGCAACCTGTGCAAGTGTGCCTTGATCGTTCCCAAACAGTATCGCGAAAAGCACATCTGTACCGTATTGCTTTGATAATGCCTCTGTTGAATGTCGCTCATCAGCGTGTGCAATTTCATGGCCCATCACACCGGCTAACTCATCTTCACTGCTTAAAAATTTAATTAAACCCGTATACACATATATATAACCGCCTGGTGTACAAAATGCGTTCAATGTAGAATCGTCGTGAATTATTTTCGTTTGCCACACGAAATCATCTCGGTGTTCGACTTTACCACTGTTCAAAATGGTATCTGTAATTCTGCTTAAATGCGCATATGCCTCAGGGTACATGGCACTATCCAAAATCGGAAAACTTGTAGGGTCCGATTCAATCTCGCCCGCAACTTGAGCTCCAAAGTCGATATCATCTTGAAGTGTAAACAAGTTGATTCCTTTTTTATTCCCGTCTTCGTCTTTACACCCATTTAACCCAATAGAGAAGGTTAAAACGGTCAATAAAAGAATATTAAATTTATTTTTCATGTTTTTTAAACAGCCACAAAAGTACTCGAACAAAATTAAAATGGATAACCAACTGCAATATTCCAAACAGGACGTTTAAATATCCAGCCATCCTTGAACGCTCCTTTGATAACAGCCCTATCCTCTAAAGGGAAATTAGGGTCCCATAAAGGCACGCCCCAATCTGCTCTTAACAGCAAGAAATTCATGTCAAATCGAATACCAATACCTGTGTTAATAGCGAACTCTTGTATAAAGCGATCGGCTCTAAATTCGGCTTCTGGAAACAAGGTGTCTTTCTTTAAATTCCAAACATTCCCCATATCAACAAACAATGCCCCATTAATATCAATCGCATTTCGAATCACATTAAATCGATATTCTAGGTTACCGAGTAAACCCAACTCCCCTGTTCGTGTCAACTGCAAATTATCTTCTGCCGAAAACGCTCCTGGCCCAACCGTTCTAAGTCTCCATCCACGTAAATAGTTTGAACCACCACTTACAAAACGACGTTCGTACGGCAATACAGACCGATCTCCGATTGGTACACCAATCCCACCAAATCCTCGTAAAACCAGCTCGTTGTTTGCATTAAATAGAATGTGGAATCTTAAATCTGCATCTGTTCGAATGAAAGTTGAATGGTTCACGCCAAAGGCCTTTCCAAAATCCGTAATTTGAGGTAACCACAAACCAGAAACTTCAAGCAGGTTAGAACTAACCGACCAATACCTAGTAGCTCCTTTTGTCTGGTTCGTATAATATCCTCCAATCTGCTGACTTGTAATGAGGTTATTGGTAAAAATTCGATTTAGTGTTTGCAAGTAGCTTGCACTGGCTTGGTCAAATAAGTTTTGCTTGTACGTGGCCTCATTTAAACTTAACAGCAATGGTGAATATGTAATCCTAAATCGCTTGTCGATTAATTCATAGGTATATGATAATGGAAAGAAATTTCTACGGTAAAACGGGTTGGTTTCAAACAAATAACTTGCGTTAAAATGCGTACTAACCGAATTAACTTTTAAGGCATTTCCTTTTTTACGAAAAAACAAAAGCTGAGGAATCTTTAACTCCATATTTAACTCCTGAATAAAGGTGCTAAATGTTGAATTACTATCGGATGTAAACTGCGTTTCTAGGGCTGTACGGATATTTATATTAAATTCTTCCCCATTGTGAAACACGTTTTTATTTCTAAGCGTAAACTCGTTTGCCAATCCGTAGTTTCTGCTGGATTGACTGTTGTTAAACCGTTGTTCCGTAGAAATGATTTGAGGTTGCCACACAAAGTCGAACTTGGGTGCAGTTTTTAAATGTACCGACACATTTATCAAGTCTTTAGAGGCATCGTCTTCTCTTATATCGACAATTACATTACTGAATAAATTCAGGTTGATTAAACGTTCGTATGTTGTTGCAAGGTTTTCTTGACTAAAATAATCCCCTTCCTTAAGTAGAATGTTATTCGCTATCACCGCGGGAGAAATATTCATCCCATTCATAAAAAAGGTGATGTTATGTTTTACGTTCCGAATTGTGTCATACGTATTGATTCCTGTTAGGTACACAACCTTTACATGTCCGATTCTCTTCTTTGTGTGTGATACACTATCTGGATCAGATACATTAATGTCAATAAACACTCGCCGTGGCACAATAGATGTATCCAATTCGAGTGTGATGAAAGAAGGATTAAAAGCGTAAAACCCATTGTTTCGTAGGAGGTCATTTATCCTATTCCGCTCATCGCCAAGTTTTTCGAAATTTACAGGTTCATCAACATGTATCTTAGATTCGGCTTTGGAGCCATCTATCAACGCTTGAATAACAGTTGAATTGGATTTGTAATTTATACGCTGGATGGTGTAGGGTTTACCTTCTTCAACGTAATACGTAACGCGTTGCTTTTTGAGATTAAAAATTTTGGAGAACTTTGTTTGACCAACTTCGTACGTAATTTTATTGTCGAAGTACCCTCTTTTAACCAGGTACCGCTGCATGTTTTCTGCACTTAGTCTTACGGCAGTGGTATCTATCAGAACAGGTGGTTCTCCTATTTTATTTAAACCAATCTGCTTACCAAAGTAATTGGCCCACATATGTGCTTTAAATACAATTAATCGACGGTTGGGTTTTAGTCGGACTTGATTTAAGACTTCCGATTCCGAAGCAGATTCATCAACCCCGATCACTCGATTCTTTTGAAGTAGATATTCGTTCTCTGGAATCAGCTTACTTGACTTGCAGGACGTTAAAAAAGAGACCGTAAACAAAACTAACGTTACTTTTGTCGCTATAACGCTATACCCAAATTGGTTACGAAAAATCAGATAAAATTTGTTCAGTCTCTTCACCGAAAGAAATATCGTCAAAAATACAGCCAATTTATCGTTGAAGGTGTAAAGTCGGTGGATGAACTCATCCACAGTGATTATAGTATTGAGGCGATTTATGCCACATCTGACTGGATTAATGAACAGGATGTTACTTCTATTGATCACATGCTGGTTGAGGGATCAAAAAATGATCTGGAAAGAATGTCTTTTTTCAAATCTGCAGCACCTGTATTGGCCGTTGTAAACCAAAAAACAAAAACCAACATAGATTCATCTGGCTGGGTACTTTGTTTAGATGGCATTAATGATCCTGGTAATCTTGGGACTATCATTCGCGTAGCAGATTGGTACGGTATTAAGTCACTTGTTTGTTCAGAAAATACGGTTGACTTATACAATCCCAAAACAATTTCAAGCAGCATGGGCTCTTTTACAAGGGTTAATGTGCAACATACAAACCTTGAAACCTATTTGCAGAACATTGACAAACCTTTATTCTACACTTTGCTTGAAGGTGACTCTATCTATACACAACCCAAATCTGAAACAGGTATTATTGTTATTGGCGGAGAGGCCAATGGGATTACACAAGCATTATTACAATTGAAGCACACTGGGCTGACCATCCCCAAACTGGGTGGTGCAGAGAGTTTGAATGCCGGCGTTGCAGCAGCCATTATTTGTGACAGATTATTACGTTAGATGAGATTTACAGATTCTATAAAAAGCATCATGCTTGATGCCAAATCAACTTACTTTGGTTCAAATGCAGAACGATTTACGTCACTTGACACCAAAGGTTTAAACCAATTGGTGACAGACATTGATGTGGCGACTGAAAAGTTCTTAGTCGGCGCATTCCTAAATCTTATTCCAGGCAGCTCTATCATTGCAGAAGAAAACACTGGTGCGAAATCTGATAGTGCATATCAGTGGATTATAGACCCTGTTGATGGCACGACGAATTTCATCCATCAAATTCCTGCATTCTGTATCAGTGTTGCCTTACAGTATAATGCAAAGACCATTGGTGGATTTGTGTTAGAACTCAATAGAGATGAGTTTTTCTGGGCGGATGAGACAGGTGCTTTTTTAAATGAAACACCGATTCAAGTCAGCCAATCAGATAAATTTAGTGATACGTTAATAGCTACAGGATTTCCATATTACACATTTGAGGCTGTGCCGGACTACATGAAAGTGTTGGAATACTGTATGAAAAATACGCGAGGCGTTCGAAGATTAGGTAGTGCCGCTTTAGATCTCGTTTACGTGGCGTGTGGCAGATTTGATGCCTTTTTTGAAGTGGGTCTGAGTCCTTGGGATGTGGCTGCTGGAGCGTACATAGTAAAACAGGCTGGTGGTAACGTTTCTGACTTCAAACACGGCGAAGACTTTATATTTGGTGCAGAAATAATTGCTGGAAGCCCAATGGCCTCAAAACATCTTACCGAAGTAATTAAAAAACACTTTGGTTCATAATAAAACATACTTACCATTATTAGGTCTCATCCTTTCGGGTTGGCTTCTGTCTTCGTATACTCCAATTCACCATCTATCAAATACAGCTGACATTACGAGTGATCAGCCCATTGCGATATTAAATCAGGACTTTGTAAAGGTTTTAGATTTACAAGTGACTGCCCATACTTTGTACCAAGACATCGATTTCGAATTCACGTACACCAGTTTTATTTTTGAGGTAAGTCGTGATGCTGATTTTATTGGAACCTTATATCATTCATCTGAGAATGAGGCTTATGCATTAGACTCGCTTCCACAAACTGACCAGCCAGGTGAAGAGCGTCGATCACCTTTTATTATTCCTAACCGCGGACAAACAAGGTTTAATTTCTATTCTGGTTCCCTTTCTGGTAAGGTTAGGATATATTTGTTTTACGCACCTCCAATTGAATTAAACAAAACAAAACGGCATAACAAAAAAGCCAGCTCATATTGCGACAAACCTGAAGTTATAAAGGGCGATCTGTGGCGTAATGGCTTGCCTAACCCTACAGGGACCAGAATTAATCATCAGGTCAACCATTGTATTGTACACCATGCTGCGAGTTCAAATTCCAATCATGATTACGTAAACGTAGTACGAAACATTTACCTATTGCATACACAAACCAATGGCTGGGACGACATTGGTTATAATTTTGTTGTGGCTCAGGATGGTTCCATTTTTGAAGGACGCGCAAACCAAGACATTGATAGCACTGACAACATCAAAGGGGCTCACTTTTGTGGCAAGAATACAAACACGATGGGCATTTGCGTACTTGGCAACTACCAAGAAACAAAGCCAACCACAGAGGCCATCAATACCTTAACCCACTTGCTCACATGGAAATGTTATAAGGATAAAATTAATCCGTTGTCTTCCACACCCCACCCCAACTGGAATAGCGAGAACCTTGAACATATTGCTGGTCATCAAGACGGATGTGCAACAGCGTGTCCAGGTGATTCGTTGTATATGCGGTTGCCACGTATAAAAGAGACAATTGACTCTATCCTTAAAGTTTGCAATTCAGTTTCGATTCACGACGCCCGTTTAGAATCTTCTATTTATTGGTATCAAAGTGAATCCAGTCAGGATGTAATTATTGTATTGAAAGAGACGGCAAACATTTCTACGCTATACATTCAAAATAGTGTAGGTAAGGTCGTTCATCAAAGGGCTATTCAATTGACGGATAAACAGGTAACGCTTCCACGCCTCAGTGCTGGTGTATACATAGCCTATTTTGAAATGAAAAGTGGTGACATCGTTCATCAAAAAATACAAGTGAAGTAAGCCGCATTTCTGGACATGTAATTTCGCATCATTTTATCGCCAAATTCCCCGACAATTATAACTACTTTTGCAGCCCTTAAATTATGTGGGAAAAAATATCCGTTTTCGTACTGAGAAATAGGTTGCTATTCATAGTTATCCTTGCCTTACTTACTGCGTTCATGGCTTATAAAGCCTCGTATGTTGAGCTACAATACGACAACCCCAAATTCATTCCTGATAACGACCCTGATTACGTAAAATACCAAGACTTCAAAGCGACTTTTGGAGACGATGGTAGCGTATTGGTTATCGGTATCAATTCTGAGGCAATTAATTCACCTGCTTTTTTCAATGCTTGGTGTAACCTATCTGACTCCATCGAAAAGATGGACGGTATAGAAAAAATACTTTCAATTTCCAATGTACCTAAAATGGTCATAGGCTATCAGCTTACGGTCTATGAGGAAGATTCATCGTTAATCGAAGTATTTGAACAGCGTGAAGTTGTGTTGCGTAATGCAAAATCTAAGAAACAAGTAGATTCTCTTCTCGCTGAGATCAAAAACCTCAGGTTCTACCAAGGCATATTGGTTAAGGATTCTTCTGACTTCACTTTAATGGCTGTGACCTTAAAGAAGGATTTGTTAGATTCTAAACAACGCATACCCTTTGTTACTGGCGTAGTTGATCATGTAAACCGAGTGTGCAAAGAACATGGTGTCGAAGCACACTACTCTGGCTTACCCTATATAAGAACTAAGTTTTCAAGCATGGTTCAAAGTGAACTTAAATTGTTTACGGGTCTTTCCATGCTGATCACCGCACTCATTTTACTTTTCTTCTTTAGATCACTATACACCCTCATATTTTCGATGCTGGTTGTAGCCATTGGTGTTATTTGGAGTTTCGGAATCGTAGTTTTATTAGGTTACAAAATCACTCCATTTATTGGGTTATTACCGCCTCTGATAGTCGTCATTGGTATAGCAAACTGTATTTATCTTTTGAATAAATACCACGACGAATACAAAATGCATCACAACAAAATGAGAGCCTTGCAAAGGGTTATTAGTCGTGTTGGTATCGCAGTCTTTTTCACAAACTTGACAACAGGCATTGGTTTCGGTGTATTTATTTTAACTGGTAGCACCGTGTTAAAGGAATTTGGTTTAACAGCTTTCCTGAGCGTTATGTCCGTATTTGTGATTGCCATCATTTTAATACCACTCATTTTTAGTTATTTACCTGATCCAACCATCAGACAAACCAAACATTTAGACAATAAGCTACTGAACGCAGGCATTGCCAAGCTGTCTCACATTGTTACAAACAAAAGAAAACAAGTATACCGTGTTACTGGGGTAGTTGTTATAATCATGTTTATTGGCATGAGTAGAATAAATGCTGTTGGGTTCATGGTTGACGACATTTCCAAAAGCAATCAAATTTATACCGACCTTAAGTTTTTTGAAAAAAACGTGAAGGGTGTAATGCCATTTGAAATTGTTATTGATAGTCGAGTCCCATACGGTATTCAGGACCCCGAGTTGCTCAGAAAGATGAATGATTTTGAGACCAACAAACTGTCAAAATATCCAGAACTTTCTAGGTCAATTTCGATTGCTCAGATCATCAATTTTGCACGGCAAGAGATGAACGGTGGAAATCCGGCTTATTACCGAACACCGAGCACACTAGAGCTATCCCGCATACTTGGTCTATTCCCTAATAATGGCGGGAATAACGATCAAAAAATGATGGAATCTTTGATTGACAGCACACGGCAAAAAGCAAGAATTTCTGTACAAATAGCAGATGTAGGATCAAAGCGAATTGAGGAAATAAAAACAGAAATTTCGGCTATAGCTGATACTGTCTTTAATTTTCAGCGTGAAGTTTCAAATGAAATTATAACCGATTCAATTATAGATATCGTTCAAAGCGAAATGGATTCAACTGTAGTGGATACCATTTATCACACAAAACTGGAATATGCCTTTACACCGGTAGATTCGAGTATGCGTCGTGATATATCACTCACTGGAACATCGATTATCTTCCTCAAAGGAAATGCCTATTTAAACAAAAATTTGATGATTAGCTTGCTGGTCGCCTTCTTGATCATTGGACTTATAATGGCAACAATCTTTACGTCGGCACGTATGATTGCCATATCATTAATACCAAACTTCATCCCGTTACTTATCACAGCAGGGCTGATGGGATACTTTAATGTTGCGTTAAAACCGAGTACCGTCCTGGTGTTTAGTATTGCATTCGGTATTGCCGTTGATTTCACGATACATTTCCTTTCAAAATATAGAATGGAACTGAAACGAAATAAATACAATATTCAAAAATCGGTTAAAAAAGCACTGAACGAAACCGGTGTGAGTATGGTGTATACTTCGGTTATTCTGTTCTTTGGATTTATCATATTTTCTGGATCTTCTTTTGGCGGTACAATTG
Source organism: Bacteroidia bacterium (assembly GCA_047620825.1). GTDB lineage: Bacteria > Bacteroidota > Bacteroidia > NS11-12g > UBA9320 > UBA987. The sequence continues at coordinate 31,178 of JBLHOC010000007.1, read as the reverse complement.
CTTTAGGTGTTTTCACATCATTGACCTTGATCGTTGCGTTATTGACTAATCTTATTGTACTTCCTAGCTTATTACTAAGTTACGATTTGGCTAAAGAACGTGCTAAAAAGAAGAAATCTCCATTGATCTCTTACCCCGACGAAGAAGCGTAACTTATTAATTCTTAATGTTTAATTACTGGTTTCGACAGAGGGACCACTTTCAGTAGTCTGAAGCTAGACCTGTGTTAAGTGACTACGAGATTATCAATGGTTCTGTTGCATTAACTATGGCAATTTACTAAATCTCTAGATTTGTAATTAAGAACTACTTTTATGTTCAAGCGCCTCAGATATCCAAAAGCAATAATTCTTCAAGCGGTTTACTTTAAACTAAGATTTACCTTGAGTTATCGTGATGTCTCGGAGATATTACGAATCAGAGGAGTGAAAGTGGATCATTCTACTATCCAAAGATGGGTGTTCAAGTTCAGCCCATTGGTTGAGGCAAACATGCATAAGCGCAAAAAGAAGGTATGTGACAGTTGGAGAATGGGTGAAACGTATATCAAGGTATCAGGGAAGGACAGATACTTATATCGAGCAGTAGACAAGTATGGGAATACAATCGACTTTTTGCTGACAAAACGCAGGATGAAAGGTTCAGCACAGAAGTTCCTGAATAAGGCAATTGGTAATAACGGTAAACCAAGGAACATAAATATTGACAAAAGTGGAGCCAACACATCAGCAATACGAGTGATAAACAAGAGAAGTTTATCGGTCAACAAGATCAAGATAAGACGAGTTAAATACTTGAATAATATCGTTGAACAGGATCATCGAACTATCAAACGAAGGATATCCATAACAACAGGATTCAAGGAATTTGAATCAGCCCAGAAGACATTGGCAGAAATAGAAATCATTAACATTATCAGGAAGGACCAAATCAAGGACTCAAAGTCAAACTGGTTTGCTACTTTTAAATCATTGGTAGCATAATTTAAGTTGAGAGTTTCGTAAATTTACAATCCAATCAAGTTAATGCAACAGAACCCTGTAACGTATTGTTGGTTGTTTTTAATCAAATTTTTTATTAATAAATTTCGAATTTAAAAGCCTGGAAACTGCCATATAATTGGGTTTGAATTTAATTTTATCTCCAATACCATATCTCTTCTTTCCTTCCTTTGTTCTATTTGTACCAATATCAATTACAATCATATCGGATGTAATACCTACAAAATTTATTTCATCATCTAAAGCTTCAATATCTAATTTGTCTACATCCAGCATTCCAAAATCTAATATTGCTTTAACAGATGTTTCTCCAATATCATTTTCATCGATATCTGCCGTATGACCAATGTTAGAATTACTTATTACACCTTCAGGTACTATTTTCTTTTCTTCTAATTCAATGATGTTTGCGGAAAATTCAAAAGTATCGATTGAGAGTTCTTTGAATTTCTGATTGTCCAACGGGCTAATACCAAAAAAAGCTGCCTCACCTACTCGAAAGTGATTAATATCTTTTGGGATATTCTTGTTTTCAATAAGGGGTAAAGTGATGGACGTACCACCAGAAATAAATCTTAATTCTTTGTTGAATTTAGTTGATATTAACTCTTTGTATAAGGAAAGCTGAAGAAGTTTATCATAACTTGGCTCTACACCGAACATGCATCCTAAATTAGAACCAATACCTATTACTTCAATATTGGAGAGTTGAAATACGCTTTCATAAAAATTCATTAATTCATTTCTTTTTACACCTTCACGTAACTCACCAAGTTCCACCATAATAATTATTTGATGGATCTTGTCAACCTTTTTAGCAGCTTCATTTAAAGCCACAATTGTTGAATGGGAACTGTTCAAAGAAATATCAGCATACTTAACAATATCATCCGCATAAATCTTTGCTGGAGGTTTGATATAAATCGTCCGTATTTGGGGATTGACGGCTTTTAGATTTTTCAAACTTGTCAATCTCGAATCTCCAACTGAGTCAATTTTCTCGATAACATCATCGGTGATGACATGCTTAAGGAATTCTTTATCACCTGAAAAAACTTTGGTAATTAAACTCCAGGCAATATTATGGGAGTTAAAATACTCACTTAAGTACTTTATGTTGTCTTTTATCTTCTTTGTGTGAATAATTAATTCAGCCATTGTTTTCTATTTCTAAATGTGAATTGAATGATTAAAAAGCTTATCAACGAGATCAAAAGTCCAAAGAAGATCACATCTAGACCAAAGGGTAGTTTTAGATCAAGGAGAATAAGTAATAAAGTAGTAGCTCCTCCTAAGATCATAGAAGTCAATGCTGCCAAGGGTTTTGGGTCCTTAATAGTTAGCATCGCTATGACCGGAACAAGAAGTCCTGAAACCATGAATGAATAGGAGTACAGCATCAGTTCAAGAACATTTTGCATCATCGTTGCTAAGAGGATCGCAAATGTACCTATGATCAAGGTCACCAGTTGTGAGATTGTAATTTCTTTTTGAGGTTTTATCTTTTTGAAATATCCCAATATGTCGGTCACGAAATTTCCAGAAGCAGCCATTAAGCAACTATCGGCTGTAGACATGATTGCTGAAAAATACGCAGACATCATCAAGCCCATAAATCCGATGGGCAAGACTATTCTAAGTAGCAATGGCAGACCTAATTCTGGATCCATCGAAGCACCGCTATAACCCATTTCAGAGAACATTCCTTGTTCAAAAGCTACACGAGCAAATAAGCCCAGTGCAACTCCCATGAATGCCATGATAGGCCACTCAAAAAGTCCTGCTATCCTCCAGGCTTTTACTGCCGATCTTTCGTCCTTACAAGCATAGATCCTCTGATATAGGGTCATGCCAATGAACCATATGGGGACTATGGTTACCAACCAGTTTATGAATTTGACCGGAGTTATGTTTGTTAAGGACATGAATTCCTTGGGTAAGGTCTGTTGGATAACATCCCAACCACCAATATAGTAATAGCTCATTGGAATACCGATAAAGACCAATCCGATTATCAAGATCAACCATTGAATGGTATCGGTATAGATAACTGCTTTCATTCCTCCAATCACTGTATACACCACTGCAATGACTCCCATAGCCAGAACTGCATGACCAATGGTCAGGTCAGGGAATGTGGCGGAAGCCAATTTGGCTCCCGCAAGGATCTGTGAACTGGTAAAACCAATATACCCTACCAGGGAAATGATTCCTGCAACCAAAGCTACTTTGGCATTGTAGTAAAATGCTAAAGACTGAGGAAAGGTTAAGAATTTGTGTTTTTTAGCAATGGGGTAAACCTTGGGGATCAGGAGAACTGCACTCAGCCAAGCACCGAGCAAGCCCGTAAAAAGCATCCAACTTCCGGATAGGCCCATGACGAAACCTAAACCACCAAGACCGATGGAAAATCCTCCTCCAACATCGGTTGCTACTACGGACAAGCCAATATGACCCGCAGACATTTTTCTACCTCCTACATAATAGTCTTCATTAGACTTATTTTTCTTAGAGAAGTATAAGCCAATCCCGATCATGGCAAGGAGGTAAACCACGAAAATGGATAAATCTATAATGTGAATGCTCATGGGTTATTTCTTCAACCTCATTTCTAGATAAGGATTGGTAAACCCAATTTTTTTATAGAGATCTTTTGCCGGATTGTTTGCTTCTACATGAAGGGCAATATCTCCTGTAGAATAGGCAATGGCCTTTTGCATTAATGTATTTCCTAATCCCTGTCCACGGTATTCTTTATGGGTGGCAATGTAGACAAGAATGTTTTCAGGAATATAACCCCCCATTCCTGTTTTGTTAATTACTGTGGCCCCAACAATTTTATCGTTTTCTTTCAATAGCATGGTGAATCCACCAAAAGAAGCAAATTCCTTTATTGAGTAATCAATTGCTTTTTGAATATCTTTTTGAGGGTCGCCAAATTCTTGAAGATGTTCAAAGAGAAAATTTACTATTTCATTTTTCTCCAATCCATTTGGTCTGGTTACGGCATCAAATATTTTTGTTTCAATCATAAGGCAATTCGCTTTTATGTAAGCTAACAAAACTTGGGTCGTAACCAAATTATACCTGGTTTTTTAATTACGATTCGTGATCGAGTAGGCAAGGGGAGTTTCACCCCAAGCCCCTCACAGAACCGTGCTTGAAAGTCTCCCCGGTAGAGGGAAGCAGCCTTATATCGTCTAAAGGAACTTCGTTTTTTCTATTTAATAGTCCATTCAACATGTTTGGCGACTGGCCAACCCTTCGATTTTTTTCGAAGGGTTGCCTCGGAAAAACCGCTAGACTCAAGGTGCTGGTATTAAATGCCTTATAAATCATTCATTGGCAGTATGGTTAGGTAATGCTAATGTTCCACACCCATTGGTGCTACCCCGCAGGGTTAGCTATGCACAATACATAGTGTTATGGCATTTTTCTAATTTTTGTCCATTTTGTTTTTAAAATCAGCTAATTCTAATGAAACAGCTGTTATCTCTTCTACTTCATTTTTACCAATTGAAATTTCTTTCAGACCTAAAACTGGTTTTCCGTTTTGATATGAAATTCCAATTAAATAGGCTAATTCGCCTATTGGTAGTTTCTTATAATATTCGCTTTCTTTTGTAAACTGGTATTTTCCTTCAGCATTTAGATTTCCAGTTAAGTATGAATTCTGATTAGGAATTACCAAGCTTACATTGAAGAAATCTATGTCTTCTGGAGTAGTAAAGTTTGCCAATAGATTAAATTCCTTAGCATTAGGAGAATTATAGAATCTGTCTACATTTGTCCAACCTAATTGATTTGCTTCAATTAAATAGTATTGTACTTTAAAAGACTCTTCTCGAATCTTTTCATCCTTACTTACCTTCGTAAGATAATCCTTCTCATATTGAAAGTTTTGCCCTAAATTTTCAATTATTTTTTGCCGGTTCTGTTGCATTAACTATAGCAATTTACTAAATCTCTTGATTTGTAATTGAAAACTACTTCAATGTTCAAGCGTCATAGATATCCAAAAGCAATAATTCTTCAAGCAGTTTACTTTAAACTAAGATTTACCTTGAGTTATCGTGATGTCTCGGAGATATTACGAATCAGAGGAGTGAAAGTGTATCATTCCACTATTCAAAGATGGGTGTTCAAGTTCAGCCCATTGGCTGAGGTAAATATGCATAAACGGAAAAAGAAGGTTTGTGATAGTTGGAGAATGGATGAAACGTATATCAAGGTAGCAGGGAAGGACAGATACTTATATCGAGCAATAGACAAGTATGGGAATACAATCGACTTTTTGCTGACAAAACGCAGGATGAAAGGATCTGCACAGAAGTTCCTGAATAAAGCAATTGGTAATAACGGCAAACCAAGGATCATCAATATTGACAAAAGTGGAGCCAACACATCAGGAATACGGATGATTAACAAGAGAAGTTTATCGGTCAACAAGATCAAGATAAGACGAGTTAAATACTTGAATAATATCGTTGAACAGGATCATCGGACTATCAAACGTCGGATATCCATAACAACAGGATTCAAGGAATTTGAATCAGCCCAGAGGACATTGGCAGAAATAGAAATCATTAACATCATCAGGAAGGACCAAATCAAGGACTCAAAGTCAAACTGGTTTGCTACTTTTAAAGCATTGGTAGCATAGTTTAAGTTGAGAGTTTGGTAAATTTACAATCCAACTAAGTTAATGCAACAGAACCAAACAAATCCCAAAAAAGAGACTGCATGACAAATGGATATTAAGCCTGAAATAACTTAAATAGATTGATCTTTTCGTAGCTAAACGAGCCTTTCAATTCATCAAACAAAACTTTAGACCGAACGATACCATTTTCCAGGAAATCGGTGGACACTTGACGTTCTTGTATACTTGCCAGTGCTTTTTCCATGGCCTCAATGCCTTCCAGTTCTGGGCGTAATCTTTGATAATCCATTTCGACACCTTCAGTTTTTAGGGAGACCAAATGGCTGACAACAGTTCCAGTCGTTAGGCCTCGGTCGTCGGCTATTTCCTTTAAGCTCTTACCCTCAATGAATAATGCTTTGGTTTGATCTTGTGTAGATATTTTTTTGACTTTAGCGACAACCTTCTTGGCTTGTTTCGCAATTTCTTTAAGGTCTGTTATGCCTCCACAATGTTTGATGAAATCAATGTGTTGTTTATTAATTTGAGATAAATCAAGCGTCTTTTCCGCGTGATCGCTGAGTTCTTGAAATCGTTTATCTGCTTTCAACGCTAACTCATCAACCATTAATGATATTTCGTTGTAACCCAACAAACGTAATCCATCAATATCTTTTAGACGGGATAGCGCCACGTAACCTTGTCCGGTCTCAAATGTTTTGCTGAGATCAATTTCCGCTGCTTCTAATGTCATGCCTTGGCTTTTGTGAACAGTTATAGCCCAAGCGAGGCGAAGTGGAATTTGTGAAAAGGACGCCAAGCTTTTACCTGATTCATCCTCTACCGACCACACTTCATGTTCGGTTTGTATTTCTTTACCTGTGCTCAGTCGAACCGTTGGGTAACCTGTTTCACGATCAAAACCTGATATCGTACCAAGACTACCATTCATGTAGCCTTTTTCGTAGTTGTTTTTAACAAACATCACACGAGCGTTTTCTTTCAAGATTAGACTTTCAGGGGCTAAAACAGATTTTTGAAGCATATCCTTTAAACCTTGGTTGCCTTTTGTCACTGCCATAAACACTTCTGCCTCTCCTGCCAGGGTTTCAATTTCCTGAAGGTTTACACGATCCACATCATAATTGTGGCTATATAGTCTTGTGGGCTCTTCTTTGAATTTATTGTAAACAGCTTCATCCAACACGGCCATACTTTCTGGGCTCACATCGTTTCTGCGTATCTCGTTCAGTACCTCGTTTAACTCATTTTCAGTCTGACGAAACTGTTCCGTTAAATAACAAACGGTTAACCTAGCATCAACCCACGACTTGCTCATAAATGCAAACTTCTCGCGGTTGGTTTCTTCATTCTTAGTTACTGGGGGCAACTGAAAGAAGTCTCCCGATAGTACAACTTGAAGTCCACCAAAAGACTCAAAACTTGACTTCAGATGGATTAAGATTTCGTCCACCATTTGGAGTTGATTTTTGTGCAACATTGATATCTCATCAATGATTAAAACCTTAGCATTGGTTACATTTTTTTGAATGTATTTTTTTTCTCCGAGCTTCCTTAAATCAACCTGATGAATATTGTCTTTTACACCCATGCCACACCAAGAGTGTATGGTTTGACCATTCATATGGGTAGCGGCAATCCCTGTGGAAGCAGTAACAGCAACCGGAACTTTACGTTCTTTTAAATATTGTATGTATTGATTTAAAACATACGTCTTCCCAGTTCCCGCTGAACCGGTTAAGAATACATTTCTACCTGATTTTAAAATGGCTAGTGCCGTTTCTTGCTGCATAAATGTTATGTTAACTCATCAGCTTCTGCTACTTCTTTCGAAATCTTACGTTGATATCTACCTTGAACAATATCAATCAAGACCATAATAGTAATGATAAAATAGAACGTAACCTTATTCATGACCGTCACTTTGCTACCTGCAATCTCCAAATGGGCTAAGTGTCCTCCTTCTGTAATCAACATAATGCCGACAACAAAAAGTACAAATAGACCCAGCACCTCGTACATGCGGTTTTTCTTCAAGAAGTCAGAAACACGATCAGCGAGCCATATCATGAGCAATCCTCCAATAACAATCGCTATAGCCATTACAACGAATACTTTAGACAAGGCCATTGCACTTAGAATGGAATCAAATGAGAAGACTAGATTCATCAAGACGATCCAAAAAATGACTTGCCCTATTGATTTTGGCTTTTTTTCAACCGCACCTTCGTCATGATCTATCAAACTCATCATGTGCCAAATTTCCTTTATTGCTGTATATAAAATGAAAATTCCACCTACCAAAACGATCAAACTATGTAGGTTAAACTGACCCACAACTACGCCAGTCCAATCTAGCCCAAATAATGGCTCTTTCACTAAATTGATGACTTGCATCAATACCAATAGCAGGATTATTCTAAATAGTATAGCTAAACCAATACCCATCTTCCGAACAAAACTTTGCTTGTCTTCTGGCGCTTTTTGTGACTCTAAAGAAATATAGAGTAGGTTATCGAAACCTAGCACGGCTTGAAGCAAAACGAGCATAACAAGGTCGCCTAAATTCTCTAATGTAAAAATGGAGAGTAATACGGTGTTCATGTTTTATTAATTTTGAGAAGTATAAGTCAATGACTAACGCTTATTGGCCACTACATGCAAAACAGTATGACCAACGGCTGTAAGTGTGTTTTTATCAATTATATCCATATTGTCTGTTTGTTTATGCCAATGCTCAGGAAAACGGTTATTTGTCTTTAAATCATAATGTATAATATCGATTGAAGGAATGCCAGCAAATCGATTCATGTACACATGGTCATCGGTAATTGTGTTTCCTGGAATGGATAAAAAGTAACCACCATATCCTAAGTTTTGGCCAGTCTTCCAAACGTCTAACATAAGTTGTTGGTTGAAATGGGTTGAATATCCTTCGTAAGCGAATGTCGCATTTTTAGCGCCCACCATATCCAAAAGGATTCCGTATTGAGCAGTATATCCTGAGTTCGGGACAGATTCTCCCCAGTTCTGAGAACCTAAACACCACGTATCTGGCCTGCCACCACTCTCACCGCCATCTTCATTGTCGAAGAAGATAATGTCTACGCCGTATTCGGGCGACATGGTTTTAAGTTGTCTGGCAATCTCTAGTAAAACACCAACACCACTTGCACCGTCGTTCGCACCGTCTGCTGGTTTGTCTGTTACTGTTGGATCTTCGTCAGACTGTGGTCGTGTATCCCAATGCGCAGCTAACATAATGCGCTTCGTTTTATCGACATCAAACCTACCCCAAACATTAAAAATGGGAACGATTGTTTTATCATACAAGGTATGTGTGCCTGTCAGAATTTCAGCGGTATCACAATATAAAGCCAGTTTTTCTTTTAAATAGACCAACGTTTTTTGGTGTGCACTTGTTCCAGGAACTCTTGGTCCAAACGCGACTTGCTCTGCCACAAAATTATAGGCTGAGTCTGCATCAAAAGACACTTTTACAACCGGTTTAGGTTTGATAGGCTCTTTTGGATTTTTGACATCCGATTTACAAGCACTAACAAAGACCAGTGTGAATAAGGTAACGTAAAGTTTTAAACGCATTATATAGGGGAATAAGTGGTGCCATCTTTACCGTCTTTTATTTCGAATCCGATGGCTTTTAATTTGTCTCTAATATCATCAGACAAGGCGTAATTCTTATCTAATTTGGCTTGTTGTCTCAATTCAAGGGCATAGTTCACTAAACCATCGATTTTTTCAGAACCGTCATTATTTGATTCATCTTTCAATCCTAGAATGTCATATACAAAGCCATGTAGCAACTTTGTAAACGCATCTAAATCTGTTTTTGTAATGGTGGCCTTGCCTTCAGTAATAAGATTTACCCATTTCACAGCTTCAAATAAATGCGCAATGGCGATTGGAGAATTAAAGTCATCGTTCATTGCCGCATATAACTTCTCCTCCATTTCCTCAACGTTTACCGAAGAAGTATCGGAAGTAGGCAAAGTGCCTAAAGCATCGATTGCAACCATTAAACGCTTCAACCCTTTTTCGGCCGCTTGCAATGGTTCATTGCCAAAATCTAGTGTACTTCTATAATGTGCCTGAAGCATAAAAAACCGAATTGTCATGGCACTATAGGATTGGCTTAACAGTGGATGATTCCCTGTAAGCATTTCAGTTGGCGTAACACCAGTGCCTTCACTTTTAGCCATTTTCTTACCATTGAAAGTAAGCATGTTGGTGTGTAACCAATATTTCACTGGTTCTTCACCATACCCGGCTTTGTTCTGCGCTATTTCACATTCGTGATGCGGGAATTTAAGGTCCATTCCACCACCATGGATATCAAACTGTTTGCCTAAATACTTGGTGCTCATTACGGAGCATTCCAAATGCCATCCAGGGAAACCGTCACCCCAAGGGGACTTCCATTTCATTATATGTTGAGGCTCTGCGTTTTTCCATAATGCAAAATCTGCAGAATGTCGTTTATCGTCTTGCCCGTCTAACGCCCGCGTATTTGAAATTAGGTCATCTACGTTTCTACCCGACAATTCGCCATAATTATGTTGCTTATTGTACGCCGTAACATCAAAATATACTGAACCATTAGATTCATAAGCCAAACCATTATCAAGTATGGTTTGAATCAACTCCATTTGCTCAATTAAATGACCCGTTGCAGTTGGTTCAATGCTTGGAGTAAGTGCATTAAACTGCTCCATGGTTTGATGAAAGTCTACCGTATAACGCTGCACTACTTCCATCGGTTCGATGTTCTCTAACCGTGCTTTTTTTGATATTTTATCTTCTGATGAGTCATCCAATAAATGACCAACGTCTGTGATGTTTCGTACATACCGTACCTTATAACCAAGATGCAACAAGTATCTGTAAATCAGATCGAAAGAGTTAAACGTTCTAACATTTCCGATATGTACTTCACTATATACAGTAGGTCCGCAAACATATAAGCCAACAAAAGGAGGATTCAAGGGTTCGAAAATTTCTAGGGTTCTAGTCTTTGAATTGTATAGCTTCAACTGTGTTTGCATGCGACAAAGATATATAAACCGTATAAAGGCAAAGTCGACTCTTATGCAAATTACGTAAGTTTGAAAAACAACATTTGCTCATGAAAAAAATAGCGATAGGAATTGGAATAATTATCGGTCTTTTGGCCATTGCAAAGATGCTAGGGTTGGTCGTAAATTATACATTGCCAACAACGTCGATGGAACCTTCATTGAAGCTTAATAGCCACATCATCTCAACATCTTTAATGGGTCATGACGTAGGTGATTATATAGCGTTTCGTCCTCCTTTAGACTTAGATAAGGCACAGACTTATGTTAAAAGGTTGTGTGCTACAGCCGGAGATATAATCGAGATGCGGAATGGTGTGTTTTATCGTAATGATGAAAATTTTGACAAAGCACTGGTCTTGCAACACGCTTTTGTCGTGGATGAATATACATACAAAAGGATTAACAAAAAGTATCCCATCACAGATTATAATGCGGCTAATAACGACTATCACGTAATGATAACGGATGCGGTAGCAACTGAATTTCAAGTTATGGATCGAAAATTACTGGAAATAAATTTGAGTTCTGGAGGTCCAATTTTAGCTGGTTTTGATGACTCACATAGTTGGACTCGTGATAATTTCGGCCCATTAACAGTGCCAGAAGGAAAAGCATTCGCCATGGGCGACAATCGACATTATTCATACGATTGCCGTTATTTTGGATTTATCGAAGAGGATGATATCACAGGAGTGGTGATAGGTAAGTAGCGCTAAAATACAGTAATTGACCTAGTTACACAAAATAACGTCCTAACTGTAGGACAGTTTTTGCGTCATCCAAATATTGATAATACGCTAATAACTAGTGACTTAACAAGTGTAGATGTTGTTGGGTATAGGTATTGGATTATCTCTTGAAATATTTAACTAACAGGAGGTATATTATGAAAACTACTTTTACTCTTTTAACAATTTTAGCATTGAGTATGTCCGGGATGGATGCTCAAGCAGCGGTGAATTCTAAACTTCACCTAAACCTTTTTAGTGACGGGAACTTTGTCGTCGTTGTAGACGGCATCAGGTACTCCGAAGTTGGAGGAACGCTAGCCATTAACAATTTAAATGCAGGTACCCATCGAGTCAAGATTGTCGAAGTATTTGGTCGACATGGTCGTGGTGGAGGCAGAAATGCAGGTCGCGAAATTTTGTACGATGGATCTCTAAACATTCCATTTAACTCAGCTGTTTTTGCGCGCTTAACAGACGAATACAACTTGCGTGTAACGGAGGTAAAGCGATTAAGGGCACCTGTGCAACGCAGATCAGATTACCGAGATAATCGCAGACGTTCAGGTCAAACGTATGGTCGCGGAAACAGGAACAGCGGTTATAATGCCTTTATGGCTACCAAACGTCAGATGCGCCAAGCGGCGTTTGATCGTAATAAACTAGCGATTGCAAAACGTTTTATAAGATCGTCCAGAACAACAAGTGCTGAAGTTGGACAATTAATGCGATTAATGGCGTTTGATAGTAACAAACTGGAACTGGCCAAGTTCTCTTATGGTTTTGTTATAGATAAACGCAATTTCCGTCAAGTGAGACGGAGTCTGACTTTCGACGATAGTGTTCGAAGATTAGATAGATTCATAGCAAACCAACACCATGGAGGGAAGAATAGACGACGATAATTACTTTTTATACTTTTACTTACATTGAGCAGCTTCCTATTGGAAGCTGCTTTTTTAATGACTTTTCCTCTAAACGTTAATCTAAAATATCCGTAAACTTGCACCATTCAATGAAACAGGCAAAACACGTATCCATCAAACGGAGTCCGGTTGGCGTAGAAATCATCAAAAGAGCCTATAAAAGCATGTGTGAAAGCAGGGCTATGGCTGCCATTTATGAGGAAAACCGACCGATAACTAAATACGTTCATTCTACATCCAAAGGACATGAAGCCATTCAATTGGCAACCGCATATTTATTACAAAGTCAAGATTGGGTAGCACCTTATTATCGTGACGAATCTTTGTTACTTGGTATAGGTATGACACCATACGAGCTCATGCTCCAGCTATTAGCAAAAGGAGATGATCCCTTTTCAGGTGGAAGATCATACTATTCACACCCTTCGTTAAATCGTCCAGATATGCCTAAAATGGCACATCAAAGTAGTGCTACAGGTATGCAGGCAATTCCAACAACTGGTATTGCGCATGGGTTAAAATATAAAGCCCAACAAGGCCTTCTTGAATCTGAAAATCCAGTTGTGGTTTGTTCCATTGGAGATGGTTCGATGACTGAAGGAGAGGTCAGTGAGGCGCTTCAAATGGCGGTTTTACATCAGCTGCCAATTTTGTATTTGGTACAGGACAATGACTGGGGCATTTCGGCAAGCGCCGATGAAATGCGCGCCATGGATGCATATGATTTTGCCAAAGGTTTTAAAGGGTTAAAAACCCAGCGATTAGATGGTTCGGATTTTGTTTCATCATACGATGGAATGACAAAAGCCATCGGGTGGGTTCGTGAAAACAGAGCACCTATGTTGGTGCATGCTAAAGTGCCTTTGTTAGGCCATCATACAAGTGGTGTTAGAAGTGAATGGTATCGCGACGACTTAGAAGAAGACGTAAAAGATGATCCATTCCCAAAAATAAGAAACCTGCTCATCAAACTTGGCATTAGCGAAGAGGCGTTAGAGGAGACAAACGAAACAGCAATTAAGTACATCGCAGAAGCATTTGATAAAGCAGTAAATGCCGATGATCCGGCGGAAGAAACATTAACGGATCATGTGTTAGCACCTACTCCTATTACTGAGGAGACTGGAGAAAGAAGTCCGGAAGGGGCAGAAACCATCATGATGGTAGATGCCGCTTTATTTGCCATGGACGAGATTCTAAAGAAACACCCTGAAGCCTTGTTATATGGTCAGGATGTTGGAATTAGGCTTGGTGGGGTTTTTCGCGAAGCAGCGACCTTAGCCCAAAAATATGGTAAAGATCGTGTGTTTAATACACCGATTCAGGAAGCGTATATCGTCGGTTCAACAGCTGGTTTTAGTGCGGTTGGATGTAAACCTGTAGTCGAAATTCAATTCGCGGATTACATTTGGCCCGGCATAAATCAACTGGTTACAGAATTAAGTAAATCAGGTTATTTGAGCGGTGGTAAATATCACGTTCAAAGTGTGATAAGAATACCAACTGGCGCATACGGCGGGGGTGGACCTTATCATTCAGGAACCGTAGAAAGTAGTATACTGCCAATCAAAGGCATCAAAATAGTTTACCCTAGTAATGCAGCAGACATGAAAGGATTAATGAAGGCTGCATTTTATGATCCAAACCCTGTGGTGATGTTCGAACACAAAGGGATTTATTGGAGTAAAGTGCCAGGCACGGAAGAAGCAAAAACACCTGAACCTTCAGAGGATTATATGGTGCCATTGGGAAAAGCAAGAATTGCACATCATGCGTCTGAGGAATCAATTGAAAACGGAGAGTCCCTTGCTGTGATTACATATGGCATGGGTGTTTATTGGGCAAAAGCTGCGGCTAAACATTTTGATAATCAAATAGAGATATTGGATTTAAGAACATTAAGTCCTTGCGACAACGAAGCCATTTATGACCAAGCCAAAAAGCACGGCAAAGTGTTGGTTTTGACTGAAGAAACGCTCACAAATTCTTTTGCAGAAGCGATTGCAGGAAGAATATCTCGAAACTGTTTTGAAAACTTAGATGCCCCTGTTCAAACCATGGGCAGTGTGGATACACCTGCGGTTCCTATGAATATGGGATTGGAAAAGGTGATGTTGCCAAATGGAGAAAAGGTAACGGCTGTTTTAAGAGAATTGCTCGACTACTAAGCAAACCACAAGTTTTTGCATTATTTTCATGTCCTTAAATAGAGGCTATGAGATCTTTACAGCAACTGCTGGATACCTACGGCGAGAGCCATGTTAATACCACAAACAAAGCCATTCACTGGATATGTGTTCCAGCCATATTCTTTTCTATTGTTGGGTTTTTCTATGCCATACCCATTGGAAATATGCATAAAACGATGTGGATTAATGTTGGAAGCATTGCGCTCTTGGCAGTCCTGATATATTATTTCCGGTTGTCTGTTACTATGGCACTTGGTTTTGTGATTTGGGGTGCATTTTGTCTTTGGGGAAACGGCTTTATCTATCAAAACTTAGGCAGCAGTAACAGCAGTTTGGCCATAACAAGTTTGAGCATATTTGTTGTTGCTTGGATCTTTCAATTTGTTGGACATAAAATAGAAGGGAAGAAACCTTCGTTCTTAGAAGACATTCAATTCCTACTTATTGGCCCCGCTTGGCTAATGAGTTTTATCTATAGGAAATTAGGACTCCGATATTAAAGCTGCGCCAATTATGAAATACTTGTGGAGGCCATTTGGTAATGTTATGAAGCGGGTGGGGCTTTTGTTAATTCCATTTTCGATGTTTTCAAATGTGTTTGCTGAAGGTTTTCCTATGGATTCTACGTCTTACAGTTATATAAATTTCTCATGGGTATCACTTCAGGATGAAGCAGATGGTACATACTTCTCTTCAAATCCCTATCATGAATCAACAGCCTACCCGTACTATTCTTTTTTCGGAAAATTCACCCCAAGTATCGCAATTGGATTTTCTGATTACAAGGTTTTTAAAGGGGCCCATTTTCGTTTAAATCATAGTGTTGGTTTTATGTACTCCAATCAATCCTATCAAGGCATATTTAATGTCAATCACACAAATGATACTACGACCGGAGAATATCTGATTGAAGCAGATGAGATGAAGACACAGGTTCAAAAGTACTTCCTGTACTACCAAATAGAATCTAAAATTAACTTCTTAAGATACCTCTATATAACCCCTGTTCTTGGGTTTGATTTACGATTCCAGCATAGCATCAACGAGTCTTCCAATTCAGAATTGTTATACAGAATGGGCATGTATGAAACAGGAAACCAAACGTTATTAAATCATGCTAGGTTTCACATTAAAGCTGGATACTCAGTAGGAATTAGCTTTGCAAAACATTTCGATTTTGGCTTCACTTTAAAACGAAGTTTGAACCAATCTTTGAAACACATTCCCAATTCAAAATGGCGAAGTACTCAAGGCGGTCTATTTATTACCTATCAGTTCCGATAAGCAGTAACACTTTTGTTGAAGCCAGTTATTCAATTATTCAGACATTCAAAATTCACTCATTCAAAATTCCGCTAATGGGCTTCCAACCAAGTCTGACCTTCACCAATTTCAACCAGCGTAGGCACCTTCAAAGGCATGGCATGTTCCATCAATGGTTTAATGAGCATTTTCAAACTGTCCAGCTCGCTTTTGTGCACATCAAATAGCAATTCATCATGCACCTGTAGAATCATTTTCGATTTGAATCCTTGTAGTCGCAAAGCAGCGTCAATGTTAATCATCGCTAGTTTAATCATGTCTGCGGCAGAACCTTGTATGGGTGCATTAACAGCATTTCGCTCTGCAAAACCAACTACTGTTCTATTCTGTGAATTGATGTCGCGTATTTGTCGTTTTCGTCCCATTAACGTTTTGACATATCCATAGTCTCTGCAGTCCTTTATGGTGTCGTCCATATACTTTTTGATACCACTAAATTGCTCGAAATAGGATTCAATTAATTCTTGTGCTTCACTACGCTTAATTTTAAGATTCTGCGAAAGTCCCGAAGCGCCTTGTCCATATATCAATCCGAAGTTGACACTTTTAGCCTTGTATCGTTGTTCTTTAGTTACGTCTTCAAGTTCCACTCCAAACACCTTAGCTGCAGTCGCTGTATGAATGTCTAATCCATTAACAAACGCTTCAGACATGGCTTCGTCGCCACTCATTGAGGCTACAATTCTTAATTCTATTTGGCTGTAATCAGCAGCTACTAGTATGTGGTCTTCATCACGTGGGATAAACGCCTTACGAATTTCTCTTCCCTTGTCTGTACGAATCGGAATATTCTGAAGGTTTGGATTCGTACTGCTTAATCGACCGGTAGCCGCAACAGCCTGTGCAAAGTTGGTGTGCACGCGGTGTGTATTTGGATTTACCAACCTTGGAATGGCATCCACATAAGTACTTTTTAATTTTTGATTGTGACGATACTCCAAAATCATTTTTGGCAAATCATGGATGTCTGCGAGTTTTGTTAACGTGGCTTCATCCGTCTTGTACTGACCAGTTTTTGTCTTCTTCGCTTTATCGTCCAACTTCATGTGGTCGAAGAGTACTTCTCCCAACTGTTTTGGAGATGCAATGTTGAATTTTAGACCAGCCTGTTCGTAGATGTTCTTTTCAAATTCAAGGGATTCTGTTTCCAATTCGATTGAATACTTGGCCAGAAACTCGGTGTTTACATTAACACCTTCTCTTTCCATGCGACCCAACACTTTGATCAGCGGAATTTCTATTCTGTCAAATACAGATCGAACTTCTTCGGATACAAGCTGAGTTTCAAATTGTTTTTTGAGTTGAAGCGTTATATCGGCATCCTCAACCGCATATTCTGTTGCTTTGTCAAGAGAAACAACATCAAAACTCAATTGATTTTTACCCTTTTTACCAATTAACGACGTAATGGATATTGGCTGATAACCTAGATAGGTCTCAGATAAATAGTCCATATTGTGACGTTGGTCAGGTTCCAACAAGTAATGCGCTAACATCGTGTCAAACAATTTGCCGTTTACTTCAATGTCGTAGTTCCAAAGTACTTTAATGTCATACTTGGCATTTTGAAGAACCATTTCGATTTGAGGGTTGGTGAAAAATGGATTGAACTCTTCCAAAATGGATTTGGTCGATTCAAAATCTTCAGGAAAGTTGACATAGTATCCTGCGTTTTCTTCAAAGGAAAAAGCACAGCCCAAGATTCTTGCTAACAACGGGTTTAAACTTGTGGTTTCCGTATCAAAACAAACCGTTTTTTGTTGCAGCAATTTTTCTAAAAGGGCACTTCTTTTTTCCTTCGTGTCAACCAACTCATAGTTGTGTTTCACATCATCAATGGTTTTAATGCCAGTGAAGCTTTTCGCCACTTTTGCAGCTGAAGTTGCTGTGCTTGTCATTGGCAAATCACCAAACAATGATTGTTGTCCACCAGTGGCAATAGATGCGGGCGACTCCCCCAAAACACGTTTAAAAAGTGTCTTGAACTCTACCTCATCAAATATTGCCCTAATTGCTTCTTTATTAGGTTCTTCAAGCACCAAACTCGCCTCGTCAAAAACTACAGGCACGTCTAATATGATAGTTGCAAGCTTTCTACTCATAAAAGCTTGGTCTTTATTCTCCTCAATTTTCTCTCTCAACTTACCCTTTAATTCATGGGTGTTTTCGTAGATCTTTTCCATGCTACCGTACTGTTTTAACAATGTACTCGCAGTTTTGGGGCCTACACCAGGAACGCCAGGAATGTTGTCAACCGCATCACCCATTAAACCCAGATAGTCAATCACCTGTAAGGTCTTATCTAGTTTAAAGCGTGCACACACTTCAGCAGGACCCCATATTTCGGAGGCATTGCCAGACCTTGCAGGTTTAAACATAAAAGACTTTTCCGTAACCAATTGTCCAAAATCTTTGTCTGGTGTCATCATGTAAGTAATGAACCCAGCTTCTTCTGCCTTTTTAGTTAAAGTGCCAATAACGTCATCCGCTTCATACCCCGCCGCTTCTAAAATGGGGATGTTGAATGCGTCGATAACCCGTCTGATATAAGGCTCAGAAAGTTTTATGTCTTCAGGTGTTGGATCGCGATTGGCTTTGTATTCAGGATATTCTTGCTTACGAACGTTTTCGGATTTATGATCAAAAACGACTGCGATATGCGATGGTTTTTGATTTTGAAGCACATCTAACAAGGTATTGGTAAAACCAAAAACAGCAGATGTATTTAAACCATAACTGGTAATACGTGGGTTTTTTATAAACGCATAGTATGCTCTATAAATAAGCGCATAGGCGTCAAGAAGAAACAGTTTTTTATCAGACATAAGATGGGAAAATTAAGTGAACCAATTGGTTGATACAAAAAAAAGTGTGGTTTGTGGATTATCGGTCCAAGAATCGCGTCATCACTCGAATTAACTATACCTTTGTCTTGTAAACGGATGGATACATGAGCGAATACATAATTAAAAATGGTACAGTGTTTAATCGACACGAACGTTTGACAACTGACATCCACATTAAGGATGGGTTTATTGTGCAATTAGGCGCAGGTTTAACAAGTGAAACGGCCACAACAATTGATGCTCAAGGCAAATGGGTTTTGCCAGGCGTTATCGATGATCAAGTCCATTTTAGAGAACCAGGATTAACCCACAAAGCAACCATTTACACAGAAGCAAAAGCAGCAGTGGCTGGTGGTGTGACGAGTTTTATGGAAATGCCCAATACCAATCCTCAAGCGACAACACAAGCCATATTAGAACAGAAGTATGTAACGGCATCAAACTCATCGTTAGCCAATTATTCCTTTTTCATGGGAACAACGAATCATAATTATGATGAAATTATGAAAACGGACCCTAAGACAGTTTGTGGAATTAAAATATTTATGGGCAGTAGCACTGGTGACATGCTAGTTGATGACGACCATATTCTGTCTAAAATTTTCGCGAATGCGCCAACAATAATTGCGTTGCATTGTGAAGATGAACAGACCATAAAAGAAAATACGCAAGTCTATATCGACAAATTTGGAGAAGATATACCGTTTAGTGCCCACCCCGAAATTAGAAGTCGCGAGGCTTGTTTCCTGTCATCAAGTAAAGCAGCACAGCTCGCCAATAAATATGGGACTAGAATCCACATCTTACACATTTCAACAGCCGAGGAAATCGCTTTATTTACAGCGGGGGATGATTACAAAACGAAGAATGTAACCTCAGAAATTTGTGTCCACCACCTTTCTTTTAATGCGTCACAGTACGATGCATTGGGGTCACGTATTAAATGTAATCCAGCCATTAAAAGTGAACAAGATCAAGAGGCACTTTGGGAAGCACTGCGCGCAGGTAAGTTCGACGTCATAGCAACAGACCACGCGCCTCATACGTGGGACGAAAAGCAGAATAAATATCTGAAAGCACCTTCTGGTTTGCCTTTGGTACAGCATAGTTTACAGTTGATGTTAGAACATGCTAAAAATGGTAAAATTGAAGTGGAAGAAGTGGTGCATAGAATGTGTCACAAACCAGCTGAATTATTTGAGATAGATCGACGTGGTTATATTGAAGTTGGAAACTGGGCGGATGTGGTGGTCGTTAACCCCCAAAAGCCTTACACAGTAAACCAAGACAACATATTGTATAAATGTGGATGGTCGCCACTTGATGGCACGACGTTTAGCCATAGTATCCAGCAAACGTTTGTATCTGGAAACCTAGTTTATGATCAAGGTGGATTTGACGAATCAAAGAAAGGTCAACGTTTG
This sequence comes from Bacteroidia bacterium, assembly GCA_047620825.1. Taxonomy (GTDB): domain Bacteria; phylum Bacteroidota; class Bacteroidia; order NS11-12g; family UBA9320; genus UBA987. The sequence continues at coordinate 10,982 of JBLHOC010000007.1, read as the reverse complement.
CTTTTTAATCGATAACACTTTCCTATTTTTGGCCGATTTTAATATAAAATGATGTACATGAAAAACAGCATATTGGTTTTCCTTTGTTTGACACTTGGAACAACTATAGCCCAAACGCCTGAGGTTCTTGTCAATAAAGAGACCATAAATCAAGGTTCGTTGTATCCAAATGAACCTAGTATTTGTATCAGTAAAAAGAACAAAAATGTACAGGTGGCAGGAGCAAACATATCGAACCACTATGTGTCATCCGACAATGGATTGTCGTGGGCTAATAAAAATATAAAAAGCTCCTTTGGCGTATGGGGTGATCCTGTGTTACACAGTGACGCGGAAGGCAATATCTACTTTGTGCATTTAGCACGCACCCAAGGTAAAAATAAACACCACGGATTTATTGACCGAATTGTCATTCAAACTTCAACAGATGATGGGCAAACATTTTCTGACGGGAGTTACACTGGCCTAAACGGGTCGAAAATGCAAGACAAACCTTGGATTAGTACAGACGATTTTTCAAGTGCAAGAAAAGGCAATGCGTATTTAACTTGGACGGAATTTGATAAAATTAACAGCAAGAAGAAGAAACACCAAAGCCGAATTCGTTTTTCAGCATCTAGTGATGTTGGCAAAACATGGAGCGAAGCAATTACAATATCTGATAGTGTTGGAGATGCAGTTGATGACGACCACACATTAGAAGGTGCCACAACGGCTGTTGGCGTGAATGGAGAGATTTACTGCGTTTGGGCTGGACACAACAAACTGTATTTTGATAAGAGCATAGACGGCGGGACCACTTGGGGTAAGGATAAGGTATTGTTCAATCAGCAAAGTGGATGGGCGATGGACATTCCACATAAATATCGAAGTAATGGAATGCCATTTTTGGTTGTTGATAATTCTCTTGGCAAGTACACAGGTAGGTTGTACCTTGTTTGGGGTGATGATAAATTAGGTGATGCCGATGTATTTATGTCATTTTCGGATGATGGCGGAAACACCTGGAATACACCAAAACGAGTGCACAATGATGTGCCGGGAAATGGCAAAAGTCAATACCTTCCAAATATGGCTATTGACCAAACTACAGGTCATGTAGTCATCGCATATTACGATCGACGGTGGAGTAAAAACAATGTATTTAGTGATGTATTTGTTTCAATAAGCAGTGACGGAGGAAATAATTTTGACGATTTCAGAATGAATAACATCATTTCAAGTCACATAGGCGAAGAGACATTTTCGGGAGATTACATTGATATTGATTTTCATGATGGTAAAGTTTCGACCATTTGGGCAGCTTTTGATGGTTATGCTAAATTATACAATCGCACAATAGATGAAGCCGAACTCCATTCTTTATTTCCAATCCACAACATTGGACAATTTAAAATGTATCGGTCTAAGGAGAACTCCAAACCAGTCATTTATGCAGTTGCTACTCGGCCGACATTTGTTGAAGTTATTTACTATAAGAGACCTTGGTTCAGCAAAAAACTAAAGGAAAAGTCAAGAGAGACCTTAGAGATAAATCACAGACCAGGTTTGCAAGGGACTACTGAAATAATGATATCTGCAACACAAAAGAGGAGATTCAAAATCATTTTTACGCCAACAGAAACCGACATGTACCCAAATCAAAAAGACGAGTTACTAATCAAGTAATCGTACCACGCTGACTAGTAGCGCTTTATGGTGACAATCGATGTCATCTAAGAGCCGTTGTCGAAATAGACGTAAAGCTTTGACTTTTAGTGTTAAAAAACCGTATTTTGCAGACTATTTTTAAAAAATGGCGAAGAATAAAAACGAAGAGACTGGGGTTATATTAAAAATACAAAAACAAACAGGTTGTTTGCTTTTTGTTATCGGTGCAGCCATGTTGGCATTTGTACTGACTGATTTTTTCAAGAGTGGTAGTTCTGCTTTTGGTGGCTCTAAAAACGTGGTTGGTGAAATCGCAGGTGAGAAGGTTCAATATGATGACCTAATTAACCGAGTGGAAGAACTTAAAGTTATTTATCAAGGGTCAGACTTTGAAGAAACTTCTTTAAGAGAACAAGCTTGGAATCAAATCATTCAAGAACGTGTGATAAAACATGAGCATGAAATTTTGGGAATCAAAATGGGCGCTGCTGAATTACAGGATGCTCTATTTGGACCGGAACCGGACCAAATGGTTATAAGAAACTTTACAAATCCGGATACAAAGGTGTTCGATGCGAATATGTTACGTCAGTTTATTGAGATTGACATGCAGGAAGATGAGCAGAAATACAGCAATTACATCAACTTCTTAGAAAAACCATTACAAGAGTTTAGAGAAGGTGCTAAATATCAAAACATGATTCGTGCAGGTATCTACGCGACTACTGTAGATGCACAATATGAATTCAATCTTGAAGAGTTTAAAATGAGTGCTAAGTCTGTAGGCTTACCATACATAACTATATCAGATTCATCATTTACATATGATGATGATGATTTAGAAGACTATTTGCAAGCAAATTCTAAAGAATATCAGCAGTTGGCGTCAAGAGACATCGATTTTGTTGTACTTAATGTGTTCCCAACAACAGCAGATACTGCAACAGCTAGAGAACGAGTTTCTAAAGAGCAAGAAAGCTTTAAAACAGCGAAAGTGGATAGCACATTTGTTGCAAAGAAAAGGACTGAACGTGCTTTTGATGGTGCATATGTGAGACGAGGTATGACCGATTTACCAGCTGAGATTGAGGACTTCTTATTTAGTTCAGATTCTGGAGCAGTAAGTGAGGTGATATTCAAAAACGGTGCTTTTGGGATTTATAAGGTTAGCGATACAAAAGAAGATTCAATAAGTGTTATGAGAGCACGTCACGTACTTATTCAGACGGGTGATGATGGCGAAGGAACGGCAAAGGGATTGTTAGCAGATATCAAAGCAGGTAAGATAACATTTGCAGAGGCGGCTAAAGATAACTATGACCAAACAGGTAATAAAGGTGGTGACTTAGGTTGGATTCATAAGGATGGATTTAACATACAAGTGCCACAAGTGGTTAAAGACGAAATTTTATCTTCAAGTTTAGGAAGTTACTCTATCCTTAAGTCTAATAAAGGATGGCACGTGATTGAAGTAACAGATGGTCCTTCTCGAAAATTGATTCAATTTGCGTCGTTAGAAAAGAGAGTAACTCCAGGTAGCGAAACGGATAGAGATGTTGAAAGATTGGCTGGTGAAATTCAATTTCAGGCTAAAGATAACGACGATTTCTTAGCGGTTGTTGAAGGTTTAGGTCAAAATGTACGAGAGGCAACAAGCATCACGTTAAGTAACCCTTCGATACAAGGTGTACCAGACGCGACGGATATTGCAAGATGGTTATTTAATGATAAGACAAGATTGGGAGACATTTCTGATGTCATCAGCTTGGACGGACAAGATCGATATATCGTAGCTAAGGTTACCAGAATAAAATTGGAAGGCACTGCGAGTTTAGAAGATGTTAGAGACCAAGTAACGCTGGATTACGTCCGTGAGCAAAAAGCGAAACAATTAATTGCTCAAATAAGCGAGGCTTTAAAATCTGCTTCAACACCAGATGAATTAGCAACAGCATTAAGTTCTGTGGTTGCAATTGTGCCTTCAGTAAATATGTTATCAGCACAAGTTACAGGCATTGGTGCAGAACCAGCTGTAGCTGGAACTATATTGGGTATGAAAAAGGGTGAGCGCTCTGAACCAATAGAAGGAAATGAGGGAGTGTATGTTGTTTGGTGTGATGGTCAGGTTCAAACTGGTGATGCGAATGAGTTTATTGCAGAAGACGTTCAACGTCAAATAAATGAGCAGTCTATACAGGCGGCTGGAGAAGGTGTGAAGAACGCACTTAAAGAGAAAGCGAAAATTGTAGACAAGCGATACAATTTCTTTTAAGATATTAGCATTATAAGTAAAGCCTCCGCCATGGCGGGGGCTTTTTTTTGCCTGATGAGTAACGTTATATTTTTACACGGCTTTTGTGAGCGATTGGAAATGTGGGATGGTGTTATTTCCGGATTGACGGAATCACAGGATACATGTTATGCCGTCGACTTACCTGGTTTTGGTGAAAACGAAGTCACAGCTGATTCTATGGCTGGCATGGCACATTTCGTGTTTCGTTTCATGGATGAACATCAGATTCCTTCAGCAGTAATTATCGGCCATTCAATGGGTGGATATGTCGCATTGGAAATGGTTAGTCAATTTCCAGATAGAATTAACGGTATAGGTTTAATACATGCCCATGCAGGTTCGGACACGGATGAGAAAATTCAAAACCGAAAGAAATTAATTGATTTCGTACTGCAGCATGGAACAGACATTTTTCTTAAAGCGTTTTCTAAACAACTTGTAAGTACATCCAACACCAATAAAACGATAAGTGACCAGGCATTTGAATTGGTAAAACGTACACAACATGAGGCTGTTATTGCGGCTTCAACCGCTATGATGCATAGACGTGATCATCGAGCAACAGTAGGTACTATAACCCAACCAATGTTATGGATTATAGGTAAGCAAGACACCTTTGCTCCGTTTGCACAGATAATCCAACAATCAGATACATGTAAGCAAGCTATGGTGGAGGTTATGGATGATGTAGGTCATTTGTGTATGTATGAAGACTTAGCGCAAACTGTTCATATCGTCCAGCGCTTTTTGCAATGGATTAATCAGGTCAGCGCAGGAGCTGAAACACAATAAAACTTGCCAAATAGGCTAATCCCGTCATATAAGTCAATTGAATGAGTGGCCATTTGATACTTTTTGTCTCCTTGTAGACGACCGCTAAGGTGCTAAAACATTGCATGGCGAAGGCGTAAAACACCATTAAAGACAGTATCACAGCAATACTATATACGGGTTTCCCGGTAACAGGATCTCGTTCTTGGCTCATCTTTTCTCGAATATTTACCAAGTCATTTTCATCCTCCACACTATAAATTGTGCTCATCGTTCCAACAAATACTTCCCTTGCTGCAAATGACGTAAGCAGGGCTATACCAATCTTCCAGTTAAACCCAAGTGGTTTAATTACTGGCTCAATTTGTTTTCCAAATCTACCCGCATAGGAGGATTCGAGTGTATTTGTTGTAACGGGTTGAAACACTGATTCGGTTTGTGGGTTTGGACCATAGCTGGCCAGAAACCACAAAAAGACAGAAACGATGATTATTATTTTTCCAGCTTCTGTGACGAAACTTTTGCTTTTTTGTAAGACCTGCGTACCAATATTCTTCCATCGTGGTGGGTGATAGATTGGTAATTCCATGATGAAATAGTTGATACTCGTTTGACGAATGATGAACTTAAACACCAATGCGGCAAATAGACTCCCAACGGTTCCTAACACATACATGGCTAACAACACCATGCCTTTTAGTCCAAAAATCCCAAACAAATATGTATCGGGTATGGCAACCGAAATAAGCAAGGCATATACAGGAAGGCGGGCTGAGCAACTCATTAATGGAGTGACCAGAATGGTGATAATTCTATCTTTCCAATTTTCGATATTTCTTGTGGCCATAATCGCTGGTATTGCACAAGCAACGCCGGAAATTAGAGGGACTATTGACTTTCCACTCAAACCAAGACCACGGAGAATTTTATCCATAATAAAACTAACACGAGCCATATAACCGGTGTCTTCCAATACACCCATAAAGAAAAACAGAATGGCGATTTGAGGGATAAATACCACAACGCCAGCAAGTCCCGCAACAATTCCATTCACCAGCAAACTTCTGAACCAATTGGCTGGCATTACATCGATTAAGAATTTGCCAAGTATATTAAAACCATATTCTATACCACGCATAGGGTAATCCGCTAACCAAAATACGCTCTGAAAGATGACCAATAAGGTGCCTAAAAAAATCAAATAGCCCCAAACAGGATGGGTTAATATCGGGTCTATTTTTTCAGTAACCAATTGGGTCTTGGTCTTTTGATGAAGCACCTTTTTTAACAATGTCACAATGTGCTCATACCTTGACTCAATAGCATTGGATGCTTTGTGGTCTACAAATTGGTAGTGCGGATTAAAGGGCTGACCAATGACAGCGGTTTTTAGTTTTTCTAAACCTTTTCCTGTTCTTGCGTTGATTAACAATACCGGGATTCCCAGTTCTTGTTCCAACCGTTTAGCGTCTATTTCAATTCCGGCTGCTTTAGACACATCGAGCATGTTAAGCACGAGAACCAAAGGAATGTTTAGATCCGCTAACTGACTAAAGTAAAATAGGTTCCTTTTTAAATTGTGTGCATCAGCAACATAAACAATCAGGTCAGGATGTTCTGGATGGTCGTTGCTAAAGAGTTCCAAGGCAGCCTCTTCATCCTTTGATTTAGGATTAATGCTATACGTGCCAGGGGTGTCAATGAGTTGTATTGTCTGGTCACCTATGGTTACAAATCCAGTACGCCGTTCGATCGTTGTGCCAGGAATATTGGTTATTTTTTGTTGAAGGCCGGTTAAATAATTAAAAAGCGAAGACTTACCACAATTTGGGTTACCACAGAGTGCGATCCGTTTTGTAGTATTATTCACCATCGTTTGTCACAAGTTTAACTTCGATTTGCTGCGCTTCGGATTTGCGCATACTTAAATAGTAACCGTCAATATTGTAAGCAATCGGATCTCCCAACGGAGCCTTTAAGCTAAGGTAAATCGGTGTCCCAGGAACGCAGCCCATCTCCATTAACTTGTCGCGAATTTCACAAGGTTTTATGCGAGTGATAACAGCAGAGTCTCCTTTTTTTATGTCAGACAAAAGCATTCATGCAAAAGTGTCGTTTATTTAGAATAATTAAAAATAATATATTGACTTTATCCACTGATAAATTACAGGTTTAAAAGGCGTCATATCCCAGCGTTAAGTATTATCTAGCTTACAAATTCTACTACATTTGCGCAAGTTTGAAAAAAGACATATGGCAACAGATAAATTCACTATTTCAGTAGCAGATGGAGACGGTATAGGACCAGAAATCATGGATGCCGTATTATCCATATTTAATGCATCCAATGTGCCATTAAATTACGAAAAGATTGGAATGGGTAAATCGTATTATGACCAAGGTTTCGGTAACGGTATGACACCGGAAGCCATGCAAAGCATTGAGCGAAATGGTATTCTATTTAAAGGACCAATGGAAACACCAAAGGGAAAAGGTGTAAAGAGTATAAATGTTACAGCAAGAAAAGTTTGGAGCACTTATGCCAACAGAAGGCATTTTAGAACAATTGAAGGCGTTGATACAGTCTATTCCAAAGCAGGTATTCCAATTGACATCACCATAGTTCGAGAAAACATTGAGGACACTTATGGGGGAATAGAACATATGTTGAGTCACGATGTGGCGCTAAGCCGTAGGTTTATTACAAGACAAGGGTGTGAACAGGTGATTCGATTTGCATTTGAAATGGCTAGAAAAGAAGGTTTCAAGCGCGTGACTTGTGGCCATAAAGCCAACATCATGAAATTAACAGACGGGCTGTTTTTAGATGTGTTTTATGAGATATCTAAGGAGTACCCAGAAGTTACATCAGAAGATGTAATTGTAGATGCGTTGTGTATGAAATTGGTTCAAAGTCCGCAGGATTTTGAAGTCGTTGTTTTGACAAACTTACAAGGTGATATCGTGTCTGACCTGTGTGCAGGGCTTGTAGGTGGATTAGGTTTTGCTCCTTCAACAAATGTCGGGGACAACATCTCAATCTTTGAAGCGGTGCATGGAACTGCGCCAGACATCGCGGGGAAAAATATCGCGAATCCTACCTCATTACTGATGAGTGGAATCATGATGTTACGCCACCTAGGCCTGTTGAAAGAAGCAAGAAGCATAGAGGGCGCATTACTTTATACCATTGAAAACGGACAACACACAGGTGATTTTGGAGACCGAAGTACACCTTCTTTAAATACCTCTGATTTTGCCGATGCCATCATAAACAATCTAGGCAAGCTCCCAAGTAAAACTGAGTTAAGGGCTACAGAAGATCGCGCCCCTTTTCACTTACCAGTTCGTCCAAAGCACCAACGTGTAATGATTGGCGAAACTCATGAAATGGAAGTAGAAGGCATAGATTTATTTTTTACTTCTGAGTTAAGTGCTGAAAAAATTGCAGAACAAATCTTAAAACTACTACCAAATGACATGAATTTGGTATCTTTAACAAATAGAGGCACGGTGGTTTGGCCAAATGGATCTGTCTATACAGAGTGTACGACAGGTTACGGCATGAGGTTAAAAGGAAAAGGCAAAACGAAAGAAGAATTATGGGATATTACACGACTTTTAAGTCAAGTAGTCAATATTTCATCAACTGAATTCCTTAACGTCATTGACGGTCAACCAGCCTACTCTCTTGGACAAGGAAAGTAAAACACAATAACAATTTGTCAGCACGACCTGACGTACTCAGCTATTTTAAAGTCAGGCGGATAATAATCCCACTGGTTATTGGCTTTGGTGTGTCTGCATACTTTTTATTTTGGAAAGGTAACGGCGCAGCTGGTCTTAAGGATATATCATGGACAAAAGGAGCTGTCTTATGGCTTCTTGCGGCGGTGGGGTTGATGATTGTGCGTGATTTTGGATACATGCTTCGTTTACGCATATTGTCCGACCAAAAGCTGTCATGGAAACAGTGTTTTCAAATCATCATGTTATGGGAGTTCGCCTCGGCCATTTCACCTGGAGCAATAGGTGGAACTGCAGCAGCTGTTGTGATAATGGCTCAAGAAAAACTAAAAACGGGTCTGACCACTGCAATTGTTCTAATCACCTCATTTTTAGACGAGTTGTATTATATGATAATGACGCCTATTGCATTCTGGGCTGTTATGAATACTTCCTTATTTCCTGATTTTAATGACGTTGGTTTTAATGAGGTGATAAACACAGAAAATCTCCGAACGCTTTTTTGGAGTGGTTATATTTTTCTACTTGTCTGGACCATTTTTCTGGCTTTTGCCTTGTTCATTAAACCAGAAATATCTCGAGGATTAATACGCACCATTGTTAAGCTTCCATTTTTGAAAAGGTTTAGGCGTAGAGCCGATCGTTTCAGCGATGATTTACTTGGAGCATCTATTGAGTTTAGGTCCAAGCCTATCATATTTTGGTTAAAAAGTATGGGGGCTACGGTATTAACTTGGACGGCCAGGTTTTTAGTAATCAATTGTCTGATAATGTTGCTTAACCATGTGGATGCCACTGAGCATTGGATCATTTTCGGCAAACAAGTGGTGATGTGGATATTGCTCATGATAGCCATAACGCCTGGTGGTAGTGGTATAGCAGAGTTAATCTTTCCGGCATTTATGGGACCCTATTTGCCAACTAAATTAGTCTCCCGTCAGCTATCCGTATTATGGCGGTTGATTACGTACTACCCTTATATTTTGATAGGCGTAATTGTTTTACCGGTTTGGTTAAAACGGGTTGGCATTAAAGAAAGGTTTAGCAGATTAAGCCTCAGCAAGAAGAGAAGCTAATGCCTCAACGTTTAAAGGCTTCTCCCACAACTTTATATCGTTATGCAGGCCCTCGTATTTGATTTGAAGATCAGTGTGGACACTTGCAGTCAAAACGATCATTCTAGGTAATCGATCTTGCTTAGACGCAATGATTTTCTCAAGGAATTCGTATCCATTTATTTCTGGCATCTGATTGTCAACAATGATAAGGTCTATATCATTTTCACATAAAGTATCTAAAGCAACCAAAGGGTTTAGATAACTGGTGATATTGGCTGTGATCGACGACGTTTCTAACAGTTTGGTATTTACGAAAATGTCTATTTCGTTATCGTCAATTAGCGCTATGTTCATTTTTTTCAGATTGATTGTTTGGTAAGAATATATTAAAACTAGTTCCTTCTCCTGGAATTGAAGTCACATCTATGGTGCCTAGCATGTTTTCAACGGCTTGTTTTACAAGATATAAACTAATGTCTTGGGTGCTTCCTTTCGACAATATCAGTTCAAACAATCCACTTAACTGTTCATTTTCTATGCCGATACCATCATCGGTAAACATGATTTGTACACCATTTTTGGCATCAATTATTTCAATATCGAGGCTGATTTGACCTTTTTCTGGGTTGATTTGATCTCCAACATAGTTTAACAAGTTGCTGATCACCAATTGAACCCGGAATGGGTCGTTGTAAAAAGTGTCAGTAGCCCTTACAACCACATTGAGGTTTATATTACTAAAGTCTTGAAAACTAACCAGTGCTTGTTTGCATCGATCAATCGCGTCTTTAAAATCAATTTTATTGGATAAGCCGATGCGTTGGTCTGACTCGTAGTGCTCAATAATATTACGAAGCTGCAAATCAATTTGCATAATACCCTTCTCCAAAATGGGCCAATAGTTTACGTTTTCAGGTTCCTTACTTTCCAGCTTAGCCAGTCGCACAATACCATGCATAGAAACAAGCGTGCTGCGCATTTCGTTAGAGGCCTTATGAACAAACTGGTTCAGGCTGTCGTATGACTGTTCAAGGTCCTGTTGGTGTTTTGCAATGTTTCTACGAGCATCATAAAGTTCAATGGCCGACAAAATTGTTTGTCGTAGATCGTACTCATTCCATGGTTTACTCAAAAACCGATAGACACGTGCTTTATTTATGGAATCCAGCATGGCAGTTTGATCTGCAAAACCGGTTAGAATAATCCGAATGATGTAAGGATGTTTTTCTAGAATACTTTCAAAAAACTGAATACCAGTAATCCCTTTCATTAGGTAATCACTAATGACCACTTTCACTTCAGGGTTATCTTCAAGCCTTTTACGACCTTCTTCAGCCGAGGTCGCTGTAATTACATTGAACTCTCTTCGAAAGATGGCACGAAAAGCAACCAAATTTGGCTCTTCATCATCCACATATAATATGTATTGTTTATTCACTATCTATAGGTAATTCAATTGTAAA
>JBLHOC010000006.1:0-41563 GCA_047620825.1 Bacteroidia bacterium | reverse complement strand
CCAGTATTGTTTACTTGCAGTTTATCTGATGTCTCTGTCAAATCTGTCCAAGGACCAAAGGCGCTTGTACTGGTTTGCCACTTGTGATTGCTACCGGTGTATCCATGAAGTGTAAACTCAGAGAATCCGATGCCTTGACATGCTTCAATGTCGCCACCTAACGTGCCGCCGATCGATGCTTTTGATACAGTCACCTTTATAGTTTCTGACGTATCTGCTTCACAGAATTCATTTTTAACGATGACTCTATATTCCAACACCTCAGTGATATTATAAAAGCTTTGTCTGTCGCCTCGATTTTGAGCCGAAACCCAAGTACCCGTAATTGCTTCGTATCGCTCCCAATCCATGATTTCACCAACATAGTCTACCAATTGAAAGGTTCCGATATTATTGCCTTGGCACACTTCAGATTGATCCGTAATTAACTTGCCTGCTTTAGTCGCCGCTGAAATATCAACTTTAACTATTTGGCTGGTTGCATCATTACAAACGCCGTTTCTTAATATAGCTCTATACTGTGTGGACGTTGATACATTTTTATAATCGTAAGTCGTGGAATTCGTCACAATCATATTCCAAGTCGCACCGTTTGTTTCTGACTCTTCCCAGTACAAAACGTCACCAGTCATGTCCTTGATTTCAAGAGTTCCAGCATTAATTTCTGAACACCATTGTGCGTTACCATAGATGTTACCCGCTTTGGTCTTTTTTGATACTTCTACAATACCAACCTTCGATGTATCTGCAGCACATACGCCGTTCTTCACAATGGCTCGTAAATACAAGTTGTTAGAGATATTTTGAATTTCGTATTTGGTTGTTGTGATATTTTCGTCTGTCCAACTCCCTGTGGCCGATGTTGAAGTTTGCCACTTTACAACATCACCGGTAGTTGCTGTAACCTTGATAATTCCAAAGTTTGTTCCTTCACACAACTCAAGATTTTCAACTATCGTACCGGCTGAACTAAGTTTTGTTGCTTCGATAGATTTATACGCTGAATACGCATTGGCACATACACCGCTTTTCACTTTAGCTCTGTAGAATGTAGACGCACTTAAATTCGTAACGTCAAGACTAGAAGTAGCAGAATTAGAAACTTTAGTCCATGGCGAATAACCATTGGTAGATATCTCCCATTCAGTTACCGAGCCAATGTTGGCATTTATTTTAATGGTCGCAGCGTTTATTCCTATACATACCGCATCCACACCAGATATATAACCTCCATCCGATCTTGGATTTACCAGTACTGTTGACGATGATGACGTATCAGCTTTACATCCACTATTCGCAACGATTGCGCGATAAGTCGTCGTATCAGCTAAATTGTACCAATCATGTGTCGTTTTAGTTGAGTAAATATCACTCCAAGCAGTTCCATTCGTTTTTGACTGCCACTTTAATATGGTACCAGACACGCCAGTAACAGAGAGTGTTCCGCTATTTCCCGTTTCACACACTTCTTTTGCTCCCGTAATTTTTCCAGCATTTGATTTGGTTAATACAGTAATGGTCGCACTATTAGATACGGCCACATTACATGATCCATTTTGAACAATTGCTCTATAAACGAGTGATGTTTTTAAATCTTTATAACTTAGACTGTCATTGGTACTTGTGATTGGCGTCCAGGTGCTTGACCCAGGACTTGTCATTTCCCAACGAATGATGGCGCCAACGTTACTATTCAGAACAACATAACCATTATTACCTTCTGGACAAACTGTAACTGAACCAGATACTGACCCACCTATTGTTTTGGTATCAACCGTAATTTTGGCTGGAGTTGCATACGCTACATTACAATTGCCATTTTGGACTACTGCTCTGTAATAAGTAGTCTGTGACAGATTGGTATACGAATGATTTGTTCCTTTATTTACGATGTTGTACCAAAGGTTTCCATTGGTACTGTACTCCCATTTAATAATGTTTCCAGTATATCCCGAAACCGATACAGTCCCAGTGTTTGAACCGGCACACACTTGAGTTGCACCATGAATAGCACCGCCTTTAGATGGAGGCGTAACTGTTATTGTAGCGACTGAAGAACTGTCTATAGAACAATTGCCGTTACCCACTATGGCTCTAAAATAAGTTGTTGTGTTTAGGTTGCTATATGTTTGATTTAGTGTTGTGTTTGAAATTGACTTCCATGGTCCTGCTGCGTTAATCGCCGAATCCCATCTGACCACATTCCCTGTATGACCGCTTAGCGAAATAATACCAGTATTGGATCCTGAACAAACCGTTTGGGTTCCACTCACCGAGCCACCAACTGCTTTAGGCGAAATGTTTACATTGACTGAAGTAGATTTACTGGCACATCCTGTAGGAATTTCAACAGTTAAGTCGTAACGTCCTGCATCCGTAGTACTAACGCCTGTAATTTGAGGGTTTTGAAGTGTTGAGGTAAATCCGTTTGGACCTTTCCACAAATATTTTGCACCTATAACTTTATTGACTGTTAATTCTAGATCGCCTCCTGCACACAACGGTGAAACGTATGATGCCGTTAGAGAGAACTTCATGTTTTGCTCTGAACCAACGCTGATACTTGGTTGTATAGGAGCATATTTTCTTATCCGAACATAGTCAATTTCTAATGTGCCATAACTACCCGTATTTGCGATTGCAATGGTAGATCTATTAGTCATGGTGTTTGTGGAATTGGAAGAATTCAGTGTTTGACCTGCCCAAGTTGCTGTTTGATTAAAACCACTCCAAATGAACGTCCAATCTCCTTTTAATCCTGTACTATTTGTTGACCCATAAGTTGTAGTCGATACACATGTCCCATTGGTCATTGTGCTTAATTGCATGGCTGTCCCATTATGTACCATGGCATATCCATCATTTGATGCATTCAATTGACCAAGAAACGCTGTCCCACCAGATGATTGAACCCCTTGTGCTTCAATGATAACTGGCCCGGCTATACCCGTTTTGGTATAAATACTAGCCGTTGTCGCATTCGATGTAAGTTTTAATTTGCCTCCAGACAGTGCAACAGTTCCAGAACCACATGTATTCCAAATGGATGAACTTAATGTACTGCCATTAAATTCTTCAACCAGTTGAAAAGTTGCTTTGGCATCACTTTTTGCTGTCGCAGAACCATTACCATAAAAAAGGTAGATGGTATCTTTCGTATAATTCGATACTGAATCTGTTCGGACCCATATCGTTGTGCTTGATGTATTGATTGAGTTATCCTCTATCCAATACGCAAGTTCGTTCCCTTTACTGTCCAAGAATCGAATGTCTTGTCCAAGAGATTTCATTTTCCCTGTTGAAATTAAGGCAGATGTATTGATTGTAAATTGAATTTCATAGTCAGTTAGCATTGCGCTTTTGCTATTATCAACTTCAATTGGTAATCGATAAGTGAAACCTGAATAACATGGCTGTGCTTTAACCTCAGTTGTTGTTAAACATAAAGCAAACAACATTGCCGTTAATACGACGTATAGTCTACATCTTTTCATAAACCTGTTTTTAATCAATTGTACTGTTTATGTCTACTGTTGGGCAGATAGACATGGTACAAACAAAAACGTAATCTATGGGTAGACGAAATTCGAAACTTGTGAAAATCAGCTAATTAGCGCTTAAAATCATCCTTTTCGACACGAAACAAGGTAAATACGAGAAATCAGAAAAACTGTAATTCCCTAATAATAAGAACATTACACGTTCGTTTATCCTCCTAAAATGATTGTGTTAAGAATACAGCACAAGAAAAGTTACTGTGTTACTAAGATGGAAAACTAGTCTTTTAGAAATACAAAGGGATTCACGTAAGGAAAGGTTTTTCCTCCATACGATATAGTTGCTCGATAATATCCGTTTGCAACATCTAAGTAATCGAACTCAAGAATATACCCAGTTTTAAGCTTGGTCACTTCGTACACATCTTGACCTAAATAATTGGTTAATGTGAGTGTTATGTTTTGATCAAAAATAGTCTCAGAAAAAAACTTCAAGTTATCTGACACAGGATTCGGATAAATCGAATGCTCAATTCGTTCTGGTATAGTCAAATAGTTTATTTCCGGTTGGCCTAAACCTGCTCGAAGATTGACGAGGTTATACCGCATGACGTCAACCTGTTGCTTGGTAAACATATTGGAACAGATGTCACTGCCATAGTCCATATAGTTTTCAACCTGATCTGGCAAATTATCAGTATTACAAGTATTAGCACCTATTGGGCAACCTCTTGTAGCGCCAGCAGCATTTGGTGTATCATCAATAAAATCATCTACACTGCAGCCATTAAATTGACCATCACCCCATAAGTGTCTTAAACCAAGAAAATGGCCAAACTCATGGACCGCTGTTTTTTCATTGGTATAGATTTGAGGATCTAGTTTTGCGGGGTTATTAGGTCCAACAATTTCGTAATGTATCACAACGCCCTGTTTTGCTTCTACGGCAAACGAGGTAGTGTTTTTCCAAAACTCTGCCCCTGTTGGCGGAAAAGCGTACCCAAATAAACCAAGTTGCCCAGTTGTAAAATCAAGATTGCACACCCAAACATTTAAATATCGTTTGGTATCCCATGCATCTACGCCTCCACGATTAGACTCCTTTACATAGTCGTATCTAGTTGCTCGGTTATTTGTATTGAATGTAGTTACTGTCGTTTGTTTTCTTGTGATACCATTTGTAGCATTACCAGAAGGATCTACAGTAGCAAGTTCAAAACGAAATCGAGCGTTACCTGCAACTGATTTAAAGATTTCACGCGTATTCGTTGTGTCGGCGTTGAGTCTATTAAAACAATTATTGAGCACTTGAACCTGTTCTTGAATGTGAAGGTCGTCGATATTCTGGTCAGCTGTTTTCCATACAACATGAAAAACGACTTGTACCACATAAGTGGTATCAATTGGAAAACGTTTGCCATGTGACTGTGCTTGGAGTTTGGTTGCCTGTACGCTTTGGTGATAGGCATCATCCACATGTTGCTTAATTCCGGGATATTTCTGATCAAGATAATCGATGTAATCAACCGTTTTGCATGGTTCAAAAGTCTGACCATAGCCAGGACTAAAAATGATTACAATTAGAAGAGCGAGTACGACTTTCCGCATAATTGTCAAAGATACGCTTAACCGAGAATTTAAAATATCATATTCGCTAGTTGCCCGTAAAGGTTGGTTTACGCTTTTCATTAAATGCACCAACGCCTTCTTTATAGTCTGCAGAGTTTCCAGCAATTTCTTGGCAACACGCTTCGTATTCCAACATTGTATTCAAGTCAGAATGAAATGATTTATTAATCATTTGCTTCATGAGCGCAACAGCTTTTGTCGGAGCATTCTCGTAATACGTTGTTATTTCGGCCGTAGCTGAATCTAACTCATCGGCCGGCACAACTTTGTTTATTATGCCCCAGTCTAAGGCTTGAGGTGCTTTCACCTTTGAGCCCATTGTAGCCATTTCAAAAGCTCGAGCACTACCAACTAATCGTGGTAAAAAGTAACTCGAACCTGAGTCAAGTACCAAACCTACATTGACAAAGACCTCAATAAAACTGGCATATTCCGACGCAATTACGTAATCACATGCCAATGCCAATGAGCAACCTGCACCTGCGGCAACACCATTAATTTTGCCAATAATTGGTTTTGGCATCGACCGCATCGCTTTTATAATTGGGTTGTAACGTTTGTCAAGTGAATCTCTTAACGATCGATTCTCTGCGCCAGCAATGGCTTTTAAATCCTGACCACTACAAAATGCTTTACCAGCACCAGTAAGTACAATCACCCGAACTTGCTTATCTCGTTTTGCTTGCTTTAACGCATCTTGGAGTTCATAACTCTGAGCATCGTTAAACGCATTGAATACATCTGGTCGGTTTAACGTAATGTTCGCCACCCCACCAATGATTTCATACTTTATACAACTATAACCTTCCATCGAAAAATAAATAAACCGCAATATTGCTAATTAAACCCGTAATAAACCCAAGATATACTTCTTGTTTTGTATGTGCCTTTAAGCTCAACCTTGCACTTGCAACGAGCCCGGTAATGACTAAAGCACCCAATACCATAAAAATAAACATGCCATTGTTTTTCGTACCAAGTACGGCAATTAGAACCAAAAACCCGGCCCACCCAAACACATGAAAACTGACTTTCTTAAAGGCGGATATCATGGCTAGTACTCCAGCACTTAAACACAATGCCAATACAAAAAGCCTTAAAAATGGATGGAAAAAGTAATTATCCATAAACCAACATTCTAGGCCATAAACCAAACACAAAGCCCATGCGGCCAACCGTCGTTCAGGTAAAGTAATGCTGGACAACTCTTCTATTTTGTATTTATTCAACAGAAACATCACACCCAATAAAGGTAGGATTGAAAGCAGAATACAATACATAGACAACATCAGCACCTTGGGCTGGACATTCAGTTTTGAAGCCACAACCAAGTTAAATGTTGAAATAGCTAGAACGCCGTATATGGGTATTAATATGGGATGAAAAACGAGGGAAACTACTTTCGCGAATTTTCGTGTCACTTTAGTTCTTTACGAAGTCGTGCTACTGGTATATTGAGTTGCTCGCGATACTTTGCAACAGTTCGTCGGGCTATGTTATATCCCTTTGCTTTTAGCAATTCCTGCAAGCGACCATCAGTAACAGGCTTCTGCTTATTTTCAGCATCGATCGCTTTACTTAATATCTTCTTGACTTCTTTATTACTTACTTCGGCACCACTACTAGTTATAATACCTTCTGAGAAGAAGTGCTTTAACAAGAAGATACCAAAGTCGGTTTCCACATATTTACTACTTGCAACTCTTGATATAGTCGAAACATCCAAATGGACCTTTTCTGCAATGTCTTTTAAGATCATCGGTCTCATTTGAGTTTCATCACCCGACAAGAAATAGTCTTTTTGCAATTCAACCATACAGCGCATGGTGACCAATAGTGTATTTTGACGTTGTTTCACTGAATCAACAAACCACTTCGCGCTGTCTAATTTTTGTTTGATAAACTGCACGGCATCTTTCGTCCCTTTATCTGGAGTCTTCGCTTTTTCGTACCCTTTTAATGTTTCCATGAAGTCAGCAGACACCTTTAATACAGGTGTATTTCGGTTATTCAACTCCACAACCAACTCACCGTAAGATTCTTTTACAATAAAATCAGGAATGATATAGTCTGTTTGAGAACCACCACTCGCGCTACCAGCTGGTTTAGGGTTTAGCTTGGAAATAAACGTAATGGCTTCTTTAAGAAAATCTTCAGTGACATCAAGTTTCTTTAGTAGTCTTTGATAATGTTTCTTCGAAAAATCTTCCATGTGATTTTCGACTATATCAGCTGCAAGTTTGGTAATGGCCGTATTTTTAGTTTTAGACCTGTGCTTAATTTGAAGAAGTAAACACTCTTGTAGCGTACGTGCCCCAATCCCAGGAGGTTCTAAATCCTGAATTTTGATCAATACTTTTTCTAGATCTTCCTCGGTTGTTCTAATATTTGCAGAAAAAAGCATGTCGTTGACTATGCTTCGCAACGGTCGGCGCAAGTATCCATCATCCTCAATTGTGCCAATGAGTTGTTGAGCCAATACATATTCTTGGTCGTTTTGCAGGTTTTGCTTTATACTATCAAGTAATCGATCACGAAATGAAATAGAAGCATTAATGGGTATAAAATCTTTTTCTTCCTCATCGCCACCATACTGGTCGTTTAGCCGTATACCACCGTCATCATCGCTTAAATAATCAGAAACGTCAATGCTATCTTCCTTGGTAGACTCAAACGATTCCATCTCGTTATAGTCGTCAGAAAAATCGGGATCATCAGATGATTCAGACGCAGCTTCATCCTTATTATCTTCAAGTGCCGGATTTTCAATAAGTTCCTCTTCTACCTTCTGCTCAAAGTTGAGCGTATTTAGTTCCAACAACTTGATAAACTGTATCTGTTGCGGCGATAGTTTTTGTAGAAGTTTCTGACTTAACGATTGCTTAAGCATATTTACCCTTTTAAGGTTAAGCCTATGCGGTTTAACACTTATTTTTGTCCAAAATTAGAGAATTGAATCGATATCGATGAAAACATACATTAAAGACTTATCTACACATCAAGATTCGGTGATCACCCTAAAGGGTTGGTTACAAAACAAGCGAGAGAGTAAAGGGCTGATTTTTCTTGTCCTAAGAGACGGCTCTGGGTTTTGTCAGTGCATTATTGACTTAAATAATGTTGGCGAAGATTTATTCAATCAAGTCTCTGCGCTTGGTTTAGAAAGTAGTGTAAGTTTAACTGGGAAGGTTGTGGCTGATCCACGACAAATTGGAGGTTACGAGATTCACGTTGACGCTGTTGAAATCTACCAAAATTGCACAGATTACCCAATTGCAAACAAGGAACATGGCATCGAATTCCTAATGGACAAGCGCCACCTATGGCTTAGAAGTAAGCGTCAGTGGGCAATCATGCGTGTTAGAAACACAGTGAGTTTTGCGATTCATACCTTTTTTCAAAAGGAAGGATTTGTACAGATGGACGCACCTATCTTCACTGGAAACGCATGTGAAGGCACAACAGATTTGTTTGAAACAGATTTTTATGGTGAGCCTGCATATTTATCACAAAGCGGACAATTATATGGTGAATCAATGGCGATGGCCATGGGCAAGATTTACACATTCGGTCCAACATTTAGGTCAGAAAAATCTAAAACCCGAAGACACCTTTCTGAGTTTTGGATGATTGAGCCAGAAATGGCCTTTCATGATATTTTCGACAATATGGACTGTATTGAAGACTTTGTTCGATTTGTTGTTAACGAAGTTTTGGAAAAATGCAAACCTGAGTTGGAACTCCTCGAAAGGGATACAACTATTTTAGCGAAGACAGTTGAGCCATTCAAACGGTTGACTTACGATGATGCCGTTGCCATTATAAAGGGTGACAAAGATGTAGATGGTAAAACCACATTAACTGTTTTAGAAGAAGATTTAACCAAGACGAAGTCTGAGATCGAAGCGTTAAAAACAGACATAGCCGAGCGTGAGGCACTTATTGCAGCTGGTGGTATGAAGAAGGGGAAAGTTAACTTTAACCTGAGCACCATCGATAAAAATAAAAACCAAATCAAACAACTTGAGGAAGACGAAAGAAACATTCCCCAATGGTTAGAATCAGCCAAAAGCTTCACATACGGAGAAGATTTTGGAGGATCGGATGAAACGGTTTTAACTCGAATGTTTGATGTACCTGTCATGGTTTATGATTGGCCACACGAGATTAAAGCATTTTACCTCAAGCGTAATCCAGACAACCCAAGATTTGCCAGAGGTGTTGATATGTTAGCACCAGAAGGTTACGGTGAAGTTGTTGGTGGAGGAGAGCGTGAGACCAATGAGTCATTGTTAATCGAAAAGATTAAGGAACATGAGTTACCCATGGAGGAATTCGAATGGTATTTAGACTTACGTCGTTTTGGTTCCGTACCTCATGCTGGATTTGGACTGGGCCTTGAAAGGCTGATTGCTTGGATTTGCAAACTGCCTCACGTAAGAGAAACTATCCCATTCCCGAGAATGTATGGTCGATTAAAGCCATAACATTTCATGTCGTCTAATTCGTCAAAACATAAACTATCACTTCACCAAAAAATGGTTGGTGATGCCGTTCGAATTGGTCAGACAATACCTTACATACATACCTTAGTTGAATTGAATGCGACAAAGGCTCGAGGATTCCTTAGAGCCTACCGCAAGAAAACAGGACTAAAAATTTCGTTTTCAACTTATTTGATGTTGTGCTGCGCTAAGGCCGTTGGACAAAACACGTCTATCCAACAAATGAAATCTTGGAACAATACAGCGGTTACTTTCGATGAGGTCGATTTCTTTTTCCCGATTGAAACTGAATCTAAAACATCTGAATTAAGAAGTACCTTAATACGAAATGTAGCGTCAAAATCCCTTGAACAGTTGCAAGAAACAGTATCGCAGACTTCAGGTGATATCAAGGCGAAACATAGGTTCTTTATGGGTCTCCCATGGATAGTCAGAAAAATGTGCTACAAATTTTGGTTTAGTTTTCCGAAGGTCAGAAAGCAATACTTTGGGACTGTATACTTTTCATCCATTATAAATTTTTCTGGTGATCGCAGAGCTTGGGGCATCCCAATTCCGATGCATCCTTTTGGCATTTTTATTGGCACAATGTGTAATCGTTTAATCGAAACGTCAAATGGCATTAAAAACCAAACGATGGTTCAAATTACATTGAGTGTGGATCACAGAGTAAGTAACGGTGGCGATATGGGCCGGTTTGTACACCGATTGAAGCACATTTTGGAATTCGAAAACTTGACCGAAAATCATTTATAATTTGAAACACCTTCCAAAAATAAGTGGTTGGCGATTGGTAAAGTTGGTATATCCTTTACTGAAAAGACCTTTGCCTACGCTCGCAAAAGTGGTCGACAAGTATGGGTCTATGGTCGAGTTCAATGGAGGTAAATACCAACAGTTGTTTTTGGTTTCGGACCCAGAAGCCGTCAAGTACATTCTAAAAACAAACAAGGACAATTTCAAACGGTCACCTGTTATCAAAGCACTTAAGCCTTTGTTGGGTGATGGCATATTCATCTCGGAGGGGACGACCTGGAAAGATCAGCGACAAGCATTGAAACCTGCATTCCATGATTCCGTTATCGCACAGTTTGAAGCAGTCATACTTGAAGAAACACAACTATTAATTGAGACTTGGTCAAACAGGCCACACCCAATTGACATAGAAGAAGATATTGAGTTATTGATGCTTAAGATTTTAATCAAAACTCAGTTTTGTAGTTCAGTAAAACTTGATGTAGAAGAAATCCAAAGAGCACATCTAGAAGTGTTAGAGAAGACCAGTATTCGAAATCAGAAGGTTGGCTTTTACGTCAACAAACTCCGGAAGTCTGTGGGTCTTTCGAGTAAGAAAAAAAGAACCAATACCGCTGTCGCATACTTAGATGTAGTTGCTAAAAAAATAATTACCCATGGCCAAAATCACATGGAAGAGTGTAGCTATTGGCTACGGGCTATGTTAGAGGCAAACGTGAACGAAAATGAAATTAGAGACCAGATACTAAATTTCATTTTTGCCGGATATGACACCACGGCCTCTGCTTTATCATGGGCCCTTTACAGTCTGTCGACACACAACAACGAGCAAACAAAATGCAGGAAAGAAGGTTCGATTGTACCCGTTGAATTTAAAAACATTGGGCAGTTGAAATACACAAAAAACTGCATTCAGGAATCCCTGCGATTATATCCACCCGTTTGGTCCATACATCGCCAATCGACGGAACCAGACACTATTGCAGACCATGATTTTAAAGCCCAATCATACTTTATGATCTGCCTTTACACCATGCACCGCGACAAAAATGTTTGGGAGCATCCTGATGTGTTTGATCCTAATCGTTTCAATGGAGATGGATTGCGGGGTAAAGCTTTTCAGTACTTGCCATTTGGACAAGGTGAGCGTGTTTGTATTGGTCAATCGTTAGCCATTCTGGAAATGCAACTGATTATTGGCAAGTTGCTACAAGCATTTGAATTTGATTATAATGAATCTAAACCACCCGAAATTGTTCCTGGAATTATTATGAAGTCGAAGGCTGGGATTTGGTTGAACGTTAAACTGATTAGTGATTAATAAGGATAGGTTTGAAATGTGGATTGTTCCATGACAATTTGTTATTTTGGTTTCTGAATAACGAATAAACATAAGTACTAACAATCCAAAAATGAAGCACAGATCAACCATCCTCTTATTTGCATTTTTTTCACTTGTATCCTGCAGTAGCGATTTCATCACCTTAAATATAGCTCAGTTCAATATTGACAGCGAAAAGTTAGCGAACAAGTCATTGGTAAAGGTGTTAAGTTTTTCAGGAATGCCCGACTATAACAAGAATGCAGACTACTACGTGCATATGATAATCGTCTCAGAGGAGTACAATGACACCTTTAACCTGCTAACAATCAAACCTGGTCGAATTTTATCTGATGAAGACAAGGTCATGAATTACTTCTCCGAAAATTCAACCATTTATAAAAGCTTTATTGCAACATACAGTGCAAATCAAGACCGGATAACAAAGGTTAAGGTTAACAAAAATTTCATTGAGGATATAAAGAATGCCTACCCAACCGTCATTGGAATATTGGGAGATGTATCAAAATAATACATGACTACACTGCGTATCGATAATGTGGGTTGAATCTATGTTTTAAAGTTTTGTGTTTTCGACGTCATTTAACCGGTGGGAATTTGAAAAATTGGTATATTGGAAGCCCCTCAACGAACATATGAGTTAGACCAATTTGTTTGTCGGTGGATGTAGAATAATTCTTCAAAAGAAAAATAACCAATGAAAAAACACTCCTTAAAACTTCTATTTTTAGCTTGTATTGCCATATTAATTTCTTGCACGGACGCTCCTAATCCAACAACTTTTACGGCACCAGACTTTTCTGAAGTGCACAAATACTTCCCAACCCAAGATGGTAATAAATGGGATTATAAGCTTAAGATTACCGACTTTAATGGCACAACCACGATTTTCGAGCAGAGAGCCATATATAGTACCGACAGTCTGGCTCTCAATTTCTATCGCGACGATATTCTGTGGAGTTGGGCGAACTGGTCAAACGACGGCAATCTATTACGCTGTTGTGGTGACAAGATTTTAGTTGATTATGGTTTACTCAATTGCTCTTCCGATTCTGTGTCAATTTATCACAATGAAGTAAGCCATCCTGAAACTTCCATTTATCAGTTTTGTGAGAAAAAGTTTGCTTTAGATGTTGCCGATTACAAAACTATTGAATGTATAAAAACAGTTCAATACAATACCTTTTCAAATGGGAACACATTAAAAATCACAAACTTTTTCGGCTATGGTGTGGGATTGGTTTATAGACAACAGATCACTTTTGATGAATTAGGTGTTATCCAGAATCAGGAAACCTTAATACTCGAAACTCATACTTTTTAGTCTTAATTACGCATCGATTTTCAAGTAACGCCTGTATTGGAATGCGTAGTCATTGACTTCCGAAGCTTCAAACTTTTGTTCTTCAACAGCTTCCCATTCTTCCCATTTCACCTTCGGGAAAAAAGTATCGGCGTCTTCAACTGAAACATCCACATGAGAGATATGTAAAATATGTGCATCGTCTAAGCTTTGACGATAAATCTCCCCGCCACCAATGACAAAGACTTCCTTTTCTGATTTTCTAAAATGATCAAAAGCTTCATTTAAGCTATTAAAAACCATAACTCCTTCAGGCTGGTAATCTCTCTTTCGGGTAATTACGACATTCGTTCTTTTAGGCAGTGGTCGTCCAATAGATTCATAGCTCTTACGTCCCATAATAATGACATGGTTCAGCGTCGTCCGCTTGAATAATTGCAAATCATCTCTAATATGCCAAAGCAATTGATTGTCTTTACCGATTGCGTTGTTTGTGGCGATGGCGGCTATTAGGTGTATTTTCATTTATTAAATAATTGAATAACAGAATGTCTGAATAAAAGAGCTACTTCTACTTTTTTGCGTTCTTCCGTGCAGTTGCTACAATTTTTAATATTCCAATTGCTTCTGAAAGCAAAGGTCTAATTTTTTCTGAATCCACCTTAAAACTTCCCTCAATTAACATCTCCAACCACAAAACAGTTTCATCCACTTCCTCAGCAGTTATACTCATTTTAGAATAGAACTCTTTTCCTGACCTTGCTCGGCACGCGGCATTGTAGTTTGCAACAACACTAGATGCACTTTTGCCTAATTGATAAGAAATTATCTTCAGTGAGTTTTGTTTGTAGGAGAAACTATCACATAACTCCAAAACACCAATTGCAAGTTTTTTACATCTTAGTTGAGTCCTTTCAATAAACTCAATTCTAGTTTCATTTGTAATCATTTTACAATAACATCAGCCTTTCTAATATATCACAGTAAGTTTCTCCTAACACAAAGAACCATCCATTCTAACAACCTCACACCGCCTTATCAAACCATCTGCTTTCCTTTTATTCAGTTATTCAGACAGTCCGTTATTCTGTTATTCAGTTATTCAGTTATTGAGACACTAACTTCGCACTATGCAACAACACAACCTCACCGTTCAAAAAACAGCTAGGGTATACACCTCAGGTAATTTAGAAACGGCGACAGAAATTTGGATTGTGCTTCACGGTTATGCCCAATTGGCTAGTGACTTTTTAGAGACCTGTGAGGTTCTAGTGAATGATAATTGTGCCGCTGTGGCTCCAGAAGGTTTGCATCGATTCTATCGCAAAGGGTTTTATGGTGATGTCGTTGCAAGTTGGATGACCAAAGAGGCACGTTTAAAGGACATCGAAGATTATGTGTCTTACTTAGACCAGGTGGTTACATCGTTTGTTCGACCAGGTCAAAAATTGAATATATTAGGATTCTCCCAAGGTGTTGCGACAGCTTGTCGTTGGATAACCGAAGGCAATGTTGAGCCTAACAACTTGATTCTTTGGGCGGGCACATTTCCGAGCGATATCAACCTCGAATCGGGTTCATTGAAACATAACAAAACCAATTGCTATTTAGTGTTTGATGAAAACGATCCATTTAGAAACGAGGAATCTTGGAGCAAGCAACTACGTTTTATCGATGATCTTGGGATAAAACCAATCATACACAATTTTAAAGGTGGTCATAAAGTGCCTCAAGACGTACTTAAGGTATTTGCAGAAACGATTTTGAAATAGTTAATCAGTCTCTTTTAAACTGATATCCATACTTTTTACAGAATGTGTTAGAGCACCAATACTGATGTAATCGACATTGGTCGCAGCGTACCCAGCAAGGTTTGACGCATTGATACCTCCACTTGCTTCTGTTTCAACTTGGCCATTAATCACGATTAATGCTTCACTGATTTGTTCTGGCGTAAAATTGTCTAACATGATGCGATCTACTCCACCAACTGCCAGCGCTTCTTTTACTTCATCTAGGTTCCGTGTTTCGACTTCAACTTGAAGAGACAACTTATTGTCACTCAAATACGCTTTTGTTTTGTTTACCGCTTTGGTAATGCCGCCTGCATAATCGTTGTGGTTGTCTTTAAGCATGATCATATCATACAGACCAATACGATGATTGTAACCACCGCCAACGGTAACAGCCCATTTTTCTAGAAATCGAAGATTAGGCGTCGTCTTTCTCGTATCCAGCAGTTTCGACTTAGAATCTCCCATTAGTTTTAGGAGATTAGCTGTTTGAGTTGCTACTCCACTTAATCGTTGCATACAGTTAAGTAGTAGTCGCTCACCAGCTAGAATTGCATGGACAGAGCCAGAAACCACAAAACCGATATCACCATACTTCACTTCGTCGCCGTCGTTATTATATACTTCAAACGTGGCATTCGGATCCAACTGTTTTAGGATAACCTGAGCCAATTCAATCCCAGCAACTATGCCACTATCTTTAAACAATAGTTTGGCCTTGCCTTGCGTACCTTGAGGAATTGAAGCCAGCGAAGAATGATCTCCATCCTTTATATCCTCTTCAAATGCATGTTGAATGAAATCTAAGGTCTGTTTATCGTTGAAATCCATGATTAAATGCTTTTAACAGTATTCCCGTCTGTTGATCTTCAAGGGTTACTCGAACTCAATTTCTTGAATTAGATATTTATCGCCTTGTTTCTTAACAAAGACAGTGACTCTAAATGTTTTTTCTTCCCCAGTTGTATAATCACCTACAGCAAATTTACTTCCAGAAGCTGAGCTCCCGCGGTGAACAATTTTGAAGGCTGTTGGGGGATATTTATCAAAAAATCGATTTAAGATAACAACGGTCTGTTGTTTGCTGTAAATACCTTCCACTTCACCAGGTAACTCAAGTTCGACACTGCTGCTTAGGTACTGGGAAAATTTGGTGGCATTACCACCGGCTATGGCTGACTCAAAGTCAGAAAAAATGTCTTGATTAGGATGGGCGAAACCCATGGTTAACAAGGAAATGGTTAGGGCGATCAACGCTAATGTGGATGATTTTGTGACGCTCATTGAATAATCAAAGTTAAGAGATATTTACTATTTATATGATTCGGGTATGAATTAACTTACATAATTTTACAGACAGAAACCGTACCAAAAAAGTATGTTTAAGGTTAACAATCTATCCGAACAAAATTCTATTGTGAGTCAGCTACTTAAAGAGCTGAGAGACAAGGAAATACAAAAAGATAGATATCGTTTCAGAAAAAATATTGAACGGATTGGTATGATAGCGGCATACGAGATATCCAAACAACTTGACTATAAAAACAAGCAAACCAAAACACCACTTGGTACAGCTTCAACATTTGAACTTGCAGAGCAACCCGTAATCGGGACAATCCTTCGAGCAGGCATCCCGCTTCAAAATGGTGTCAATCAATTATTCAATCAAGCAGATTTAGCCTATATCTCTGCTTACAGACATCAAACAACTGGCAATCAGTTTGAAATTAAAGTGGAATACTTAGCCAGCCCGAGTATAGAAAATCGAGTTTTGATTTTAACAGACCCTATGTTAGCTACTGGTCAATCACTTGTTTTAACCTTAGAGGAATTTTTAACTCAGGGCACACCTAGTGAGATACACTTGGTTTCTGTAATTGGCAGCAAAGCTGGTGTCGACTATGTACGAACGCGTGTGCCAAATGCCACTTTGTGGATTGGTTGTGTGGATGAAGAACTCAATGATGATGGCTACATCGTTCCGGGCCTTGGAGACGCAGGTGATTTAAGTTTTGGCACAAAAACACAACAATAATTGAGCACACCCTATAAACACATATTTTTTGATCTAGATCACACGTTATGGGATTTCACCTCTAACAGCAGGAAGACGTTAAAAGGCATTTTTGATGAATTCCGTTTGAAGGAAAAAGGCATCTCAAGTTTTGATGTATTTGTAGAGAAATACGAAACAATCAACGAAGGGCTGTGGACGAAGTATAGAGCTGGAACCATCGACAAGTCAACGCTGCGCAATGGCCGATTTCCTGCAGTATTTCGCCACTGGGAGATACATGACCAAGTTTTGGCAAACGATATAAACGAAAGATATCTGACAGAAGGACCAAAGCAACCAGGTTTGATGCCGAATGCCATTGAGACACTAGAATATTTACAAACGCGATATGAGGTTCATTTAATCACGAATGGATTTAAAGAGGTTCAATCCACTAAGCTCAATGCTTCTGGCTTACAAGGATATTTCAAAACGATAACGACTTCTGAAGAAGTAGGTGTCTTAAAACCCAATCCAAAAGTATTTCATCACGCCTTAGGACTTGCATTAGCCCAACCTGATCATAGTATTTATGTTGGAGATCATTTCGATTCAGATGTAATTGGAAGTAAGAATGCCGGTATTGATCAGGTCTTTTTCAATCCTCATGATTTAGATCACCCTAAAGTTGCAACGTTCGAAATTAAAGATTTGGGTGAGATGATTGACCTTTTCTAATCAAGATATCAAACACTACATTTCTGCAAATAGCGTTATCAATTAACTGGAACAGTTGGTATGAGAATAATCGCTTTTTTATTTGTTGTGATTTTTGGAAGCATGATGCATGCTCAAATCTCAGAGCACAATACCAGAGGAAACACGGACCACATTGATGCATCAGTGGATAATACCATTGAAAAGGGTCAGCAAGATTCCGCGGCATTCACATGGACAAATGATTCCATTTCATTTGAACATATTTGGGCACAGATTACTCAAAAAGGAGGATGTCTTATTGGTCAGCAATACACATATACGAATACGTCTGAAATCAAATCAAGACGGACTAGCCATAGTGTTTTTGGGGATACTACATTCCAGAAGTTCATGCTATACAACCCCAAAACATTGTCTAGGTTTCTTATTTTACAACTTAGCGACACCAGTCAATCGCATGTCCATACATGTCCGTTTTTTGTAGCAACAAGAGGTGAGTTCGCTGTATATTGTTTGCAACAAATACACCAAATGTCTTGGTATGATTTTTTAGAGTTTTCGATGTATAAAGGTCGAGAAACGACTATGTCCGACGATTGCCTTCAATCCTGGTTACAAGCCATTCTTGAATCGGAGACAACAAGGGTTAAAATGGAAAGTGCATGGCAAGCATTGTTGCACAATTAAGCGTCAACAATATTCAAAGTGATTCAAGCGCATTACGAACACTTCCATGTTTCAGCAGTAGCACTTTTGCCGCTTCGTAATCGAGATTACTTTTTTCCATAATCATTCGGGTTCCTCGGTCTACCAATTTATCATTAGACAATTGCATGTCGACCATCTTATTCCCATGTACATGGCCCAATTTAATCATCACAGACGTGGTGATCATATTCAGGATAAGCTTTTGCGCTGTTCCGGATTTCATGCGCGTACTGCCTGTCACAAACTCAGGTCCAACTGGACAATCAATGGCGAAATCAGCCACCTCACCTATCTTACTGTTAAGGTTACAAGCAATTGAACCACAACTCACGTTATTCGTCTTACAGCTCAGCAATCCACCCATAACATAAGGAGTTGTACCACTTGCGCTAATTCCAATGACAAAATCTGTTGTGCTAACGTTGTGTGCTTTCAAATCCAACCAAGCCTGCATCGTATCGTCTTCTGCGTTTTCAACCGCTTCTCGGATTGCGGTATCACCTCCAGCGATAATGCCAACCACTTTACCATGATCAACGCCAAATGTAGGGGGACATTCAGAGGCGTCAACCACACCAAGTCTTCCACTTGTTCCAGAACCAATATAAAACAAACGCCCACCAAGATTCATTTTTGCATAAACAGCATCGATTAAAGCGGTTATAGATGGGATTTGTTGTTGAACACTTTCCGCAACGGTTTGATCCAATGTATTGATGGAAGTAACCAGGTCCAAAGTGGACATGTTATGCAACCCATCAAAAAGCGAATCCGATTCTGTTGTTCTAGTCATGGCACAAAAAAAGTGGCTCTAGGCCACTTTTTTAAATAATGTTATCCAACTGCGTCCTCCGATGGAGAACTTCGTTGGTCATTTCCTTTGTCTCGATTGTCGCCTCTTGGGCCACGATTATCACCACCGCGATTGTCTCTTCCTCGGTTATCTCTACCTCGGTTGTTGTCTCTACGACGATCATTTCCTCCACCTCTTCTATCTCCATCTCTTCTTTCTCTTTTTGGTGGCTCAACGTATCCATCAGGCTTTTCTAATAACACCTTTCTAGATAACTTGAATTTCCCTGATCTTTCGTCGATGTCTAAAAGTTTAACTTTCACAACTTCTCCGTCTTCAAAGACACCTTCCATCGTTTCTAAGCGTTCCCACTTAATTTCAGAAATGTGGAGTAAGCCTTGTTTTCCTGGTAAGAATTCGATGAATGCACCGAAGTCCATTACACCTTTAACAACGCCTTCGTATACTTTGCCTACTTCAGCATCTTCACAAATTCCGTCGATTATACTTCGAGCCAAATCAAGTCCATCTTTATCGGCAGACATGATTTCAACCATACCCTTATCATCAATTTCTTCGATTGTAATGGTACAGTTCGTTCTTTCTTGTAATTCCTTAATTACTTTACCACCAGAACCAATGATAGCTCCAATTTTGTCTTTTTCAACTGCAAAACGAACAAGTCTTGGTGTATGTGGTTTCAAGTCTTCACGTGTGGTTGTAATGGTTTTTTCCATTTCTCTTAGCACGTGTGTTCTTCCTTCTTTTGCTTGCATTAGGGCTTCCTCTATTACTTCGTAAGAAAGACCATCTACTTTCATATCCATTTGACAAGCATAGATTCCTTTGTCGTTACCAACTACTTTGAAATCCATATCTCCTAAGTGATCTTCATCTCCTAAGATATCTGTAAGGATAGCGTATTTACCTGTTTCAGGATCTGAAATCATCCCCATGGCGATTCCACTTAATCCTGCGTTTATTTTTATACCAGCATCCATTAGTGCCATTGAACCAGCACAAACAGTTGCCATAGAACTTGAACCATTTGATTCTAATACGTCAGACACGATTCGAACTGTATATCCAACATCTTCGGCTAACATCTTTTTCAAACCTCTTGCTGCCAAGTTTCCATGACCAATTTCTCTTCGGCCTGGGCCTCTATTTGGTCTTGCTTCACCAACTGAGAAAGCAGGGAAGTTGTAATGCAACATAAATTTGCTTTTACCTGAAAGGTTAGGACTATCTAACAATTGCTCATCAAGTTTAGAACCTAACGTTACAGTTGTCATTGCTTGAGTCTCCCCTCTTGTAAACAATGCAGAACCGTGAGGAATTGGTAATGGACTTACTTCAGTCCAGATTTGACGTACCTCATTGAGTTTACGTCCATCTAATCTTCCGCTAGTTTCAAGAACCATATTTCGGATGGCATCTTTCTTTACCTTTCCGTAGTAATCTTTTACCAGACCGCCTTTTTCGGTCATCAATTCTTCTCCTAATGACTCTACATATTCGTCATACGCATTGCCAAATGCCTCCGCTCTTTCGTTTTTATCGGCAGGAATTTGACCAATTTCGTATAGTTTCTGATAACAATCAGCATGCACTTTAGCTGCTAATTCTTCATCTCTCACTTCTTGTTTGTATTCACGGGTAGCTGGTCGGCCACCGTTTAATTCTGCAAACTCTAATTGAGCTGCACATTGTTTTTTAATAGCCTCGTGAGCCACTTTCAATGCCTCAACCATGTCTTGTTCCGACACGCCATCCATTTCGCCTTCAACCATGTTGATATCAGCAGCAGTTCCTGCAACTATTAGGTCGATGTCACTTTCTTCAAGTTCGTCACGGTAAGGATTGATGATAAATTTTCCATCAATTCTAGCAACACGTACAGTAGATATTGGTCCAGCAAATGGGATATCAGTAAGTGTAATAGCGGCTGAAGCAGCCAAACCTACTAATGCGTCAGGCATAACATTGTCATCCGACGACATCAACTGAATCATTACTTGTGTTTCAGCGCGGTAATCTGATGGAAATAAAGGACGTAAAGTTCTGTCAACGATACGACAGATTAATACTTCGTAATCAGACAGTCTACCTTCTCTTCTTAAAAAGCTACCTGGAACACGTCCAACAGCTGCAAATTTTTCTTGATAATCTACTGACATCGGCAAAAAGTTCACACCTTCACGTGCCGTTTTAGCAGACACGACGGTCGCTAAAATTCGGGTATCACCCATTGATAAGAAAACAGAGCCATTCGCTTGTCTGGCAAGCCTGCCTGTTTCCAAAGTTATTTCACGGCCTTCACCGAGGTCAATTGTTTTTTGGATTGCTTCAAATTTCATATAATTCTTCTGTAATTATGGGCCATTGCCCTGTTCGATAAAATGCAGAAAAAAAGGCCTCGGGCATACATACCGAAGGCCTTTTCATATTACACAAACTGTAATATTATTTTCTTAAACCAAGTTTTTGGATGATATCTCTATATCTAAAGATGTCACTTTTGGCAACGTAATTAAGCAACGCTCTTCTTTTTCCTACAAGAGCAATTAAACTTTTTTCTGCTGAATAGTCTTTTTTGTTGATTTTCAGGTGTTCAGTCAAGTGCTTGATTCTATGCGAAAACATAGCAATCTGAGCCTCACTGTTCCCAGTGTTTGTTGCTGCCCCACCGTACTCTGTGAACATTCCTTTTTTTAAGTCTGATGTTAATCTCATGTTAACCTTTAATAAATCGTTTCGTCTGTGTTTTTATAAATAGTCCGCAAAAGTAGCATTTTGTATAATAACAACCTACCAATTTGGCATTTCTTTAAGTAAAATAATGAACCGCTTTTCAGCTTCATTCAGCACGTCACAACACCAATGAATTGTTGTTCTAGTATAGCCGTTTCGAAAACGCTAACCTAAGGTAAATTCTTTGGCCAATAACCATATTATTATCCGTGGCCTGAAGCTTGGTTTGTAGGGCTGAGATTGCCGTAAACACAGAGGTTATAAGATATAAAGTCAAAAAGCAACCAATTGCTGCCAATGCTTATCAAATTGTAATAAGTGGTATTAGTCCGTAGTCCCTTCACACAGCGCGACAATCAGACCACGGACAGTGAATATTATATCAGTATAAAAATTGCGTCGTAATTGAGAGCTATTAGCTTTGCGGAAATGATCTGTTGCCTTGAATTGGGTACAAGTTGGATTATCGTTTTCAAGTTATTTCTTGATTTACGTGAGCCTATCAGTAAGTACCTCTTAATGAAAACAGCAGACACTTAATAAGTAGCTATTTTGAAATTGAAAAACATACGCCTTGAAGTCATGCAAACCATTGAAAAATCGATAGATGGGCTAGTTGCAAAGTATTTACAACCGATCGAAAAAAATTGGCAGCCTTCTGATTTTTTGCCAGATTCAAAGGACCCAAATTTTATCGAAGAGATTAAGGAAATTCAAGCTTTGGCTATGGATTTGAACTATGACCTGTTTGCGGTATTGATCGGTGATACAATTACTGAAGAGGCCTTACCCACCTATGAGGCTTGGTTAATGGATATAGAGGGTGTTGATGGTCATAACAAAAATGGCTGGTCGAGATGGATGAGAGGTTGGACTGCTGAAGAAAATCGTCATGGTGATTTACTGAACAAATACTTGTATTTATCCGGACGAGTAAATATGAGAGAAATGGAAATCTCCACACAATACTTGATCAGCGATGGTTTGGATCTTCAGACTGCAAAAGACCCATACAGAAGTTTTATCTATACAAGTTTCCAAGAATTGGCGACGAACCTATCTCATCGAAGAGTCGCTACTTTAGTCAAAAAGTCAGGAAATAATGGTCTAGCCAAGATTTGCGGCGTAATCGCTGCAGATGAAGCTCGTCATGCCAATGCTTACAAGAGTTTTGTTTCGCGCATTATAGAAATGGATGCGAGCGAACTTATGCTTGCGTTTCAAGATATGATGAAAAAGAAGATCGTAATGCCAGCCCATTTCATGCGTGAATCGGGTGGAAAAATGGGTGAATTATTCGACCATTTTTCCGATGCAGCACAGCGGACAATGGTTTACACGGTTCAAGACTATATAGATATTTTAAAGTCGCTATTAGATGAGTGGAAAATTGAAAATGTGAATGGGTTAACCGACCCAGCCGAAAAAGCTAGAGATTATCTAATGGCTCTACCACAAAGGTTGCAACGTGTATCTGAAAAAGTAAGAATTCCTCAAAAGCAATATGAGTTTAAGTGGATCTTTAGTTAGTATAATACGCTCTTATCGTTAGAGAAAGGTGAGATAGTCTATTCCATACTTTTAAACCAAAACTATGGTACTTCTGGTTTTCCGAGATAACCCTTCGATAAAAAGGGCAGTCTTAGACACGAGAACCCACTCAAATTACTAGACCTAGTGCCATAACAAGGTCATTATCAATGGGAATTCTGCAACTTTAGTTAATCCATGTGTCCAAGTTATTACAGAACCTAACTAATTGGACATGACAAAATTATCTTACTCACTAACCACATTACTTCTTTTATTCTTAATCCCAGATTCTTATGGCGCCTCTCCTATAATCTCGATAAACGGGAGTGTGGATACCACTATCAATGTATTATCTACGTACCAAGATGAAGGTGCTAAGGCTTACGACGCTGAAGATGGGAACATATCAGCAGCAATAGTCGTATCGGGCAGTTATGATACTTATGTTATTGGCAAATACTTTCTTTTATACACCATTACTGATAGTGATGGAAATATGGATTCTGTTACCCGAACACTACGTGTAGTAGATACTGAAAAGCCTGTCATAAAAAATGACGAAGCAAATAAGTCTCAAGCTTGTTGGAAAGTACAGGTGCAACTACAATCTGTATTTGTTGATAGAACTATACCTAGTGATAACTACAGCAACGGGATATATGGACCAATCTTCACATATGAAATCTCTCCAGCAAACGCACAAGGTGACGCAGATGTTGATACAAGAACAAAAGGAATTACTACAGTTACTTATACAGTAACTGACGAAAGTGGCAATGTGACGAGTCAGTGTATTGCTTATGATGTGAGAGACT
This sequence comes from Bacteroidia bacterium, assembly GCA_047620825.1. GTDB lineage: Bacteria > Bacteroidota > Bacteroidia > NS11-12g > UBA9320 > UBA987. The sequence goes on along the minus strand of JBLHOC010000006.1, from coordinate 17,419 downwards.
TTCAAAATACACCTTTATATGGATTTCAAGGCGAAGGTGATACAACTATGATTCATGTAAATCAACACTGGAGTAGTCGGATGCGATACATAGATTCAATAAATGGCAATATTACCAGCTCCCTTCTAAGGACAACTAATCTCAACACAAATAGTTTAGGAGATTACTGGGTCAAATATCTACTCATTAATGCTCGAGGAGAAAGACTTGAAAAGACGATTACCTTACTCGTGAGAGATCTCACTGCACCTATCATATCTGGAAAGAAAGAAGGCGTTGTACAAATTTTAATTAACAGTACTTATAAATACATGGATCTAATTAATATTAATGATAACTATGATGCCACCGCAACACTTTTTGATTCATTGGAGGTCTTGTACGATGATATTGATGTTTCTACACTCGGTCTTTATGGTACTGTATTTCAAGTTACAGACAGCAGTGGGAATAAATCTTCACCTTTTACAATGTATATGGAGGTAGTAACTACGCTAAGTGCATTTGTTCCTGAAAACGAGCGGTTTGCTAAAGTCTATCCGAATCCTGTTTCGGACGTTCTAGTTATTAATACTAAGAATGCAAATTCAATGACTACACGTATTGGCCTAAAAGATGCATTTGGAAAAGACACCACGGGACAGTTAAAGCAAACCAACATCGGGTTTATCTTGGACGTGCACTCATTAGCTAAAGGAATATATTACTTAGAAATAAAAGTTGATGGTAAGGTGCAACATGAGAAGATTATGGTGAGATAAATAAAAAATAGATCTCAGCACCCTAATAACCACCCAACCATCGTCTTGCGAACCACTCCATAGTGAGCAATCCAAACAACAAGAAAAATAGCCATTTTTGACTGATCAAATCTTTGAACCGACTGCTTTCCTTTACCACTGAAGCGGTGTTTGGGAGACTCATAATCGATTCGGTGAGTTGATCCCAGGAATTCTTATCGAAAGATTGTCCTCCTGATTCAGCAGCCAATTGTCTCATGATTCCAAAATTTGCGGTTAAGTTTTGACTCTCAAGCTGAAGTACCTTCACTACAAAACTGCCAGACTCCGTAAATTTTGCTCCGTTATATTGAGCCGTAGCACTAAAGGAATATGCGCCAGCAGGCAAGGCTCCTACCCCATAACGGTACGAACCATTTTGAGGCACTAAGGTGTAACTGAACTGTGTTCCATCCGAATGGTTTAGCTTCAATTCAACATTAGCATCAGCTGTAAACTCGTAGCTATCATTATACACCTCACCGATAAATGAAATGCGTTCATTTTCGAAAAAATTACGAGACGACGTGTATACTTTAAACTTGCGTTTATCATCTTTCAATGCCAGGTATTGAATCGTTTTTCTTATCAAACCATCAACGTTTTCGGAATTGTCATTTCTCTCGTAGTCATAAAATCTCCAGCGCCAAATACCTTCACCACTGCACACTCCCGATCTGTACCCACTGTTATTCATAAAACTCCACATGGGTAAAGTCGTGATAACGGATCCAATTTTTTGAAACGCCAAAGTGTTCAGGGATGGTGAAGCAGCATACTCTCCAAACGGCGTAATAAGCGGTGGTGCACTATTAATAAATTCCACTAAAGCTTGTTTGGGTTCAAACAAAGCGAAACTGCTATTGATTTGAGCTAACCCTTGGTTAAAATTCTTTCTATGATTTGATATTTCAAAACCAAGCTCGAGTTTATTAAATAATGGAATGTTCGTCTGCGCACCTAAAAATGCAAACACAGGAACTTTGCTTTCCTTAAGACTTTGCAAATAATTGGACTCGTACGCATTCACAGGTAGTTGATGTGTGAGTACCAAATCATACTTGTCTTTTTCAATTTTTTCGTATAGTCCAATTTGGACTTCCAATTCATACTGATCATTGTCCATTATGACCTTCCGAAGCACGGCAACATCCGGATGTGCTGCATGAGCAGCTAACAGAATTTTCTGCTTTACATCCAACACGTCCGTATACACTTGTTTTGAATTATTTGTTCTATTTACTTCTCCCTCAACAAACGAAACACGCACAATATATTGCTGATTTCCTTTTTGACTAGCAGTCAGCAAAAAACTATGGTCAATCGTAAAACGTTGTCCTTGAATTACAATTTGATGTTTATCAATTTTTTGACCGTTATGCCAAACGCTCAGCTCTACACTTTGTCCACTGGCTTTCGTCGCATTCACTATAACTTCAAGCGGAAACTGATTCCCAAGAAACGTAACGGCATTTGCCTTTGCACTATAAATCGAAACGTCACGATGCACTGTGGTGTCTCCAACTGGTAAAGTAAAGATTGGAAAATTCGCCTTTTGACTGGCAAAGTTTGGATTTGCCCCTCGGTTATATATCCCATCTGATACTATGATCATGGCAGCTACGGAACGATTGTCGTACAGTTTCTTCACCTCATTAAACCCTGCAGAAAGGTCCGTCGTTGCTTCATCAAACTTCCCTTCTGAACTTTCCCCTCCGAGCGTTATGATTTCAAATTTGTTGGACAATGCTTCACGTAGCTCAGAAATATCTTCATTTAACCCTGACTGGATATAGGCACTGTCTCCACCCAAAACCATTGAGCTAGACTGATCAATACTGACAAAAACAACTGGCTTTTCGAGGCTTTCTTCAATGTATTGCAACAACGGATTTAAGACCAAAATGGCTAATAGCGTCACAGTCACAAACCGGAAAAATGCCATGACCCATTGCAGCAACCTTGATTTACCGTCTTTGGGTCGCAGTGATTTTTGATACATCACATAACTAAAAAGTGCGCCTAACGCAATACACAACACAATAAACCAACTAGGTTGTTCAATGATCAAATTCATACTCGAGGCGGCAAATATAACGGGCTAAATATTACCTACCCAACGCAAATTAGAACCATTAATTGTTGGGAAAGTTGTTTATATAACACAGGAATGTTAAACCATAATATTCTTAATTTCGTGGCTTGCTCACAAGTAAGCAAAAACACTGATTGAATAGATAAAGAATGATTGTTTCTTATAATTGGTTAAAAACCTTAATCCCTTTCGATTTAACTCCGGATGAACTTAGCGTCATACTTACGAATACTGGTTTAGAGGTTGAAAAGTTGCACAAAATCGAATCCATAAAAGGTGGGTTAGCTGGTTTAGTGGTTGGAGAGGTTATCTCTTGCTCCCCAGCTAAAAACTCAGACAATCTTAAAGTTACTTCTATAAACATTGGTTCAGCTGAGAACCTCCCAATTGTTTGTGGCGCACCAAATGTCAAAACAGGTCAAAAGGTTGTTATCGCAACGGTTGGCACCACAATCTATCCACTTTCAGGCGAATCTTTCAAAATCAAAAAAGCAAAAATTCGAGGCAATGTATCTGAGGGTATGATCTGTGCGGAAGACGAAATTGGTGTGGGTAGTGATCACGATGGGATCATTGTACTAGACGAAAACGCAGCACCAGGAACCGCTTTAAGAGACATCATTGATTTGAACGAAGACTATCAAATTGAAATTGGCTTGACTCCAAACCGTGGTGATGCTGCCTCACACCTTGGAACGGCACGTGACATTCAAGCGATGACGGACCAATCCGTTGCCTTACCAGAGGTTGGTGATATAACCAATACCTCACCCAGTTCGATATCAGTAAACATTGAAGATGCAAAAAAATGCCCAAGGTATACCGGCATAATACTTAACAACATTTCTGTTGGGGAGAGTCCTGCGTGGTTAAAGGAGCGATTACAAGCCATAGACATCAACCCAATTAATAACGTTGTGGATACCACCAACTTTGTTTTGCATGAACTTGGTCAACCTATCCACGCGTTTGACGCAAACAATATTGAAGGGGATATTCATGTCAGAACAGCTAAACCTGATGAAACCTTAACAACTTTAGATGGAATTGAACGGAAGTTAAATGGCGTAGAGCTGCTGATTGCCGATGACAATAAGCCGTTAGCTTTAGCTGGGGTTTTTGGAGGAAATGCTTCAGGTGTTTCGAACGAGACGACAACTGTTTTTATTGAAAGTGCCTATTTCGACCCATCCACAATTAGAAGAGCAGCTAAGCATCATGGGCTAAACACAGACGCGTCTTTTAGATACGAACGTGGTTGTGATCCAAACATTACAGATTACGCATTACGACGCGTTGTTGACATCCTGAAAGAGGTTGCAAATGCCAAAGTAGGATCTGCCATACTGGATGTTTATCCAAATAAAATTGACAATCATTCAATTACGTTTAATACGCAATGGCTCAATGATTTTTGTGGTATTCAAATATCAGACGACAAGATTAAAAATATACTCACACGATTAGATATCGATGTAACAAAACATGTTGACCACGACATTACGGTTAGTGTTTTGCCCTATAGAAGTGACGTATTAAGACCTATAGATATTGCAGAAGAAGTGTTAAGGATATATGGGTTTAATCAGGTCGAGATACCAACACGGCTGTCTATGACCCCAAGTGTTAGGCCATCGTTTAACCCTTCAGACATAAAGGACAAAGTAGCGCAGTTTTTAGTTTCAAAAGGTTTTTATGAAACCATGAGCAATTCTCAAACTAAAAAGAATGACAGAACTGATTACGAATTTGTCGAACTCCTGAATCCTTTAAGCATTGATCAATCGGTGATGAGAACCGATATGTTAGACGGCATTATGTCTTCCATTGGCTACAATATAAATCGAAAGAATAAGGATTTGTTGTTCTTTGAATTTGGCAAAACTTATGTCAAAACGGCATCAGGCTATGGTGAGTCTAACCAATTGATATTGGCTACGTCAGGGTCCGGTACAAATAAGAATTGGAATACTGAAAGTGAGCCCGCCGACTATTTTTATTTGAAAGGTGTGTTTGAAGCATTGGCAGATAGTATTGGGTTACCGCCAAAGAAATTACTTAAAATCATATCGTTTGAGACCTTATCAAAATCGTTGCGTAAAGAATACAGTATTAAACAAGACGTCCATTACGCCGTTTTGAATTGGGATGATTTACTACAGCGACTCAAATCTGTCAAGTTTAAGCTAGAAGACGTTCCCCTATTTCCTATAGTTTCACGAGATTTAAGTTTGGTATTAAACAAATCAGTAGAATATGCACAAGTGGAAAGAATCGTTAAAGAATCTGCTGGTGCCTATTTTAATGATCTTACGCTTTTCGATGTCTACGAAGGAAAGAACATTGAAGAAGGGAAAAAATCGTATGCGATATCGATAAAATTATACAATGCCGAACAGACAATGACGGATGATAAAATCGATAATATCATGCGTAAAATGATGGCAAGATTAGAAAAAGATATCCTTGCACTAATTCGAAAGTAAATGACTGACTTTGAACAAAAACTGTGGAATTTTGAAGTAGGTCTAAAAGACGCACTTGAACAATTAGGCAAGTTACGTGCTGAAAATGAAGACTTAACAAAATCAAATCAGCAGTTGGTTGGAGCACTTAGTGAGCAAAAAAACCTTACAAAAGATATAGAGGAGAATAATAAAAGCGTTAAACTTGCCGAGACAATGACTCGAACTATGGGTGATCAAAGTGAATTAAAAAAGCAAATTGATGGCTACATAAAAGAGATTGATCGATGCATTGCACTATTAAGTGATTAAGATTGGAAAGTGCAGGAAACGAAATATCGATAAAGGTTACAATAGGAGATAGACAATATCCGCTCAAAATTGACGTCGCTGAAGAAGAAACTGTTCGGAAAGCGGCTAAATTGATAAATGAAAAATCAAAGTTTTACCAAGAGAATTTCTCGGTAAAAGACAAACAAGATTCTTTAGCCATGGCAGCACTTGAGTTTGCTACGGAGGTTATAGGGTTTCAACAGGAGCAGTCTGCCGACAACGACCTTTTAGAAAGAAAGATTTCCTATTTTCAGTCCTTAGTTGATCGTGCAACTCATTGATTTTTACCTGTTTACTTAACAAAAATTAACAATGAACATTACATCAATACTTATCGGATTATTAGGTGGTATAATAGCTGGAGGCGGAATCGCTTTTTTAGTTGTAAACAACAAATCAAATTCGAAAGCTTCACAGATTGTAAAAGACGCTGAGCTAAAGGCAAATCAGTATAAGAAATCCCGTGAATTAGAGGCCAAAGAGAAGTTTATTAAACTTAAACAAGATCACCAAAAAGACATTCAGCAACGCGAAAGTGATATTACTAGAAAAGAGGATGAAGTCCGAAAAAAGGATCAAAGCTTGTCTGATAAAATGCAAAATCAGGAGCATAAGTTTCAGGAAGTTGAAACAATCAAGAAGACTTTAAGCCAGCAGCTTGAAGTTTTAAATATTAAGAAGGCAGAAATAGAAAAAGCGCATTCAAATCAAGTTAGACAACTTGAAAAGATTGCAGGATTGACAGCTGCGGATGCTAAGAAAGATTTGATTGAAGCATTAGTTGACGAAGCCAAAACAGATGCCATTTCTAAAATCAAAGTAATTGTAGAAGAAGCAAAGTTGAAGGCCAATAAAGAGGCCAAACGAATGATTTTGCAAACCATACAACGTACGGCTGCTGAACAATCCATTGAAAACTCCGTGACTGTATTTAACATCGACAATGACGATGTAAAAGGCAGAATCATTGGTAGGGAGGGAAGAAATATCCGTGCACTAGAGGCGGCAACTGGAATTGAAATCATCGTGGATGACACTCCTGAAGCCATTATATTATCTGGCTTTGACCCAGTAAGACGTGAGATAGCTCGACTTGCCTTGCACCGATTGGTGACTGACGGCAGAATCCACCCTGCCCGTATTGAAGAGGTTGTGCAAAAAACCAAGAGAGATGTCGACAACGAAATTATTGAACATGGTGAACGCGCAGTAATAGATTTGGGCGTAAACGGTTTACACCCTGAGCTTATACGTATTGTTGGTCGAATGAGGTACCGGTCTAGTTATGGCCAAAACTTATTGCAACACAGTAGAGAAGTTGCAAATATGTGTGCCATCATGGCCGCTGAATTTGGATTAGATCCCAAAATGGCTAAACGAGCAGGATTACTTCACGATATAGGCAAAGTACCTGACGAAGATGCTGAGACTCCACACGCATTGCTTGGCATGAAGTGGGCAGAAAAATATGGTGAAAGCCCAGAAGTTTGCAATGCCATCGGTGCTCACCACGACGAGATTGAAATGACGAATTTGATTTCTCCTATCGTTCAAGCATGTGATGCGATATCTGGTTCAAGACCTGGTGCTCGAAGAGAAGACGGAGAAGCATACATCAAACGTTTACAAGATCTTGAAAAACTGGCGTTAGCATTTGACGGTGTTGAAAAAGCATTTGCGATACAAGCTGGTAGAGAGTTACGAGTGATCGTTGATAGTGATGTACTTCAGGACAAACAAGCCGATTTATTGTCATTTGATATTAGCCAAAAAATCATGAAAGAAATGATTTATCCTGGTCAAATTAAAATTACTGTAATTCGAGAACGGAGAGCCGTAAACTTCGCCAAATAACCTTAACCGCATTGGTAATGCGTCTGTTAACATATGTAACATTGTTAGGGTGTTTCGGATGCTCAAAGGAGCAAACGAAAATCGCAACCGTTGAAGACAAACATCAAGACTCTGTAATTCAACACAGCATTCCACGAATCGTGGAAGAAGAGGAAATAATTGATTCTTTAGAACTGCATATGATGTACGCAGGATTAATTGATGTTCAACTGCTAAATCCAATCATTTGTGTTCGGTTGAAATACAGTACAGACACCAATTTCCTTAGCCAAAATATTTACGGTAATTTACAAAAGGCATATCTCGAAGAAAACACGGCAAAGAAACTTGCCATTGCTCAAATCAGGTTATCCAAAACACATCCAGCCCTTCGGTTATTAATATGGGATGCCGCCAGACCTGTTTCTTGCCAACAAAAGATGTGGGATGCGTTAGAAATGCCCAGCTATGAAAAAGGTCGATACGTTAGTAATCCCAAAAATCACTCTTTACACAACTATGGCTGTGCCGTTGATGTAACATTGATTGATTCGTTTGGCGAAAAGCTAGATATGGGTACAGGGTTTGATCAGTTTGACTCTTTGGCCGAACCAAGACATGAACAATATCTGGTTGTTAATAAAAGACTTACCATTGAACAAATATCCAATCGGGTTATCCTTAGAAATACCATGCGAAACGCTGGGTTTTCTGGCATTCAATCTGAATGGTGGCACTTTAATGGATGTAGTCGGTCATTCGCTAAAACCAATTATCAGGTTATACGTTGAAAGGATGATAGACATCATATGAAATAGTGGTAATCATCAAAAAAATACACTGCTGTGAAATGTTATTTTTGCACTCGATTTAAAGAAAATCATGATAGAAACGGATATTCTGATTATAGGAGCTGGTCCTTGTGGCTTGTTCACCGTATTTGAAGCAGGTTTGATAAAACTGCGTTGTCACCTTATAGACTCACTTCCGCAACCGGGAGGTCAATTGGCTGAAATATATCCAAAGAAACCAATTTATGATGTTCCAGGATTTCCGTCAATACTTGCAGGTGAACTTGTTGACAATTTAATCAAGCAAAGTGAACCATTTAAACCTGGATTTACACTAGGTGAGCGGGCAGAAACAATCACTAAGACTGAAGATGATCAGTTTATAGTAACCACTAACCGTGGCACAAAACACAAAGCGCCTATAATTGCCATTGCAGGTGGATTAGGCTGTTTTGAACCGAGAAAGCCTGAGTTAGAGAACCTCGTTAAATTCGAAGATTATGGTGTTGATTATATCATAAAAGATCCAGAAAAATATCGCGGCAAAAACGTAATCATAGCTGGTGGTGGTGATTCGGCATTAGACTGGACCATATTCTTGGCAGATGTCGCCAATGAAGTTACGCTTGTGCACAGACGGACTAAATTTAGAGGTGCATTAGACAGCGTTGATAAAGTGAATACATTAGCAGAGACTGGCCGTATTGATTTAATTACAAATGCGGAGATTACTGAACTTAACGGTTCGAATAACTTACAGTCGGTATCGATTAAACATTTGCTAACTGGAGATATTACAAACAAAACAGTCGACAATTTTATTCCTTTATTTGGTCTTTCACCAAAGCTTGGGCCACTGAAAGATTGGGGCTTAAATTTGAGCAAGGAATCGATTCCTGTAAACACAGTTGACTACAGCACCAATGTGCCTGGCATATATGCTATTGGAGATATTAACGACTATGAAGGCAAGTTAAGACTCATTTTATGTGGGTTTCATGAAGCTACAATTATGGTTCAATCCGCGTACAGAAGAATCCATCCGGATAAGAATCTTGTCTTAAAATACACAACAGTCAGTGGTGTAAATGCTTTTGGTTAATGGATGATTTAATAACCATATTCGTAACAGATTTACATGGCGTAAAACATGAAATTCAAGCACCTACAGACATGGGGCTTAATTTGATGGAAGCTATAAAAGCAAACGAACTGTCTATAAAAGCCACTTGTGGCGGCATGGCAATGTGTGCAACATGTAACATAATTGTTAAAAGCGAACATGAGTTACCTGAGATGGGTGAAAGTGAAGAGGAAATGCTGGATGAGGCTTTTGTCTTAGATGTTGAAGGAAGTAGATTAAGTTGTCAAATTCCAGTTACGTCTGAGATTGACGGATTAGAAGTACATCTTGCGCCTTTATCTAACGCTGAAGACTAGTTCAAGGTCTTCCATATCATATCTTTTAATTCTAAGATATTTTGTCCGGTAATTGAAGATATAAAAATGGTTTCAAGACCTTCTGGCAACGAAGCCTTTATCTCTTGAGTTAACTCCTCGTCTAACATATCGGATTTACTAATCGCAAGAATTCGATCCTTATACAGCATTTCACTGTTATATTTCTCTAGTTCCGAAAGCAAAATATTGTATTCCTTCACAATGTCGTCACTATCGGCTGGAACAAGAAAAAGTAAGATTGCGTTACGCTCAATGTGCCGTAAAAACCTGTGACCAAGTCCTTTTCCTTCACTAGCCCCTTCAATAATACCAGGAATATCAGCCATGACGAATGATAGAAAATCGCGATATTGAACAATCCCTAAATTGGGTACTAATGTCGTAAATGGATAATCTGCAATTTCCGGTTTTGCCGCTGACACAACAGAAAGTAGTGTTGATTTACCAGCATTTGGAAATCCTACCAAACCAACGTCAGCAAGGACTTTCAATTCTAATATTTTCCACTCGTCTTTGCCGTCTTCCCCAGGTTGAGAATACCTAGGCGTTTGATTCACTGAAGTTCTAAAGTTCCAGTTACCTAAACCTCCGCGTCCACCTGCAAGTAAATTCGCTGTTTGGCCATCCTTTGTAATTTCGAACAGTATTTCCCCGGTTTCGGCGTCTTTAGCTACTGTTCCCAAAGGGACTTCTATAATTTGATTGGAACCTGTTTTACCAGTTCTACGAGCTTTGCCTCCGTTCGCTCCATTATCACATATAACGTGTTTCTTATATTTTAGGTGAAGTAGCGTCCAAAGTTGTTCGTTTCCTCTTAAGATCACGGATCCACCATGTCCGCCATCTCCCCCATCAGGTCCACCTTTACTGTTTAGTTTATCCCGAAACAAAGACCAACTCCCCATCCCTCCATTACCAGAACGACAGTTTATTTTAACGTAATCAATAAAATTTGGATTGGCCACTTTGTGTTATGGTTTATGATGAATGAACAGAATCAACAGCGCTACAAAGGGAACTAAAAATATCATTGATATCCCCAAGGCCGTTTATTTTGTGTAAAAGGTTTTTCGACTTATAGTAGTCTAATAATGGTTCGGTTTTATTGGTATACTCGCCAAACCTATTTCTAATTTTCTCTTCACTTTGATCGTCGGTCCGTCCAGATATTTTACCTCTTTCTAGTAATCTGTTTACCAACTCATCTTCGTTTACTTCTAAGGCTAAAACGGCAACTATTCCAGTCCCAAGATCCCCCAGGATTTTAGCTAACGCTTCCCCTTGAGAAATTGTTCTTGGAAATCCATCAAAAATAAACCCATTTGATTCTGGTTGACCTTTAAGATAATCATCAACCATTGCAATCGTTACTTCATCTGGGACCAATTCCCCTTTGTCGATGAATGACTTTGCCAAAACGCCTAGCTCTGTCTCACCTTTGATATTTGATCGAAAAACATCGCCTGTACTCAAATGAACAAGTTTATACTTTTCAAGAAGCATGGCGCTTTGCGTTCCTTTACCTGCGCCAGGAGGTCCAAATATGATTATATTAAACATTTCTATTCCTTATTCAGAGGGCAAATTTACCCTAATCTAGCACTTATGCCTGATTTAAGGCGGACAAAATGAATCAATAATTGCTTAAGTATTTGGCTAATGCTAATTCTATGTTTTCCTTTGAAGAAAATAAAACCTATTGTGCTTCAAGCAGTTGTAAAAAAAGGTAAAGTGATTGCCGACCGTGTTCCAACACCTAACGTATCAGAAGGCAGTTTGCTGATCAAAGTAGTGAATAGCTGTATTTCTGCTGGAACAGAAATGAGTAACGTCTCAGAAACGGGTAAGTCATTAATTAAAAGAGCACTTGACCAGCCTGCAGAGGTAAGAAATGCATTAAACTTTGCTAAGGAAAATGGCATCATGAAAATGATTGCCCGTGTGAGAGGTACGCTGGAAGGTGGCAAACCAACCGGTTATTCAATAGCTGGGATTGTAATTGCTGTAGGAAAAGGTGTAAAGGAGTATTCCGTAGGCGACCATGTTGCAGCTGCGGGTGCTGGTATAGCTAACCACGCCGAATACGTTGACGTACCAGTTAACTTAGTCATGCCAATGCCTAATGGCATGGATTTTAAACTTGCTTCAACAGTCACCTTAGGTGGTATTGCGATGCAAGGCGTAAGACGGGCAGAACTTCATTTTGGCGAAATATGTGTTGTACAAGGTGCTGGTATTCTTGGACTTTTGGCCCAACAAATGTTGCAAGCCGCAGGAATTAGAACCATCGTTATCGACCTAGATGAACATCGTTTAAAAATAGCCAATGAACTTGGTGCAGAAGCGATAATAAATCCAACTAAAGAAGATATAGTAAAAAAGGTAGAAGCCATAAGCAACGGGTATGGGGCAGATGCGGTTTTATTTACGGCAGCTACGAGTAGCAGTGCTCCCTTATCTGATTCTTTTAAGATGTGCAAGCGTAAAGGCAAAGTGGTGCTTGTTGGCGTATCTGGTATGGAAATTAAGCGAGGTGATATCTATCAAAAGGAACTTGACTTTCTGATTTCTACAAGTTATGGACCTGGTCGTTATGACGACAATTATGAAAAGAAAGGGTTAGACTACCCATATGGATATGTAAGGTGGACCGAAAACAGGAACATGTCTGAGTACCTACGTATGGTACATACAGGTACCATAAAGTTGGACAAAATGGTTGATGCTGTTTATAGTATCGATCAAGTGGAAGAAGCTTTTGACGTTCTAAAAAACGGTTCAGAACCAAAACCAATTATATCAATATTGGACTACGGTGTTGATTTTAATTTACCAATTGCTTTACCTAAAGAGCATCGGGTAGATTTAAACAAATCAAATGTCAATGCGAAGCAAATTCAGGTTGCCTTAATCGGGACAGGCGGTTTTGCTACGGGTATGCATCTGCCTAACATGGCAAAGTTGTCATCAAAGTTTAAGATCAAGGCGATAGTTAACAGAACTGGTCAGAAAGCAAAAGCAGTTGCAGATCAATATGGAGCAGACTACTCCACTTCGGAGATTGACGATGTTCTAAATGATCAGGACATTGAATTGATCATGATTACAACGAGACACGACAATCATGGCGAATTGGTGTTGAGAGGTCTAAATGCTGGCAAACATGTTTTTGTAGAAAAACCTCTTTGTATTAATCGTGTAGAATTACAGGCGATTAAGGATTTTTATGCCAAAACAGAAAGTCCACCGATGTTAATGGTTGGTTTCAATCGAAGGTTTAGTCCGGCAGCAAAAGAAATAAAGAAACACGTTTCCAATCGCACGAATCCATTAGTCGTTCATTATAGAATGAACGCTGGTTATATTCCTTTAAGTCATTGGACACATGAAAGTGGAGGTAGAATAGTTGGGGAAGCATGTCATTTAATTGACCTTATGACTCACCTGACTGGATCAAAAATTTCATCTATCAGCACTGAACATTTGACACCAAAAACAGACAAGTTCAGTAAACATGACAACAGAAGCATCATTCTAAAATATGAAGACGGTTCCGTCTGTCATGTTCAATATTTTGCCGTTGGCAGTAAAAAGTTAGCGAAGGAGTTTATGGAAGTCCATTTTGACGAAAAGAGTATTATAATGGAAGATTATAAGCGATTGAAGGGCTACGGTGTTTCAGTTAAGGACGTTTCAAGCTCAATAAGTAACAAAGGACAGTTTGAGGAATTGAAAGCATTACATATTTGTATTAAAGAAGACGGCACTTGGCCAATCCCGCTCTGGGATATGATTCAAACTACGTTAACCAGTTTTGAAGTGGAGGAAATAGATTGAAAGGAAACATTCCGATTGTACTGGTTGGGCCATATCCACCAAATATTGGTGGGGTTTCAACACACATTTTCAGGTTACTTCCTTTATTGAAGAAGGAAGGACGGATCGTGTCCGTTATTTCTACGAATAAAATTGAGCGGGGTCACTCTAAAGATGTAAAATACATACACCCGATAATTTTGGTATTTAACCTGTTCTTTGGGCAGTCTAGCCTTGTTCATTTTCATGTAGACAGCACCAATCATCTTATTCTCGCTGCCATTCTGCGTTTAAGACATAACATTATACTTACAATACATAACAATCGTTATCTAACGACTATGTCTAAGCCAACGGCAAGTAACTGGCTGAGGTTTAGACTATTGTCTTCATTTGCTGATATCATTTGTGTCAATACCGACACAAAGAAGTTTTTAGAAAATAAGCTTTCTAATGTGCATCCCGAGGTAATTCCTGCATTTTTACCACCTACTGAGATTGATGAATCCAGCTTAGAGTCCATTAAGGAATGGGGGGCAAAATTTGATAAAGTATTAAGTGGTTACGCCTATAGATTGTCGTTTTATAAAGGTGTTGATTTGTATGGGATTGACCTAATGATTGGTCTAATGGATCAACTTATACGACAAAAAATAAATGTAGGTTTAGTTCTTTTGATTAATCTTGAAGAAAGTGATTATCTGACAACTATTAAATCACGAATAAGCAATCTCAATTTGGAGCAATATATTAAACTAGAAGATATTAAAGGAGGCATTGATGCTGTCGCACTTTGGCGGTATTCCGACATATATTTACGACCCACGAACACAGACGGGAATAGTATTTCTGTGTTAGAAGCGTTAACTGTCGGCACAAGTGTCGTAGCAAGCGATTGTGTTGAACGACCAAAAGGTGTTACGTTATTTGAGGACCGGAGTTTGGATGACTTTGTGGGGAAGGTTTTAGGGAGTTTAAGTGACGCTTCTGTTCCCAAGACATATAAATTATCGAATAATAAAATTATTCAAATTTACTAAACATAGGACTTTGGATATAAAATTAACTATAGCATTTCCGACACCGGAATTTGTTAGTGAGGAGACTTTCGGAGGATTAGCGACGTACATTTATAAAACAAGTATATACTTAAAGGCTCTTGAACACAATCCAATTATTTTCCTGTTATCGGATCGAAACGAAGAAACCATTTACGAAAACGTGTCCCTTATACGAGTTAAACAAGCAAAACAGTGGTGGTTCTGGTTCATAAATATTTTTACCTTGTTTCTTTTTAACCCCGCACTTATGATTCTTTCAAAAAGTGCTTCTATTAACAATGCAATTCGAAAAGTTCACGCAAATAAGAGTATTGACATCATACAATATAGTAATGCTCAATGTTTTTCGATTCTAGCTCCAAAATCAATACCTCACTGTCTTAGATTATCCCAATATTATTATGAATATTCTAAATTCATATTTGAGAAGCCTCGATCATTTAGAAACAGACAAAAACTATTAATCGAAAAATTATGTATAATTAAGGCCCGAAATGCTATATATGGACCAAGCTCTACTATTGGGCAACATGTAACTGAGCGTCTTGGAATACCAGTAAAAATTATCAGAACTCCATATTTTAACTTAGACAAAAAGACCGTCCTAACGACACTTTCCGACGAACCACCTTTTATTTTATATTTTGGGACATTGTCTTCCTCGAAAGGCGTAGATCTCATAGCTGAGATCATTTATAATGTCTTAGAGGAACACAAAGACATAAGATTCAAATTTGTTGGTAGAAACACAAAAGTAGACTTAAAAGACAACTCAATTTTAAGAAGCATCAAAAATACCTTTAGGTCTCAAAAATCGAATAAAATTTCTGCTACATACTTGGACTTATTGAAGGCTTCTGCAAAAGAACATTCAAATAGAATTGATTATTCACCAGTAGTCAAACCAAAAAAAATGCAAACTATTTTAGGAGGAGCATGTGCCGTTGTATTACCTTCAAGAATTGACAATTTCCCAAATACTTTAAGTGAGTCCCTTTCATTAGGGAAGATAGTCATAGTTCCAACAAGAAGCAGCTTAGATGAAATAGTCGTTCATTTAGAAAGCGGGTTTATCTTTAATAACGGTGATGCACAATCATTAATGCACTGGGTCTCACATGTACTACAATTGTCTAAAAAAGAAAAACTTATTATATCACATGGTGCTCTTAATGTCGTTAAAAGTCTCTATCCAGAAAATGTGATATTAAAAGATTTGTATCCATTTTATTTATCAAAAATTACCAGCAACAATGTGCGGAATAGCCGGATTTATTGACTCTTCAAAAGTTTTAAATGAGTCAGACATTACTAAAATGACTCGCTCAATTGAACACAGAGGTCCTGATTCATCAGGACAATTCTTTTCTCTAAATGAAGATTATTCTATCGGATTGGGCCATACAAGATTGTCAATAATTGACACTTCAACTTCCGGGAATCAGCCAATGAGTTATGAAGAGATTACAATTGTGTTTAATGGTGAGATATATAACTATCGAGAAATTAAAAACGAGTTACGTTCATTAGGCCATATCTTCCAAACAGAATCTGACACAGAAGTTATTATTAGATCATTTATCCAATGGGGAAGTGAATGTGTAAAACACTTTCATGGCATGTGGGCATTTGCTTTGTATGATGCGAAACAAAAGAAACTACATTTGTGTAGGGACAGAATCGGGGTTAAACCTCTTCATTATAAGATTGAAAGTAACCAGATCACTTTCTGTTCGGAAATTAAAGGGATAATTCGCTTGCTAGATTCAAATCCAAAAATTGATAAACAAGCCCTATCAACTTTTTTCAACTTTGGTTACATTTCGCAGAAAGAGTGTATTTATGATGGGATATACAAAGTTCAAAGTGGAGAATGGCTTACAATTGATGCTAGTTTAGGCTTAACATCAGAGAACTATTGGAAAGCAGAAAAGCAGTTTGACTCAGATTACGCAGACAATCTAAATGTAATGTCCCATCGTTCTCAATTACAACATGCTAAGGATGTACTTATCAAAGCATTCAATTATAGAATGGTAGCGGATGTACCTGTAGGCTTATTTCTTAGCGGAGGTGTGGACTCTTCATTAGTTTGTGCTATTTTAAACAAAGAGTGCGGTTATAATTTGAACACATTTACCGTTGGATTTAAGGAAAAGAAATATGACGAATCTGCATACGCAACTAGAGTCTCTAACATCTTTAATACCAATCACACTGAAGAGCGGTTAACCTTAAAAAGAGCTAAAGACATTCTATATGATATTCCTAAATATTGGGATGAACCATTTGGAGACGCAAGTGCAATCCCAACTTTTCTAGTTTCAAATCTAGCAGCAAAAAATGTCAAGGTTAGCCTTTCCGCTGATGGTGCTGATGAATTGTTTTTAGGATACCCTCGTTACTCTAAGGCACTTGAAAAAAGAATCAATAAAATAACTCGCATATCCAGTGTAAATCAGATAAGCAAATTTCTACCGTTTAATAGTAAAGTAAACAGAGAATTATTAAAGACCCTAAGATTTCACGGTTCATCTAACATCATTGACACTTATGACAGTTTGGTTAGTGAATATGGCAACTGGGATTTAAGTAAATCTAATCTTGGAATACTAAACACAAGAAACAATCCTGATTACAATAATTTGTCACCTGAAATTGTTTTATCAATACATGAAATTAAAAACTATCTGGAGGGGAATATTTTATGTAAGGTTGATAGAGCTTCTATGTCAAACTCTCTTGAGTCTAGAGAACCATTTCTAGATCAAGATGTAGTTAGACT
>JBLHOC010000005.1:0-42207 GCA_047620825.1 Bacteroidia bacterium | reverse complement strand
GCTCTTTACACCAGTTGAAGCTACTCTCTACTTTTATAAAGGGCTATAATTCTACTAGAAAACTATCCGTAACGTAGAAATTACTCCCAATTCAATTTCAAGAAGATTAACGTTCAGTCCTTCCCTGATTGTGAGACACATGTTACTACATACATCTCGTTTCCTTCAGGTACTATGACCTCTGCTGACTTCTCTGTTTTATCAACTTGTGATTTCAGAGATCTCCCCAGGTAATTGCATCTTCTTTCTCTCAATCACTGCCGTATCTACATAAATGCTTTTTGATATTATTTGAGCGTTATGGCCTACGCTCCAACCTGGCTCGTTCGCTAAAAATGTCCACTGGACATTTTTTAACGCTCCGCACTGTGGTTGCTTACCCAAGCAATTATACCTCATATACGGTTCCTGTCCGTCAGTACCGAGCTTTGTAGTCTCGCTTCCTTCACTGCATACCTCGCGATAAACCAGCTTGCGACTTACTGATGGTTCGAGGAACGACCCTCGCCCACAAAGGACTTTCACCTTCTATAAAATTCCTATCTTGCGATAAGAATAGATGCCCATGCTGGGCACACACAATATATAAACGGCATTAAAACGCAGTTTATCCAAACCGTTGTACGGTATAAACCCAAGATATCAAACGACGGCACCCAAACATTATGAGACAATTATTAAGCAATTATCGACATGTGATTGGTTACACAGTGTTAGCAATCACCTTTTTTGTATATTATTTCAATCATAGGAATCAGTGTTCAATGTATGAACGTTTTTCAGAAGAAGATGTACTGATGTCATTAAGTGATAGTTTTGATTTTAAAGCTGAGCTGTATTTTGAATTATTTACGGTATGTGAAGGATTGGTTAACTCATTCGATTGGGACACGATTGAACATTACTCGTACAAAGTGGGGGTGCCCGACACCTTAAACCCCAAGGTGAATATTCAATATAACTCCAGGCGGTCTATTGGGCTAACAATAAGCAGCGATATAGTGTTTTTCACGGGTGATTCAATTAACCAAGACGAACAAATATGTAAAATGCTCGGGCTTAAACACCAACAAGTAATTGAGCTAAATCAAGCATTACAACAGGCCAATCACAACTACATCTCTATATATCGGGATGGCACAATTTCGGTAGAATACCATGTTGGTCCTACTGTGCTAAACAGCGCTGTTTATGAGTTAGTTAAACCTGGTCCAAACATGCATATTTACGGCAATTACTTACCGGTCGGCGAAATTATGATCGGAAAGAAAACATAAAATTCGCCATACAACAATGGCAATGCCCGTTATAATACGGCCATGTCGTACCTTAGCTTCTTTCATGAACCTAAAACTAATTTCCTATCGCTTGGTCTAAGCGTCACCCTTATGTGACATTTAAAATGAAAATTTTCGAGAAATATTTACCACTTAAAAGTTTAGCATTCTTCCCAACATTGATAGGGCAAAGTGTTAACCAAATTTACTCAAATACCATTATAGGTGACTTCGACAATAACTATTTTGAGGCAGGTTCTATTTCTGTACCACTTAATATGGGGTTCGTTTGCTTTAGAACCATTTGGACTAACGATTCTGAATATGAGTATAATCTATTAGAAGTCACAAAACGTGATGAACCTATTGGACATGATCTTTTTTCTATTACACCTTCGAGTAAAATAAAAACGATAGAACTCTACTCGGAAAAACTTGTACAAGAATGGAATATTCATGGAACGGAATTAACCACAGTAAAATACGACTCAGCATTTTTATTTAGACAAGACGACGGTAGTTCTTTTCTAATTGGGATTTCAGAAATGTCAGACGTTCTTGTACTTTTCCTTCGAAATGAGAAGGAGATAAATGACTTTCTTGTCGGATTAGATAAACGATTAGAATGGCAATAATAAATACTATACAACTCTGGCTACAACTAAATCGCACAACATGTTACCAAAATATGAAGTGCGATACCCGTTATAAACAGCCATGTTGTAAATTAGCTTCTTTATGAAACTCAGTAAATCCAGTTTTAAAACTGATGTTTGTGCTTCAAATGACGCTCTTGCAAAATTAGAAGAATGGATAGATTTTGATTGGGACGATGAAATTGGTCCGTATGTTATAATGACTCACATAGGCGAATACATTATAAACAATTGGTCTAAAGAAAAACAGGAGCTTAGGAATCCCATTTTAGTAATTCGTGACTACTTGATAAATGGTGACGAAGAAATCAGAAATTTACTCTACACGGACTTCTATCCTGAATTAGTTAACTGCAATGACGTCAAAGTCCAGACAGAAATACTTGAACTGTTAGGACAAAAAGGTATTGAGATGTTTAAAGAAGCTAAGGAATCATTTTACAGACAGGAATGAAATTAATGCTTAACCATCGCTTTTGTATAAAGTCCACTTGCGCTTTGGGGGGCAACAAGCTAAAACGTTGGCGGTAATTTATAATAATGAGACATTACCTAGTTAAAGAATCATCAGATGAGGACGTCGGAAAGACATACCCGCAGTCTCAAAAAATCATTCTTCCGAAAGGAAAAACAGTGAAAGACCCTGCCTTTGTTTGGAATGTTCAGTTCTGCAAAATACCTGACTTTGAACCAATTTTAGGGACAATAAAGGTTGAGAATTCGGCAAAGCTTACAGACCTAATAAGTTCTTCAACAATTTCTAATGGGTACATCATTAGCAAGAAGTTATTTAAAATTCTTGGAGATTTCAACCTTGGAAACTTTATCCAGAAACCTGTTACAGTGAAGTTTAAGGGTGACTATTTCGAATACTATTGGGTCCATATAGCGAACGACAAGTCTACAATGATTGACTTCAACAACAGTAATTTTTATCTAATAGATTCATTTTCTAACAAGGATTCATGTTCAATTAAAAATTGGGATGAACTAGTTCAAATCAGAAAATCAGCGAGCTCTCTTAAGAAAATAAGATTTGATAAAATGCAAATAGGTGAATTCCTTGAAGACTGTTTTCATCTTAATCATATCTTTTATGATTTGATTATAAGCGAACGCTTAAAGAATGCCATTTTAAAAAATGGGGTGACCGGAATAAACTTTCAAAACATCGATGGTTGGAATCATCCTTAATATTCATTCTGTTTAACCTACATTCGATTATTCCGATCCCAAAAACGACGTAACATCCAATTGCCAAATGCCATTGCCAAAACTTGCGGCATAAATGGATGTTGTATAAGCGTCGTATTCAATGTCAATAAAATGGGCATTCGGTAATTTGTTATCCAGCTTCTGCCATTGATCCCAATCAATTGCCCGATAATAAATCCCAGCGTCTGTCGCTAAAAACTGATGTTTACTGCCTTCGACCAACAAAATTTTAAGGGTATTCACGTTGGGTAAACCCGTGCTATAATTATCCCAAGTCGTGCCGCCATCTAAGCTTCTATACACCCTGTGTCTATCTGCTTTGCCATCAAGGCCATAAAGTGACACATACACCTCATTGCTGTTGGATGGGTTTGTAGCGATTGACGTAATCTCTCTCCACGCCAGAATGGATAAGTTTTGTGTTATGTCTTGCCACTGGTATCCAGTTGCTTCTCGTACGCCTTTATACAACTTACCTGTCAATCCTTTCACTGAGGCATCCCATGTCGGTTGATCCTTTGCAAAGTACACCACATTGGTGTCCTCGTCAGCCACATCCATCGCCACAATCTTTGTAAAACCGTGTGGTACAGATTTGGTCATGTTCACCCAGTTCTTACCAGATTGCAACTCCCATATATCGTGATCACCGGCCCATATTTTATTGCTGTTAAGCGGACTGAATTCAAACGGGTATTTGAATCGATTCGGTCTATATGGGGTATAAATCACTTCCCAGCCATCGTTCTTGAAACTGCCTTTCCGAATGCGCATACCGTTTTGCATGATGTACAGCACATCGTCTCCAATCAGATTCATACCACCATCACCATAAATTTGTGACGTGTTTTCCCATATCCCGTTTTTATAGATCATGGTGGACATGTCCTGACATCCACCAACAATTCGTCCACTGTCAACAGCGATATCGTAAAATTGAGACGCCTGTAATCCATACCCGTTCTTGTTTACCCAAGTCGTGCACAAATCATGACTTACCGAAACACCGCCATCATTGCCAGTCCAAATATCCCCTTGTTTTGAAAACACAATGGCTCTTAGGTCATCATGCATAAATTGGGGTGATTTCCAAACAGGTTCACTCACTAAATCAAACGTTTTTCCCTGGTCGTTTGAAAGATACATCCGCACACTGCCTACCATTACAATGTTTGAGTCGGTAGGATGCCACTCGATTTCAGCATGGTTAATATCAACACGATCAAAATCTCGGTTACGTAACACATTGTACCACGTTTTACCAAAATCATCCGATCTGTCTATGTAGTTGATTCGATTATAGCTATACACCACCAACATTTGATCGTTGTTGTATGGATTTAAGCATATGGCGTAACGGCTAGGTAGTGAGTCCTTTTTGTTGTTATAGGTTTGAAATGTGAGTTTGTGACTATGCGTTTCCCAATGCTCCCCTCTATCTAGGCTTGTATATATTTCTGCGCCTGATGCTACAACTTTGTTTACGTCAGTTTGATGCAGTAACAGATGACGAAAATTTACCCGAGCCTTCTTATCTTGATCTAATACCTTTTTCCATGTTTCGGTTTTGTCCGATGTGCGATATATATCTATCGCTGAACAAGCAAAGAATAGATCGGAATCAACTTGACTTCTTTCGATGCAGTACATGGGCGTTTGGTCGGTTGGATTGAAAGACAGTCCAGTCGATCGCCAGGTTTTTCCACTATTTTTAGAGTATAAAATACCATGCCCCCATTTTTCATCCCAAGTATTGGTAGCCGTAGCCACCCATAACCTCCCCTTTCTCTTGTCTACTTCAATATCCCACACCCCACAGACTTTAGAGATATCGAACCGGAACTTCCAAGTTTTACCCAGGTTTTTTGACATAAATAAACCGCCAACGTTACTTCCGGCGTACAACCGCTTTTCATTTCGGCCAACTACGGCTAGACTTTCAATCCATCCAACGCCATTTGCCGTCCATACCCCAGAGTCAACTGAGCTTTGAGGGATTTCGAAAGGACCAAGAGACACCCATTCATAATCAGGGAGTTTAGACTGACCAACAGTTAGCGTTGATATCAAACACAGACAAAAAAGCAATACATATTTTTGATGGAGCACAGTCAAAAGTAGCATCTTTTGTAAACTTTTAAAGCTGAAACCCGAAATCTGTAATTCAGCGCTACCATCATAAACAACGCACATTAAAAAAGTGTACAAACGGTTAAGAACTTCCTCCTAACGATTCAGCTATGTTACAGCATTGTGGTTACATTCGAATAAAAAAAGATGAGCATAGAAGTCACTGGAAAAATCATAAAACTATTGCCCGAGCAGAGTGGTCAAAGTCAAAGAGGTCCTTGGAAAAAGCAGGATATGATTATCGAGACAAATGAGCAATACCCAAAGAAAATTGCCATTACGTGTTGGGGTGAAAAAGTGGATGAAATTCAACAAATGACACCAGGCACTGGGGTTAAGGTTGCCATAAACATTGAATCTAGAGAGTATAACGAACGGTGGTATACCGATGTTAAAGCATGGAAAATTGACATTGAAGTTGGTCAGCCAGCAGATAACACCAACACAGGTTCTTTCAATGCGATCAATGAAGATGCACCTGCAGACACTGTATTCTCGTCTGATGAAACCGAAGGAGATTTACCTTTCTAAACTTTTTTCAAGCAATTGAAAAAGATTCTCGTTCTGTCCGACACACATTCGTTCATTGACGATGCTATTCGAAAATATGCCAAACTGCATGACGAAATTTGGCATGCTGGAGACTGGGGCGTTGTGTCTTTGTACGATGAATTAGCCGCAATCAACACGGTAAGAGGCGTTTATGGAAACATAGATGGCCACGACATTCGGTCGGATAATCCAAAAGGAAGGTGTTTTACGGTGGAAGGTGTCAAAGTGTTAATGACTCATATTGGCGGATATCCCAAGCGATACAACGCCGTATTTAAACAGCGAATCTTTAGAGAAAAACCGAATCTAGTGATTACGGGTCATTCACACATTTTGAAAGTTCTGTTTGATAAAACCCTGAATCATCTACATATAAATCCTGGAGCTGCCGGAATTGAAGGCATTCATAAGGTTCGCACCATGGTTTCAATCGAAGTGCATGAAGGGAAAATTAGCAACGCCAAAGTAATAGAACTAAAAAAATAGGGTTATGTTAGCAAGTAGCAAAGTCATGAGATTAACCATATATTTACTTTCAGCCTTTTTCCTAATGTCCTGCGGCGGGAGCAAAGGTGTCATTCCAAAAGGAACCACGAGTAAGAAAGCTTATATGCTTTTTGGTGAGGCCTTAAAAATGCACAATTTACTTGAAGATGACAAGGCCATTGAACTGTTAAACAAGGCTATAAGCAAAGATGCCAGATACATTGATGCCTATGATCTGAAAGGAAACATCCTTATGAACCTTGGCAGGTTTGATGAAGCCAAAGCCACATTTCAAACCATACTTGGCATAAACCCGGATCATATTTACGCACTAACCGACTTGAGTAACATTCATTTTCAACTGCATGAATATGATGACTGTTTGCGCATATTAAATCAGCTGCTACCCATTGTAGGTGTAGGCGATAAAAGAGCCGATGTTATGCAACAAATCGACAGAACATTGTTCGCAAAGCATTCGTATAACAACCCTGTCCCTTTCGAACCAGTTAACTTAGGTACGGCTATAAACACAGATCATGAAGAATATTTTCCTGGTTTAGATATCGAAGAACAGACCTTATATTTTACGCGTAGAGACGCGAGTTTATCGATATACGAACAAAATGAAGACCTATACATCAGCGATTTAAAAGAATCAAGTGGTTCGTGGAGTTGGTCTGCTTCCAAAAACATTGGTACTCCTGTAAATACGCGTGAAAACGAAGGCGCATTTAGCGCTTCTCCAGATGGCAAATACTTATTTTTCACGTCATGCGCACGTCAAGGGGGCTTTGGTTCTTGCGACATTTGGTATACCATTCGTGAAGGTGATACGTGGACAGACCCACAAAACATGGATAGACCCATAAATTCAAAACAATGGGAAAGTCAACCGAGTATTTCTGCAGATGGGATTACCCTATTTTTTGCCAGCAATCGCTCTGGAGGTATGGGTGGAACCGACATTTGGTATTCAACAAAAGTGAATGGGCAATGGGGCAGACCTGTGAACCTAGGGCCAGAAATTAACACAGCCAGAGACGAACAATTCCCTTTTATCCATAACGATGGCACAACCTTATATTTTACATCAGAAGGCTTACCTGGCATGGGGAAGTCCGATATCTTTTTAACACGTCTTATCAATGGCAAGTGGGGTAAGCCGATGAATCTTGGTTACCCAATTAACACAGGAGGTGATGAGTGGAATTTCATTGTGAACCGCAAAGGTGATGTAGCCTATTTTTCAAGTACTGGACTAAAACCAAACTACGGTGGCATGGATTTATACTCCATCAATCTGTACGAGGGGGCACGCCCACAGAAAACAAGTTATGTCCGTGGTACTGTAACCGATAAGTTCACAGGAAAAGCACTCAAAACAGATATTGAATTGTTTAGCTTAAAGACCGGACTCAAAGTAACACACACCTATTCCGATGCACAAAACGGGAAGTTCCTTTTAAACTTACCAGCCAACAGCGATTATGCCTTAAAAGCTGGCGCACCTGGTTATGCCTACCATTCTGAAAATTTCTCTTTGACAGAAAGTAGTCTGAATGAACCTTATGAGCTAATCATTCGATTAGAACCCATTAAGAAGGACGTTCGAATGGTTATGAAAAACGTATTGTTCGAAGTCGACAAATCTGAACTGAAACCTGAATCACACGTTGAGCTTGACCAATTGGTCGATTACTTAAATCGCAATGCCACGTTATACATTGAAATTGGTGGTCATACCGACAATACTGGAAGTGAAAGCCGCAATACAACGCTGTCACAACAACGTGCCCAATCGGTTTATAACTACTTAGTATCTAAAGGGATAGCTGCAGAAAGACTCACCTTCAAAGGCTATGGCAGCAGTCAGCCTGTTGCGACGAATGAAACGACCGAAGGCAGAACTCAAAACAGAAGGACAGAAATAAAAATTGTAAAGAATTAGACCAAGTAAACGGTCATATCACCTTTTGCATCCTTAGAAAACTGCAGGTGCTCTTGCAACGTTGTCGCTAAGGAGACACCAACAAAATCAGCTTTAATAGGAAAACGAGTGTGATCGCGATTCGCTAAAATTGCGGTTTGTAATTGCCTCGGGTTTTGTGCCAGAATAGGCAGGGTCGCATACATCAGCGTTTTACCACTGTTAAGCACGTCATCAACCAACACCACATTGCAATCGTTTAAGTCTTGATCACATTTCAACGAAATGCCTTCAAGTGTTGGATTTTCTTTATCAATAAACACGCTGCCTTGATTCATCTTCAAGTCGGATATGTCTTTCAACGCATTGTAAATCAGACCACTTACAATCTCGCCCTTTTTCTCAACACCAATGATAACCAATGATTTAGCGTTGTGATTATTCTCAAAAATTTGCCAAGCCATTCTCGTGATTTTTTGCAAAATCTCCGAGTGGTTAAGAATTAATGTTTGAGCCAATTTACTCATGATTTTGAAACCTTTTTACGTGACAAATCTTTTGTAAACTCCTTATGTAACAAGAGTACTTGTTTGATTAGGGAAAAGTTTGTAGAGTTTTTTATAACGTAATCAGCATGATCTAGTCTGTCTTTATCGCTCAATTGATTCTCAATCCGCTTTAAGACTTCCTCTCTCTTTATGCCATCTCGTTTTGTGATGCGTTCCAATCGAACGTCGATTGGACACGTAACTACAATAAGCTTATCAAGTGCCTTGTAACTGTCCGCTTCCACCAACAGTGCTGCTTCTTTCACAGAATACGGATGACCTGTTTCACTTTGAGTGTTTGCCCAATCTGCGTAATCTTCGAACACTGCAGGATGAACAATGTGATTCAAAATTCTTAGCTGCGGAGGATTGTTAAAAACAATCTTCGCCAAGTATTCCCTATCAAGTTGATCATGTTTATCATAAACATCCCAACCGAAAGCCAAACGGAGTTTCTTTTTCAAGTCCTCACTTTCGGCCATCAATTGTTTCGCGCGGATATCAGCATTATAAATGGGCACACCAAGATGCTCAAAAATGGAGCACACTGTTGATTTACCAGATCCTATTCCGCCGGTCACCCCTATTTTGAGATGTTTAGACAATCGTATTATTTTTTAACTGGTTGGTCACCATTCAACAATTTTGTTGCGTCCATAGAGACAGATGATTTTTCAATTTTCAATTTTCCACCACCTTCAGTATCAATGATAAAAGCGTTGTCTCTTACCTCTGATATTTTACCGTGGATTCCACCAGTGGTTACAATTTTATCTCCTTTATTGATGGAGTCTTTAAACGCGACTTGCGCTTTGTTCTTTTTCATTTGTGGACGTATCATAAAAAAATACATCACAACAAACATAGCCCCTAGCATGTACAACATTCCGTTTCCGCCACCCGCTGGTGCTGCTGTTCCTTGAAGAATTAATAAATCCATTTATTTAATTTTTATATGTTTTTAGTTGCCCGGTAAAACCAAGGCTTTAAAAGTTACAATTGTTTCAGGCGGATTGGTATTCGCCGTGATGGTCACATTCTTGATCTGATTACCAGGTTTATTTTTACTGTTAAACTTCACTTCAATTTCACCAGACTCACCTGGTGGAATTGGTCTTCGCTCCCATCTTGGAATTGTACAACCACAAGTAGCTCTACAATTACTGATCACAAGGTCTTCGTCACCAACATTGGTGAACTTATAGATGTGTTTTACTTGCTCCCCTTCATTCACCCTTCCAAAATCCCATTCTACATGATCGAATTTAAATTTTGGTTCTGGGTTTTGAGCGTCAGGGTTACTCGCAGTTTTATTGTTATCCGCTATACTTGAGTCAACGTTGTCATGCTGCGCACTGTTATTAGAATTGCAACTTGAAAGACTCAAAGTCACTATGCCGGTTAGGATAAATACGAATATTTTCTTCATGTTTATTACTACTTCGATATTAATAATGTGCGATCAACAAAATTAGAATTTTTGAGCTTACCCAACCATTCCTCGGCCTTTTTTTACCAATTTGTCTTCTGCTATAAGCTGCTTCACCAACTTGTCCAACACGCCGTTTATAAACTTACTACTCTGAGGTGTACTATAATCCTTGGCCAACTCTAAATATTCATTCAGGGTGACTTTAATCGGGATATATGGAAAATGCAATAACTCTGATAAGGCCATGGTCATTAAAACCATGTCCGCTTTTGCAATACGTTCTTTATCCCACTTTGGAGCCGATACATCAATAAGGTTAACAAACTCCTCATTTGATCTTATCGTTGTCACTAATAAATCTTCGGCATAAGTCCAGTCAGATTCTTCTGTATTATTTCTATTACTTTTTGTCGACTTCCCGTTAATTACACTTCGTATGAACTGTTGTACGGCATTTCGTACGGGTATGCGTTCATCCTCCCAAAGCATATTGATTTCCTCCATTTCCTGAGAAAAATCCTCACTGCTTTCAATTACAAACTTGTAAATACTTAGAAATGCTTTTTCCTGTTCTGCAACTGTAGGGTCTGCGATTAAAAGATAATCTTGTAAAACCTCTGCTTGTCTAACTTGTTTGAAAACAGACCGGAGTATTTCCGGATAATCCTGCCATCTATGTGTTGGTGTAGACATAAAACTTGCAATCTCCTTGTTATGCACAAGTTGGTCGTAAATCCCTGGGAACGATAAGTTTTTATGTGCTAAAACATCTGCATCACTTGGCAAATATTTGGTTTCCGATGGATTCATTTGCGAACGCATAAAATGCGTAAGCTCTATTGGAAATAGCAAAACAGTCAGGAAATTGTTTTCAATTCCAGAAATCGAATTTTTGAGATAAGATTTGGATTTGTTCAAGCTAGGCGATTCATCTTGTAAATACGCATAAAGGGCTTGAAAAACCTTGATTCTAATGAGTCTTCTATTGAGCATGAAAATTAAAGCGCCAAAGATATGTGAATAGCTCGGAGCTTAAACATTGCCTGAAAATAAAAAGTCTATTTCTTTTGCTGGGATATTAAATCTAGCGCCGAGGCTATGATTGGTAAGGATTCCCTTGTAAACATACACCCCTTGTCGAAGGCCTTCGCTGGACCACAAATAGTTATAAATACCTCCTTCGTTGCCAATTTCCAACATTAAAGGTGACAGAATGTTGCTCAAAGCATAACTCGCGGTTCTACTTACACGCGATGCAATGTTTGGAACACAGTAATGCAAAACATCATGTTTTATAAAAGTCGGGTTCTCATGGTTTGTGATTTCACTCGTTTCAAAACACCCACCTTGATCAATAGATACATCGACAATAAGAGATTTGGGTTTCATTTTTTGAACCATCACCTCAGACACAACAAGTGGACTTCTACCTTCTGAACTTCTAATCGCCCCAATAGCCACATCACAGTTCATCAAAGCTTTTTGTAAAATGTGAGGCAATATGGTGGAAGATGACAAACGTCGCCCTAAACTAGACTCAAGTCTGCGCAGGCGGTGTAAGGAATTATCAAACACAGTAACGTGAGCGCCCAATCCTAGTGCCGCTCTTACAGCATATTCACCCACGGAACCAGCTCCAATAATGACAATATCTGTTGGTGGAATTCCAGGAATGCCGCCAATCAGTTCTCCTTTTCCATTTTTGGCATTATTTAAATATTCTGCTGCAATTAAGACAGATGCTCGTCCAGCTATTTCACTCATCGCTCTAATGACTGGTAACGTACCTCCATCATCTCGCAAATATTCATACCCAATGGCTGTTATTTTTTTTTGCGCCATATGCATCAAGCATTCACGTTTTAAATCGGATAACTGCAAGGCACTAAAAATGGTCTGCCCTGGTTTCATTAAATCGATTTCTTCTGTTGTGGGTGGTGCCACTTTTAGAATTATATCTCCTTCAAACGCAGAGGCATGGTCATAAAGAATTTGTGCCCCAGCTGCGCTGTACTCAATATCTGCAAAGTTTGCGAGTTTTCCCGCATTCGTTTCTATGCGTACATCATGGCCATTGTTTACCAACATTTCTACGGACAAAGGCGAAAGAGACACTCTTTTTTCTTGGTAGGTAATCTCAGCAGGGACAGTGACAATAAGCTTGTGTTGCTTCTGCTTCAGTTGTTGAAGCTTCTCTTGCGGTTGCAAACTTGCTTGTTTGGCCAAATCAGACCATGCTTTTTTCGAAAAATCCGCCATTGAATGTTATTTATGCCAATATTGATGCTGTAAACCAATTTGGACACCAAAGATAATTTAAATGAAAGAAACCACACTTTTGCCGCCTCATTTTTCGTCTATTAATGTGAGCAGCGCTACATAATTAATTTTGAGTTCACCGCAATTATTATGGTACTTGTACGTTTGATTTAGAGTTCATTATGATATTAAAGAGACAAGCAGTTAAGTTTTTTATCGTTTTCCTTATGGGTACGCAAATAGCCGTAGCCGACCATGAAAACGAGAAACCCGATTCAACTGAAGAAGCAACCAAAAAATTGGTGGCTTCAAATGCGGAAGAAAAGTTGTCAGAAACTGAACCCAAAGTAGAAGTACCCACTGTTGTTTTTACTGACGAGATTACTGACTTCTTCGAAAATGAAATTCCAGTAGATAGTGCCACTTTTTTCAATCATGTCAACTCCTTAGAGTTTCAGATTGCCATGGACTACAATTCTGAAGTCAAACGATTTATTAACTATTTCGGAACCAGTTGGCAGTCAAAACTCAAGCAAATGATCACACTTAGTGAGCATTACTTCCCAATGTATGAAAGCATTTTGGATAAAAATGACTTACCGCTTGAATTGAAATATGTGAGTGTTATTGAGAGTGCCCTTAATCCATATGCGACGTCCAGATCAGGCGCAGTGGGCTTATGGCAGTTTATGCCTTATACAGGTAAAATATATGATCTTAAAATTGACAGATACCAAGACGAACGTCGCGATATAGAGAAGAGTACCGAAGCAGCAGCACATTACTTCAAAGACATGTCGTTGGTGTTTGACGATTGGTTGGTTGTTATTGCAAGTTATAACTGTGGTCCAGGAAACATTCGTAAAGCGATTAGACGTTCAGGAGGAAAGACAGGTTTTTGGGAGATTTATCCATATCTACCAAGACAAACACAAAATTATATACCGTCGTATATTGCAGTAGCCTATTTGATGAACTTTTACGAGCACTATGGCATCTTCCCAGCTTATGTTGAGAAACCAGAGGCAAACGTAACGAAGGTGATTTGCAATCCAAACCACAACTTAAAAGCTGTTGCTGAAATACTGGGCATGTCACTAGAGGAAATACGAACACTCAACCCACCGTTAAAAAGTGATAATATTCCAGCGAACGTAACGACAATGGAAATATTCCTACCAAGTGATAAAGCACTGACTTTTATTGATAAAGAAGGAGAAATTCTATTGCTAAGCGAATCTTACAAACCATCTATTCAAGAAGTGGTTTATGTCGTACGACGTGGTGACTCATTGGCGGCCATTGCAAATCGTAAAGGTTGTAGTGTGGTAGAAATAAAAGATTGGAATAACTTGCGGTCAAATATGATACATCCCGGAAACCGGCTGAAACTCTATTTGTAAATGAAAAATCCTGTTGCATTATTAGTCATAACGTTTGCCCTTTTCACTACCATATCGTGTGGTGAGAAGTCTTCTCAATCTTCAAGTATATTAGCGAAACCGCAAGCCAAAGGCGAGGTTGGTAAGGTAGTCATGATGATTAATGACGCCACCTATGTGCACTGCAAAGATGCCATTAAGGAAGTTTACCAAAAACCAATTGAAGGCATGCCAGGTAACGAAGGTTACTTTAAAATTAATCATTGTAATGAAGACGGGTTTACAAACTTTTTTAAACACAATTTCAACCTGTGCTTTGTATATCAACAAGATAATAAAGCAAAAATCATTGCTTTAATGGGCTCTAGTTTAACCGACATGTTAGACGAAAAACTAGCGAAGGGTCAAAACTTCTTTGTGGCCAAAAACTTATTTGCTGTCCCACAGGAGGTGAGTTTTGTGCTCGGTAAAGATAATGACGCGATCAAAGCCAGTTTCTTAGAGCATAAGGATAAAATATTGACTTTGGCATTGGCTACAGAACGAAAAACAACCATCGATATCGTTATTCGTGACCCAGTTGAAGATGATGTGTTTTACAATGAAATGTTAAAAGACTATGGTTACGCCATACGCACACCTGCCAATTTCAAGCGATCTGTAAGAAGTCAGGAGTTCAACGGTATTAATAGGATTTTCGGAGAAAAGAGAAGTGGTATTTATATGTACGACGAAGCATATACGGGAGAAGAACAATTTACAGAGGCATACATCATCAACAGAAGGAATTCTATATTGAGAAACCATTTACATGGACCAGATAGAATTGATAGTATTCCGACATACGTGACCACAGATACTGTAAACGTTGAAGTATTTTCGAAAGAAATTAAACTGAACGGATATAGAGCTATAGAGACTAGAGGTTGGTGGGAAATGGAAAATGAGTTTTTTGCTGGACCTTTTGTGAGTTATACGATTTATTGTCCTGAGCTCAAGAAGGTGGTTACCATTGAAGGCAATGTATTTGCGCCAAGCAAAAAGAAACAACCGTTACTCCGTGTGATTGAATTGGCTGCAACTACCTTTAAAGCACAAAAATGATTAGGCTTGGTATTTTTGCTAGCGGAAGCGGAACGAACGCAATTAATATAAACAATTACTTTGCCGACCACGAGGCCATAGAGGTCACTAAAATTTATTGCAATAATCCTGTTGCTGGTATCATCACCAAGGCATTTTCGAATGATATTCCATTACATGTTTTCACCAAAAGACAGCTTAATTCTGGATCTGTTTTAAATCAACTCAAACAAGACCGTATCGACGTGATTGTTTTAGCTGGATTTCTTTGGTTGATTCCGCAAGACTTAACGCTTGCTTTTCCAAACAAGATCATCAACATCCACCCTGCTCTATTGCCAGCTTATGGCGGAAAAGGGATGTACGGTTCGAATGTACACAAGGCCATTATTGACAATAAAGAACCTGAATCAGGTATAACCATTCATTTAGTTGATAACGAATATGACACAGGTGACTTATTGTATCAAGCTAAAACCGCCATTGATGCGAACGAATCTCCGGACAGTCTAGCACAAAAAATTCACATACTAGAACACCAGCACTTTCCAGTAGTCATTGAAAAATACGTGTTGGAGTTGTAATAAAATTTGTTAATGTTTAATTAGTAGTGAGTAGGAAAACTTTATTACTCTGACTCCCTCGGTGTGGCTATTCAGAGGTTCGAGATTACGAGAACCGAAGAATCTGCTGAGTTTGTGGTTCATGTATTAACAAGCAAAACCTGTCAAAATCCCCCTTACATCCACAGATTCCTCACCACCTCCTAGCGTCGATGACTCTGAATGACCAGCAAGTCAAAACGCATTTTCAATTTACAATCGCTTTTGCACAAGCAATACCATCCAGCGCTGCTGACATAATACCACCAGCATACCCTGCTCCTTCTCCACACGGATAAAGTCCGGAAATTTCTGGGTGTTGTAACGTTTCACGATCCCGAGGAATTCGTACTGGTGATGATGTGCGTGACTCAACACCAACCAACATGGCCTCATTTGAATTATATCCTTTTAATGCTTTGCCAAAATGTTGTATCGCCTTTCCAATTCGACTATGCACCACATCAGGTAATACGCTTCGCAAATCAACAGAGGCTACGCCAGGTATATAAGAGGTTTCAGTAAGTGACGTAGAGGTTTTATTGTTTACATAATCCTTTACCCGCTGAGCCGGTGCTGTTAGGTCTGAACCTCCAGCCACAAATGCCTTATGCTCAACAGCAGCTTGAAACTCCATAGCCGCCAAAGGATTATCTTTTCCATACGCGCTCCAATCCTCTGGTCGTATTTCCACAACAAAGCCACTGTTGGCGAACTCCCCGTTACGTTTACTTGGAGACCAACCGTTCACCACGACCTCATCACTTGCCGTCATGGCAGGTGCTATAATGCCACCAGGGCACATGCAAAAAGAAAAGACCCCTCTCCCATTCACTTGATGTACCAAGGAATAACTAGCAGGTGGAAGAAATTCACCTCTGTCGTTACATTTATACTGAATTTGGTCAATGAGCTTTTGTTGATGTTCTATCCGCACACCCAAAGCAAACGGTTTTGCTTCTATCAAGATTTTTTGTTTGTTCAAAAGCGTAAACACATCTCGGGCAGAATGACCCGTAGCTAAGATGACTGAACTAGAATGAATGTCACCCTGATTGGTGGACACACCGATTACTTTGACTCCATCGAGTAGTAAACCCGTC
Source organism: Bacteroidia bacterium (assembly GCA_047620825.1). Classification (GTDB taxonomy): domain Bacteria; phylum Bacteroidota; class Bacteroidia; order NS11-12g; family UBA9320; genus UBA987. The sequence goes on along the minus strand of JBLHOC010000005.1, from coordinate 25,552 downwards.
AACTTTGTGCTGAATCTTACTTCACCTCCCTTCGCCTCTATGGTTGCTCTAATGTTTTCAACGATTTCAGGTAGTTTATTGGTACCAATATGTGGATGTGCTTCATACAAAATATCTGCTTTGGCACCGTGTTCAACAAATGCGTGTAACACCTGTTTGATTTCACCTCGTTTTTTGCTTCTGGTATATAACTTTCCATCAGAAAAAGTACCAGCGCCTCCTTCTCCAAAACAATAGTTGCTATCAATATGGACTTCCCGCTTACGAAATATGTCTATAAGGTCTCTACGGCGTTCTTTCACAGGTTTACCACGCTCAATGACGATGGGCTTAATACCTTGTTCTAAAAGCTGCAATGCAGCAAACATTCCTGCCGGTCCAAAACCTACAATTATTGCAGTGCGATCTTCTTGAACCGTTTGAAAACTAAAAGATGTGGTGTCTTCAAACGGCTCAGTTTGGGCCAAAACTCTGAAGTTGTAGACAATAACTGCTTTACGGGCATCCAAAGATTTTTTCTCAATCCTATAATACCATCCTGATAATGAGGCTATTCTACCATTTTTTTGGATTGCTCTTTCGATGGACTCCTTGTCATCAGCCTTCTGAAGTGGCAGCTTAAATTCTATCGTTTTAACGTTCAAATTTTGTTTTCCATTAAGTATCCACAAATATTTACATAAATCAATTTAATAAGCACCTTTGTGTCTTAAATAATCCCACATTGAAGACTGTAGCTGAATTAAACGACATCGTAAGACAAGTTCGACGAGATATTGTACGTATGGTGCACGCTGTGCAATCGGGCCACCCAGGAGGCTCACTTGGTTGTGCAGAGTATTTTACGGTGTTATACCACAACATCATGTCCTATTCTTCAATGCCTTTCAATATGGAAGGTAAAAATGAAGACGTATTCTTATTAAGCAACGGACACATTTCACCGGTATTTTATTCGACACTAGCCCATTCTGGTTATTTTGATAAAAGTGAATTAGCTACTTTCAGAAAACTAGATTCGCGATTACAAGGACATCCAGCCACAGAAGAAGGGTTACCTGGAATTCGAATTGCATCGGGTTCATTGGGTCAAGGTTTATCCGTAGCGGTAGGCGTGGCACAGTCTAAAAAACTAAACAACGATTCAAGCAAGCTATACGTTTTAATGGGTGACGGAGAGTTACAAGAAGGACAAAATTGGGAGGCCATCATGTATGCTGGTCATAACAAGGTTGACAACCTCATTGCAACAGTTGATTTCAACAAGGCTCAAATTGACGGGTCGACCACAGATATCATGGGATTTAATGAGCTTAACTCGAAGTTTGAAGCCTTTGGTTGGGATGTGATGGAAATGGATGGAAACGATGTAGAATCAGTCAACGCAGGACTACTTGCTGCCAAAGAAAGAACGGGAAAAGGCAAGCCGGTCGTGATCATAATGAAAACAGAAATGGGTAACGGTGTCGACTTCATGATGGGCTCGCATAAGTGGCACGGAATTCCGCCAAACGACGAACAATTGGAGTCTGCTTTAAACCAGAATCCTTCATCTATTGGTGATTATTAATAGGTGTAGCACACTATTTGATGTATCTCTTTGGTTATAAGCTATATATGAAACATGTTTTAATGATATGTTTTGCTGTGCTCCTTAGCGTAAAGAGTATTGGTCAAACATCACAACCCCAGACACGAATTTTATTTTTATTCGATGCTTCATACAGTATGAAGAATAAAATGGGTCGTGATGAGTCTCGGATGCAAGTGGCTAAAAAGTTATTAAGTCGGATGGTGGATTCTTTGGAAAATATAGATGGACTTGAGATTGCTCTTAGGGTTTACGGCCATCAATTTTCGTCTAGCGACCATAATTGTACAGACACTAAACTTGAAGTTGGTTTTGGTCCAGAAAATCACTCTCAAATAAAAGCTAGCTTAAATGATATAAAGCCAAATGGTTATACATTAATTGCTTATTCATTAGAACAAGCGGCATACGATTTCCCATCAACCGGTAATGCTAGAAACATTATAATTTTAATTACCGATGGCATTGAGGAGTGCAACGGTGACCCGTGTGCCGTATCTCAAGCATTACAAAAACAAGGGGTATTATTAAAACCATTTATTATTGGGGTAGGCCTTAACGCAGATTTTAGAAAGCAGTTTGACTGTGTTGGGAAATATTTTGAAGCCACTACGGAACAAGAATTTGAGGACGTTCTCGATGCAGTGGTTTCACAAGCGTTGAGTAACACAACCATTACCATCGATTTATTGAATACAGAAGGCAAACCACTGGAGACGAATGTCAATATGTCGTTTTATGATTCGTATTCAGGTAAGTTTATTTCAAACTATGTGCACACCATAAATCGTCATGGTTTTCCTGATACCTTATATATTGACCCAATTCACGACTACGACATTATCATTCATACCATACCACCACTGGTTAAAAAGAAGGTTTCAGTTCCTGCAGGAAAGCATACCACTGTTAAGTTTGACGCACCACAAGGCAACTTAGAACTAAATATAAATGGTGTTTCGGGATACAAAAATTTACAGGCACTTATCTATAAACCTGGTACCAAAGAAATTATATATGTTCAACATTTCAATACAAAAGAGCCTTACATAACGGGTAAGTATGACATTGAAATATTAACGCTACCCAGAATATTCAAAAACAACATTCCGATTGTTCAATCCAAAAAAACGAATTTGAGGATACCACAACCAGGGAGTGTGAACTTAATTACCAAAACAAAGTATTGGGGAGATGTTTATCTCGTCAAGGGTGATAAAAGAACATGGGTTTGTAACATCAACTTAGATGGAAACAGTAAAAACATTGCTATGCAGCCAGGTAGTTATACACTTGTACTACGCGGAAAAACGGATACAAATATTGAAAACTCGAATGAACACAAATTCATCATCAGTTCGGGAAAAGTAACAAACATTAAAATTTAGTAATCAATGGTCAACACTGAAGTTTTAGAAAAGAAAGACACCCGATCCGGATTTGGAGCAGGACTACTTGAATTAGGAAGAACAAATCCTGAAGTAGTCGCTTTGTGTGCGGATTTAACTGGTTCGTTGAAAATGGATGCTTTCGAAAAAGAGTTTCCAGAACGTTTCTTTCAAGTAGGTATCGCAGAAGCCAATATGATTGGAATGGCCGCTGGATTAGCTACTGGTGGAAAGATACCATTCACAGGAACATTTGCTAACTTTTCAACTGGTAGAGTGTATGACCAAATTCGCCAATCCGTAGCTTATTCTGAAAAGAATGTAAAAATATGTGCTTCACACGCAGGTTTAACGTTGGGTGAAGACGGTGCGACCCACCAAATATTGGAAGACTTAGGATTGATGAAAATGCTACCGAATATGGTGGTCATCAACCCTTGTGATTATAACCAGACGAAGGCCGCAACGATTGCCATTGCCGATTACGATGGACCTGTCTATTTAAGATTTGGTCGTCCAAAATGGCCAGTATTTACCGATCCAAATCAGAAGTTCGAAATTGGAAAAGCTTGGACGATTCAAGAAGGGACAGATGTTACCATTTTTGCAACAGGGCATCTTGTTTGGAAATCAATGGAAGCTGCGAATGAATTAGAGAAATTGGGTGTTTCAGTTGAAATCATCAACATACATACGATTAAACCACTTGACGACGCAGCAGTATTGGCGTCTGCAGCAAAAACTGGCTGTGTTGTAACGGCAGAAGAACACCAAATGAACGGTGGACTTGGCGATTCTATTTGCCAGTTGTTGGCTCGAAATATACCAACACCAGTAGAAATGGTTGCGGTTAACGATCAATTTGGAGAAAGCGGCGTTCCTGAACAATTATTGGATAAATATGGTTTAGGTACTGTTAACATTGTAGAAGCAGCACAAAAAGTGATTGCACGGAAAAATGGATAGTAGAAAAACACAAATTGAGTCTCTTTGGGATAACCGAGAACTTCTTAAAGAAGAATCAAATAAAGAACTAATCAGAACAGTCATTGCCGATTTAGATGCCGGAAGTCTAAGATGTGCATCACCGTCAGCCGATGGTTGGGTTGTAAATGATTGGGTAAAAAAGGCCGTGATTTTATACTTCCCGATTCAAAAGATGGAAGTGAGTCATGCCGGACCAATGGAGTTCCATGATAAAATGGAGCTAAAGAAGAACTATAAAGAATTAGGTATTCGAGTTGTCCCTCATGCTGTCGCCAGATATGGCAGTTACATTGCTCCTGGTGTTGTATTAATGCCGAGTTACGTAAACATCGGTGCTTTTGTTGATTCTGGATCAATGATAGACACATGGGCAACAGTTGGAAGCTGTGCTCAGATTGGAAAGAATGTTCACCTATCAGGTGGCGTTGGCATTGGTGGCGTATTGGAACCTGTTCAGGCTGCTCCCGTAATTATTGAAGACAATTGTTTTATAGGTTCACGTTCGATCATTGTTGAAGGTGTTCACATTGGATCAGAAGCGGTAGTTGGCGCAGGTGTTACCTTGACCATGTCGACAAAGATCATTGATGTGAGTGGAGATGAACCTAAAGAATACAAGGGTTATGTTCCGCCACGTTCGGTTGTAATTCCTGGTATGCGTACGAAAAAGTTTCCTGCAGGCGAATATCAAGTACCTGTGGCGTTGATCATTGGAGAACGAAAAGCAAGCACAGATAAGAAAACAAGCTTAAACTCTGCATTGCGCGAGTTTGATGTAGCGGTATAATAATTCTTAATGTTAAATTTTTAATGTTGAATTTGCCTACGGGTCATTCAGAACGCAGCGAGGAATCTCAGTGAATGTAAAAGGTAGAATTCTAAATGTCAAACAACCTAATCTCCTAACCACCTAAACGCCCAACCAGCATTTTCATTTATTCATCATTAAGTCCATTAAAAATTTAACATTAAAAATTCACAATTCTTCTCCCTAACATTGTGGCATGCGAATTGGCTTCGATGCAAAACGATATTTTCACAACCAAACAGGACTAGGAAACTATGCTCGAACCTTGGTGAATGGCTTTATCAAAATGTATCCAGAACATGCCTGTTTTTTGTTCGACACCAAACCACCAGAGCATTTTGATTTTCCCGCAAAACTGATATCCAAAAAAAAGTCTTCCATGTTTTGGCGGCAATTTGGAATCTCAAAAGACATTAATCGAAATAAGATCGACCTCTACCACGGATTAAGTGCAGAATTACCTTATACACGACCAAAGAAAACAAAAATGGTGGTGACCATTCATGATTTAATATTCATGAAATTTCCGCAGTATTATAAGACTATCGATCGTAAGATATACGCACATAAAACTGACAACGCACTCAGATCTGCTGATGCCGTTATTGCTACAAGTCAGCAAACAAAAAATGATTTGCTTGAATTGATGCCAGATGACGACATTCCAATTCATGTGATTTATCAAGATTGCAATCCGATGTATTATTTGGATCTAGGCGATTATGAATTGGAAAAGATTCGAACAAAATATGGACTCCCCAAAGAGTACTTAGTTTGCGTAAGCAAATTTGAGCAGCGAAAAAATCACTTGGCTTTGTTACAAGCTATAATGGACCTACCTAGCGATTACGCTCAGATCGTATTGATTGGAAAACCGGGTGACACCTTTACACAAGTCAAGGATTTTATATCCAAAAACAATCTAGGATCAAGAGTGATTGTATTGTCGGATGTCCCAACTCAAGATCTGCCTAAGATATATCAAATGGCGCAAGCCAGTATTTTCCCAAGCTTATATGAAGGATTTGGCATTCCTGTGGTAGAAAGTTTAGTTAGTGGAACACCAGTAATCACTTGTGCCGATTCTTGTATGCAAGAAATTGCGGAAGATGCGGCCATTTATTTCAATCCAACCGACATTCCATCTATCACACAAGCCTTGACATCTTTCGATCAAAACGGCATCTCAAACAAACTAGAAGCTGCAATACCAAATAGACTGGAACAATTCCGAAATCTGGTCATTCTATCCGAACACAATTCATTATACCAACGCATATGCTCACAGTAGGTCAATATCATAATTTAACGGTCTTAAGAAACACCAGTGTTGGCATGTTTTTAGGAGACTTAAAAGGGAGTGAAATCCTTTTACCCATTAAGTACATCCCAGCTGGGCTTGAAGTAGATGACGACATAGATGTGTTCGTTTATAAAGATTCAGAAGATCGCCCCATAGCCACCACGCTAAAACCATTGGCACTGCCTGGAGAGTTTGCTGTGCTTACTGTAAATGATGTTTCAGGTGTAGGTGCATTCCTCGAAATGGGTTTGGAAAAAGAATTATTGGTCCCATACAAAGAGCAAAATCAAAATCTCACCAGAGGTAAAAATGTGTTGGTCTATGTATATTTAGATGAGGTGACCAACCGTTTAGTGGCATCTTGCAAGACAAACAAATTTGTAGAGCGGGAAGATGTAATACTTGAGGAACAAGAAGAAGTTGACCTGTTAATAGGTCCGAGATCTGATGTTGGCATAAACGTCATAATTAATAACAAATATGCCGGGCTTCTGTACGAAAACGAAGTGTTCGACAAAGTGCGTTTAGGTGATAAAAGAAAAGGATACATCTACAAATTACGGGAAGACGGAAAAATTGACGTGCGTTTACAACCAACCGGATATGAAAACATTGATGCCTTTGAGCAATTGGTTATGGATGCTTTAGATGCAAATGATGGTCAGCTGCCAATTGGGGACAAATCTCCGCCAGAAAACATATATGCCTTACTTAAGATGAGTAAGAAAAATTTTAAAAAAGCGGCAGGAGGTTTGTACAAAAAGAAGTTAATACTCATAGAACCTAAACAGATAATAAAATTTAGGTAATACTGAGAATATTTAGTTGTTTTACACAAACAAAAATTTATCAAATGAAAAAACTATTAAAAGTAATTGTGTTTGCTGTAGCTCTTTTAAGCTACACAATGTCGAATGCCCAAGGCAGTCAAGGCGAAAGCGTATTAACGTTGCACGCTGGATTTAGTGTTACCGGAGGCCTTATTAAAGCCGTATTTAATGACGATATATTTTTAGATAGCAACGGTGTTTCGCAGACAGGAACTTCAAGTGTTAGCGGTGGACCAGCAATTGTGTTGGGATACGACTTTGGACTTTCCGATAGATGGAGTATTGGCGCTATCCTTACCAATCAGTCATGGAAAGGCGATGGCAGTAACTCGTTTATCAATTCTTCAGGTAATGTACAGGATGAAGTAGTTACTTTTAAACTCAATCGAAGCAATTTTTCACTAACTCCGAAAATTCATTATGGAAACGGTGACAACGTAGATCTATATTCAGGTGTTCGTATCGGATACGTATTTTGGGGCGGGAGTATTGAGTCAGCTGACCCAGACTACAACGGCTTAGGTGATTTTGATGGGATAGGTAGAGTAAACATTGGGTTAACTGCTTTCGGCGGAAGATTTTACTTTAATGACCATTTTGGTGCTAGTTTCGAATTGAACCTAGGAGCTCCAAATATTCTAGGACTTGGGTTAAATTACAAACTGTAGTAATTCAACACTTCCGATAAAAAGCTCTCGTCAATCGACGAGTGCTTTTTTTTTGAAATAACTGTCATAATCAAGACAATCTAATGACCGGAACCTTACAACCTTTCATGCGATGCATCGTTCTTATATACGAGCGCTAGAGATAGCAATCACAAAACAAGTTTAAGAGTGGTAAATTAAATTTCAGTTTTAGTTTTTGGTTACGAAAGGGGAATCTTAGGGTTCCCTTTTTGTTTTTGAAATCGCTACCATTTAATTTGTATTCTTTCTAAATAAATGCCCCTTATCAACTGGGGAAAACAATTGCTTTATTCTTTTTAAAAACCCCTTATTTTTGCCAAAATTGAAGGGAAGGCAGATGACAAGACATTCGCCAATTAACTCCCTGATAATAAGAGGTTAATGAAAAACTTTTCATCAAAAAGTATGCGATTACATTTTCTTAAAACGAGCGCATTTGCGATTTTACTCGTTCTTACATCCCTGCAAACTTTTGCAGCACTAAAAATTGAAACCAGTGCGACTGGCCTACCTGTTACGGAAGAAACAGTCAAGGCTGGGGAAGCTTTGTTTAAATCGAAGTGTCAGGCTTGTCACCAGTTAGACCGTAGAACAACTGGTCCTGCGCTTACTGGTATTACAGAAAAAAGAGACATGGATTGGCTGATTAAATGGGTGCGTAACAACACCGAATTGCGTCAATCTGGTGATGCAGACGCGATTGCCATCTACAATGAATACAACGGAACCGCAATGAACGTTTTCGGTGATTTAACAGATGATCAAATCAAGTCAATCTTAATGTATACCGAAAACGGTCCATTAGCAGCCCCAGTGGTTACAGGTGATGGCCCTGGAAAGGAGAAATTAGACGAAGGCCTTTTCAACAGAACAAACAAGATTTTATTGTTGCTTTCTTTATTGGTATTTATAGTCGTGATATTGATTATAAAAACCATCGATATCGTTGGAAAGCTAACTGGGAAAGAAGTTATTCCTTGGAACAACGTTAATGCTGGTTTAATGCTTGCTTTCTTGATAGTAGGTATGATCGCTGGCTTATACGAATTATCCATACACAGTAAATACTTGTTGTTATCTAATGCATCTTCGGCTCATGGCGGAGAATTAGATAAAATGATGAAGATAACATTTGTGATTACTGGATTCGTATTCTTCGTAACACAATTCTGTTTATTCTATTTTGCATTTAGATACAGAGCCAAAAAAGGCGTTAAAGCTTTACACTACCCAGATAACGACAAATTAGAATTGATATGGACGGCCATTCCTGCCGTAGTACTTACTATTTTGGTACTTGGAGGCTTAAAAGCGTGGCAAGGCATAAACAAAACACCTGAACCTGGAACAGCTCAAATTGAGGTATTTGCACAACAGTTTGCTTGGCAAGTAAGATATCCTGGTGCCGATGGTGTTCTTGGGAACTCTAGTCACAATTTAATATCTGAAAAATCTAACCCGCTCGGTATCGCTTTACCTTTTAAAGCAAAAGAAATTTTAACTGAATTAGAAGCTGACCTTATATACTATGCTAAGGCAAAAGCTGAATTACCAGAGAAACTTGGAGATTTAAAATCCACTGTTGGTGGACGAGTAGGTCGAGACCTGAAAAATCACCTGAAACTAATAAACGACATTGAATCAGGTAAAGAAGCGTCTTTTTTCGATTTACAAACCAGAAGACGAACCACGCAAATTAAAAGAATTAAGGTTTCACTTTCAGGAGAAGCGCCATTATACACTGCAGCTGCAAATGACGACATCGTCTCTAGTGAGATTCATTTGATTAAAGACAGCATGATAACATTCAAACTGCGTTCAAGAGATGTCATTCACAGTGCATTGATGAAAGAATTCAGAGCTCAAATGAACGTTGTTCCTGGTATCCCAACTCAATTCACTTTTAAACCAATTACTTCAACGAAAGAAAGAAGATTTGAATTGAACAATCCTGAATTCGACTACCACATAATCTGTAACAAAATTTGTGGTAACTCTCACTTTAACATGAAAATTAAAATCATTGTTGAAACGAAGGCAGAATACGATAAGTGGATGTCAGAACAAAAAGCATCGTTTGTACAAGAGTCGCCAGTTGAGGCTCCTGTCGAAACACCAGCGGAAGCACCAGAAGCTGACGATATGGAACACAGTGGCGAAGTAGCCTTGAATTAATTGATTAAAATTTAAAAAGAACGATACGAAAATGAGTAACGATCACGGACATCACAAACAAAGCTTTATTTCGAAGTACGTTTTTAGCATGGATCATAAAATGATATCCAAACAGTTCCTAATCACAGGAATTGTCATGGGTGTTATGGGTGTATCTATGTCAATATTATTTAGATTACAACTGGCCTGGCCAGATACAAGTTTCCCAATCTTAAATTGGCTTTTTGGTGACCAATGGGCACCTGAAGGACGATTAGATTCTGGATTCTATATGGGACTAGTCACCATCCACGGTACAATCATGGTATTCTATGTATTGACAGCTGGATTGAGTGGGACTTTTTCCAACCTGCTAATTCCTTTACAAGTTGGAGCACGTGATATGGCATCACCTTTTATGAACATGCTATCTTACTGGTTCTTCTTCTTGTCAAGTGTTGTCTTGATGAGTAGTATGTTCGTTTCTACCGGCCCTGCGTCGGGTGGTTGGACGATCTATCCTCCTTTGAGTGCATTGGCAAAAGCAATGCCCGGCTCCGGTGTAGGTATGACCTTATGGTTGATTGCGATAATTCTGTTTATAGTCTCCGCCCTACTTGGTGGTATAAATTATATCACTACGGTTCTAAACATGAGAACCAAAGGCATGTCGATGAACAGATTGCCATTAACAATTTGGGCATTCTTATTAACAGCGATCTTAGGTGTATTGTCATTCCCAGTTTTACTTGGTGGTGGATTATTACTCATGTTTGATAGATTGGCTGGAACAAGCTTTTATCTATCCGACATATTCCTTGGTGGTGGTATCGGTGCACTAGAACAATCTGGTGGTAGTCCGATCTTATTCCAACATTTGTTCTGGTTCTTAGGTCACCCTGAAGTTTATATTATCATTATGCCTGCTCTTGGTATTACCTCTGAAGTAATTGCAGTCAATGCACGTAAACCGATTTTTGGTTACACGGCCATGGTTATATCTTTGATTGGTATTTCTGTACTGTCTTTCTTAGTATGGGGTCACCACATGTTTATAACAGGTATGAATCCGTTTCTGGGTACAGTATTTCTAGTCATGACGCTCATTATTGCAGTCCCGTCGGCAGTAAAAACATTTAATTATTTGGCAACCCTATGGAAAGGTAGTATAAGATTCACAAACGGTATGATGTTCGCCATTGGCCTGGTGTCCTTCTTTATCACCGGTGGTTTGACTGGTATTTTCTTAGGTAATGCTGCATTAGATATATCGTTACACGATACATACTTCGTAGTAGCTCACTTCCACCTTGTAATGGGTAGTTCAGCCATCTTCGGTATGATGGCCGGTATTTATCACTGGTTCCCAAGGATGTTCGGAAGAACTATGAATAAGACTTTAGGGTATATTCACTTTTGGTTGACATTTGTGTCGGCTTATATGGTGTTTTTTCCAATGCACTTCCAAGGGTTGGCTGGTGTTCCACGTAGATATTTTACGTTCGACATTTTACCAGAATTTGCGCCTTGGTTAGACGTTAACATATTCATCACCCTTGCCGCTATTTTAGGTGGTTTGGCTCAAATTATTTTCTTGTACAATTTCTTCTCTAGTATATTCAAAGGAGAAAAGTCAAGTCAAAACCCTTGGGGCGCTAACACACTTGAATGGACTGCACCAGTTGAGCACTTACACGGCAACTGGCCAGGTGCAATCCCAACAGTATACCGTTGGCCTTATGATTACAGTTTACCTGATACGGAATCAGATTTTATACCTCAAAACATACCATTAGATGGAAATGATGAGGAAGTTCACGTGACGCCAGTAATACCTGTAACTCCGGTTGCACCGGTTACAAAGGATGTTACAGATGAACCAAAAGGAAGTGATAAAATGTTCTTTACGTTGGTGAAGAACTGGTTTGGTTTAGGTAGAGCATAGAAATTGTTCAAACCTGGATTCTTTAACCGGTTTTGTTCGTTGTCGATTATCGGCATAATCATCCTATTTTTTTTAGGAGGTATAGTACGAATTACCGGTGCAGGGATGGGTTGTCCAGATTGGCCAAAGTGTTTTGGGACTTGGGTTCCACCTACTTCGGTGGATCAACTACCAGACAATTATGAAAAAGAATATTTAGAGAAACGAAAAATAAAAGTAAGCCGCTTGGCAAAATTGTTACAAAATATCGGATGGACTCAAAAAGCAGAAGCTTTGTTATTGTCAGGTGACAACAGCACAACTGAAGCTTTTAACGTACGTAAGACGTATACTGAATACGTGAATCGTTTGTGGGGCGCTATTACGGGTATTCTAACTCTATTAGCTGCGGTATCTTCATTTCAGTTTTGGAAAAGTAAAAAAGCCATCACACTATTCACATGGCTTGGAGTATTGTTTGTTGTATTTAACGGATGGCTGGGTTCAGTCGTTGTAGATACCGACTTACTTGGAGGTGTCGTTTCACTTCATTTCGTTTTGGCTTTTGTAGCGATCGCTAGTTTTATGATTGCTTTTTACTGGAATAAAACGGCTGAAGGTAAAACGTCCAAATCCATTACAGCCTTAAGTGTAACCGGACTCGCAATAAGCTTAACTCAATTGCTTTCTGGTACTGCGGTTAGAGAAAAAATAGACCACTTCGGTAAATCAGGCGTTCTGATAGACCTTAACAACTTTGAATTATTGGGTCGTGTATTTAATATACATAGGTTACTCGCCATAGGAACAGGCATCATTTTAATTGCACTTTACATAAGAAATAAAAACACAACTAAAAGACCTAAAACAAGTTTAATACTACTTGCAGCAATCGTAATGGTAATCATACAATCACTGACAGGTATTTTAAATATTCGTTTTGCTTTTCCTGATGTAGCACAGATTACACACGTTACGTTAGGTAGTCTTACATTGGTTACGTTTATATACCTTACCATTCAAGAATTTAAATCTAAAGCACTTCAGTATGTCAACTAAAACTGCAACTGCCATATTGCCCTTTTCGATTGCTGCCAAATTGCAGGATTATCACCAATTGGCCAAAACACGACTTACCATAACAGTTGTGTTATCGGCTGTATTTGGTTTTTTAATTGCAGCCAACGGTTCAACTAACTATGTTGATTTATGGGCTTTGATATTTGGTGGTTTTTTGGTGGTCGCTTCTTCCAATGGTTTGAATCAAATCATTGAAAAAGATTTTGACAAGCTTATGGTTCGTACAAACAACAGACCCGTTGCGACCAAAAGAATGTCCATCACAGAAGCTGCAATTTTTTGTACCATAAGTGGCGTTTTAGGTGTTTTCATATTAGGGCGATACTTAAACGAAATGAGTGGCTGGTTAGGTTTAATTGCCTTGCTGAGTTACGCATTTTTATATACCCCTTTAAAACGCATTAGCCCGATAGCCGTATTTGTTGGAGCCTTCCCTGGCGCTATTCCTCCACTATTGGGATGGGCCGCAGCAACTGGTACGTTGTCTTGGGGTGGATGGGCAATATTTGCGATTCAGTTTATCTGGCAATTCCCACATTTTTGGGCCATCGCATGGGTACTGGATGATGACTATAAAAGAGCTGGTTACAGACTCCTGCCTTCAAAAACTGGTAAAGATAAAAAGTCAACAACGTTAACTATTTGGTACATCGCATTATTGATTCCATTAAGCATGATCCCTTTCTTATTGGGATTAACAGGCTGGATTTCAATGGTAATTGCCATTGCTGCGGGATTGGCCTTTTTAAGTCAAGGAATTAAACTTCATAAAACCAGTACGACCAAAGAAGCTAAAAAACTGATGTTTTATTCCATCGTTTATAACCCTTTGGTATTATTGGCCTTTGTAATAGATAAGATATGATTGCTTCAGCTCAAATGGAAGAATATAACAACAACGGCAAGATGCATCCTAAGAAATTTTCTTTGGTGTTACTCATCGTGAGTATGATTATGCTATTTCTAGGATTAACAAGTGCCCTTTTAGTAAGAGAGGCAGAAGGAAATTGGTTAAACTTTAGTCTTCCACATCAATTCATTAGCTCGACTGTGGCTGTTATCATTGGCTCAATTTCTATGTTTTTCGCGCATCAAGCAGCGAAGAAAGACAAACTTAAACAAGTTTCTATAGGGATGGCTGTTACACTATTAGCCGGTTTATCTTTTGTCTATTTTCAATATCAAGGATTTTTAGACCTAGGTGAAAGAGGCATATTTTTCTCTCCAGCAGAAGGAAGTGCTGGTGGCTTAGTCAGTGGTTCATTCATCATCATGTTTGTGGGCTTACACTTATTACACCTGTTAGGTGGGATTGTGTTTGTTACCATCGTCTTCGTAAAAAGTTTAATGTCAAAGGTTCATAAGGATAATATGTTGTCAATAAGTATGTGTAATACTTATTGGCATTTTGTAGGCATTCTTTGGATCTATTTATACCTGTTTTTATATTTTGCACCGCAACTTTAGAATATTATGTCAAATAACGCTGTAAGCACAACGTCCACTTGGGCAGGAGGAAAATCTCCATTCAGAATAAGCTATGGAAAGCTTATGATGTGGTTCTTTCTTCTTTCTGACGCATTCACGTTCTCATCACTTTTGGTTGGATACGCGACTGTACGATTCTCATTTCCACAAGCAAATGAGACTCAAATGGAAGACTTAAGAAAAGAAATGCCATTTGGAACTGATGTTCATGAAATGTTCCATAGCAATCCTGATGGATTTGTTGGCGCAATGAACGACCGAGGCATTTTTGCTGAAACACAATGGCCTGCACCAGAATTGGTGTTTAACCATTTCCCTGGTCACCATATGCATTGGCCACTGATGTTTGTGAGTTTAATGACATTCATTCTCATCATGAGTAGTGTAACAATGGTTCTTGCCGTAGAGGCAGGACAGCGGATGGAAAAGAAAAAAGTAGAAATATTTATGCTGCTGACCATTATCGGCGGGGCGATGTTCTTAGGCTGTCAAGCTTGGGAGTGGACTAAATTTATAGGTGAAGGAGCCAAACTCTTTACCAACCCATTTGGGCCAGTAACTTTCGCAGCACTGTTCTTCTTGGTAACTGGTTTCCACGGATTCCACGTACTAAGTGGAGTTGTTATTAATATTGTAATCTATATAAACGTGTTAAGAGGCACATACCAAGAACGCGGCCATTACGAAATGGTTGAAAAAGTTGGACTGTATTGGCACTTTGTAGATTTAGTTTGGGTATTCGTTTTCACCTTCTTTTACCTTATATAGAACCCTTTAAAGCGTACAATTATCATGAGTAATCATAATACACCTGTAGACATTCACGACGAAGTAAATTACGATCCAACGGTTTGGGTTCCAAAAGCACATTCACATGGCACGAAAGGGTTATGGAAAACTTTTTGGATATTGTTATTCCTAACAATTGCTGACGTTATCCTATACTTTACCCTTCCTCCAACCATGTTTCGAAACGGCCTATTCATCTTCTTAGGTGTTGTTAAAGCCGCATTTATCGTATACAGTTTTATGCACTTAACATTTGAACACAAGACGTTAAAAAAGTCAATCGTTTTACCGATGCTTTTTGTAATCTACTTCATCCTGTTAATGTTGTCTGAAGCTTATTACTGGTTAGATTTAAATTGGTTATAGTGGACGGTCAAAATCGTAGTCGTTTTGTTCTTGTTTTATTTGTTATAATCCCTATTCTCCTTTTTTTTCTATGGAGAACCTTTGACACACAGTATACCCCGCTTGAATATATGGGGACGTATTACGGCGACACAACTTTACTATTAGATAAGGCACAAATTGATTCTACTATTGGTAACAATTATTTTGTAACCGGCGATAGCATTATGGAAATGTGGACTTTACGCGATTTCGTCTTAACGGACCAAACGGGTAAAACAGTTACACTTAAAGACTTTGAAGACAAAATCATTGTTGCCAATTTCTTTTATGCAACTTGCCCAGATCTATGCCCCCGCATGAATAACAATTTGCGTCTAGCAGTAGAAGACTTTAAAAATCATCCTGATGTCGTGTTCTTATCACATACCGTTCATCCGGAACATGATTCCGTACCAATCTTAGCCGAATACGCGAGTCGTTATGGTTATAAAAACGACAAATGGTATTTCGTCACAGGATTTAAACATGAAATTTACGACCTGGCTTTAAATCATTATCATGCTGCGGCTCCAAGCCCAGATGGTAAGTACGACTTTATTCATAGCACCATGGTATTCATTGTTGACAAAGATCAACGGATGAGAGGTTACTATGAGTCACGTAACAATCCGAAATTTGCGAAAGAAGTAAAGGATGCTGTGAAGGTTTTAAGAGCAGAGTACATTGAAGGTAACAAATTAAAAAAATGATTAAGAACGATAAAATTTTCTATAGAATTGCGATGGTCGTTTCCCTTTTGGTATTCCTCCTTGTTCTTGCATTAAACAAAAGACTGATAGAGCCACCAAGTGATTTCCCGCAAATCATTTATAAGTTTCCAATGTTTAACGCATTTATCAATGGCACTTGCACCATCCTTCTGTTACTCAGTTTATGGGCAATCAAACAGAAGAAAATAACAGTACATAAAAAGTTAAACATCACCACATTCCTATTGTCAGCGTTGTTTCTTATGTTCTATGTTGTGTATCACTTCTTTGTAACACATACAACTTTTGGTGGAGAAGGTTCTATTAAAACACTCTACCTAATCATCTTAGTTTCGCATATTGTGTTGGCGGCAGCTGTTTTACCACTCATTCTAATTGCATTCTACTTTGGCTTAAACAATAAGATAGATAAACACAAAAAAATAGTACGTTTCGCCTATCCCATTTGGCTATTTGTTACTGTATCAGGTGTTGTCGTTTATCTCATGATTAGTCCGTATTACCAATTCCCTTAACTACGTGAAAGCTAGAATACAATTTCTATTGCAACGGATTTTGGGATTGAAAACTTATCTCAAAATATTCTCGTGGTATAAAATCAAGACACTCCACAACGATACTGGAGAAAACGACTTCTTCCACTTTCTACAACTAATCCCTAAAGGTAGTAACGTGTTAGACATAGGTGCTAACATTGGCATCATGGCGTACTATTTATCCAAACGCGTGTCTACCGGAACCGTTCACGCCTTTGAACCTATGCCCCAAAATTTATCCGCTTTACGATGGGTAATTAGAAGATTTAAATTGGATAACATCAAAGTTTCTGATTTAGCACTTGGTAATGAAACCGGATCAATACAAATGGTCATGCCTGTTGTTGAAAATGTCAAAAAGCAAGGGCTTAGTCATGTACTGTCAGACGACATAAAAGAATTCAATGAGGGTGACACCTTCACCACGTCCATAGCAAAATTGGATGATCTAGCAGAAATCAAAGACACTGCGATTAGCGCTATAAAAATCGATGTAGAAAATTTTGAGTATCACGTCTTTCTGGGTGCAGAGCAAGTGTTACGAAAGAATCGACCGATAATATATTGTGAATTGTGGGACAATGAAAATCGTTATAAATGTTTTGATTTTATGAAGCAATTGAACTACTCCATAAAATTCAAACAAGGCGATGGTTTAATCCATTTTGATGAGGATAATCATACAACACAAAACTTCTTCTTTATCCCCGAATAAGTATCTTTGCCTTATGCAAAACGTAATACGTCGTTTATCCATTTTTGCACTCTTTTTTATACTCACTGGGCTTTTTACGGAAGTATTGGCACAATGTCCTATGTGTAGAAGCGCTGTAGAATCAGCCATGCAAACCGAAGGAAACACAGTCGGTGTTGGGTTAAACAAGGGGATTTTATATCTCTTAGCTTCCCCATACATTCTTGTAGCTTTTGTTGGTGGATTGTGGTACCGCAAAAATAGACGAGCGAAAAATGCGTAACATCTCAGGAATTCAAGCCTTTATAAAAGGTCGTTGTCCGCAATGCCGCACAGGTGAAGTCTTCAAAGGACCTATATTTAGCAAAAACTATAAAAACGTTCACAAGAATTGTCCGCATTGCCAGGTAAAATATGAGCAAGAACCAGGTTTCTTTTGGGGCGCCATGTATTTTAGCTATTCACTAATCGTTGGACTCTTAATCATTTTATCTATTTTGATGTTTACCTTTTTTGACGACCCTTCGCTCCTACTGTTGAGTGTTGTCATTATTGGCATCACTGTACCTTTAACACCGCTTTTCATGCGGATATCAAGATTAATGTTGATGTACATGGCGGGACCTTACAAAACGTATCTGCCGGAATTGAGGAAATGAAGGTTTTGAGCGATATGGCTCAAAGACGCAAAACTACCCAATAAAAAAACTCTATCCACCGAAGCAAATAAAGTTTTTCCTTATATCTTATTAATATATTAAGATTCTTCTGTTGCAGCAGCAGTAGCACCTTTTGCCGCTTTAGTAGGTTCAGCAACTTCCAATACTTTTGCCTTCACTTGGTCTTCAATTTCCTCCATTAACTCTAGGTTATCAAGCAACAACTTTTTAACGCTGTCTCGACCCTGGCCAAGTTTTGTGCCGTTATAACTAAACCAGCTTCCACTTTTTTGAACAACTTCGGCTTCAACACCTAAATCCAACACCTCTCCGGCTTTAGAAATTCCTTCTCCGTACATGATATCAAATTCAACTACACGGAAAGGCGGAGCCACTTTGTTTTTGGCAACTTTCACCTTTACCCGGTTTCCTACGATGTCCATGCCATCTTTTATCTGACCTATTCGACGAATATCCAACCGAACAGACGCATAGAATTTTAATGCATTACCACCAGTAGTCGTTTCTGGGCTACCAAACATAACACCGATTTTCTCACGCAACTGATTGATAAAGATACAGATACATCCAGTTTTACTAATTGTTCCTGTCAGCTTTCTTAAAGCTTGTGACATCAAACGAGCTTGAAGACCCATTTTAGAATCTCCCATATCACCTTCGAGTTCTGCTCTTGGAACCAATGCCGCAACAGAATCAATAACGATGATATCAATTGCACCAGACCGAATCAAGTTATCTGCAATTTCTAAGGCTTGTTCTCCATTGTCAGGTTGAGCGATTAACAGTTCGTCCGTATCTACACCAATTTTCTCAGCATAAAAACGATCAAACGCGTGCTCAGCATCAATAAAGGCTGCAATGCCACCTTTCTTTTGTGCTTCAGCCACACAGTGCAACGCTAATGTTGTTTTACCAGAGGCTTCTGGACCGTAAATCTCAGCTACCCGACCTTTTGGTAATCCACCAATGCCAAGGGCCATATCTAATCCTAAAGATCCAGTTGAAATAGAAGGTATGTTAACCACTGAATGGTCATCCATCTTCATTACAACTCCTTTTCCATAAGATTTCTCAAGTTTATCTATTGTAAGCTTAAGTGCTTTTAGTTTTTCTGCGCTTTCGTTCGCCATCTCTTAATTTATTACTAAGTTCAAATATAATAGCTGCCGTATTTGAACGAATCTTAACCCACTCTTTGTTGATAAGTAAACTCCTAATGAAGCCTTGACCATACGTTAAGCACAAAAATCAACGTTATTGTGGAAATGTTATGCAGCCAAACAGCCTATGTTCATTTAATTTTGAGTGATTAATATTATGGGTAATAAAGCGCTTTTTCTAATCCTAACAATCAGCCTCTCATTCGGTCTGCAAGTTTCTGCTCAAACAGATACGAGCACCACTATGTCTATCGACATTAAGACGGAGTGGGAACCAAAAGTTTCTGCTGCGAATAAGATTATCACAAAACCTGATATTCAACCCATCAGTGGTAATACCCCAAGTTTTACTTACGATTTGCCAAACTTTGCTTATGCTGTGCTACCAACTTATCGACCAGCAAAGGCCATATCCATTAAATCAGAGTCAGATGAGCCACTGTTCGGGAACTACTTTAAACTAGGCGCAGGAAACTTTCTGACCCCATATGGTGAAGTTAGAATTCACAGTGTGCGGAACAAGAAATACAACTATGGTTTTTATGGGAAGCACTTATCGGCAAATGCAGGTAAGCCAGAAAATGCGGATTTTAGTGACAATCACCTCGGTGTAATGGGTGCAAAAATGGGCAAAAGCGGTTCATTAACAGGGAAACTGAACTATGAACGTCATGTTGTCCATTTTTATGGCTACGATGCAGATAGCTTTACGTTCGAAAAGAGATCAATCAATCAGATATTTAATGATTTTAATGGGCAGGTACTTTATGACCGCGGTTATGATCAGAAAAAGATGGGTACGCAGCTTGGATTCGATTTCTACACCTTCGGAACACATGGAAACCGTCGTGAAAATGATTTCGACGCTTCTCTTAGAACCAAGTACAGCATAGACAGAAACCGCAAAATTAATGTAGACGCTAAGGTTAATTATACGAACATTGTCGATAATGCAAAGCCAGCCTTAAGCCGGACTTTTGTTCGAATTCTACCTTCATATGAATTTAAGTATAACAAGATAAAATTCACGATTGGAGCTAATGCAGTTGTGAGTATCGATAGTGTGGATGCCACTTTTAGATTATTCCCAGATGTTGCCATCGAACATTATCTAGTTCCAAAAAAGGTATTGGCTTTTGCAGTGGTTAATGGAGATGTGACGAAAAATGGGCTAAGACAGCTGTCTTACATAAACTCTTTTGCAAGCAACGATATAGAAATTAGAAACACGGTGAATAGTTTCAACATTGCGGGTGGATTGAAAGGCGTTTTGGTTAAGAAAATAGACTACCTATTGAAAGTGCGTTTTTCCGTTGATAACGACTTGCCATTATTCCTTACAGACTCAACACCTACCCGATCGTTCGGAGTTGTATATGATGATGTACAAACTGTGGCTTTCACAAGTGGTTTAGGATTCCGACTTGACGAAAGGTTCTTTATCCAATTCAACACAACACTTTACAATTACAAAACAGAACAAGAAGCACATGCGTGGCAACTTCCAGCCATTGATGCTGATTTAAATCTGCGATATACTGTAGCCAAGAAATTAAACCTGAGACTACAACTATATGCAATAGGTGAAAGGTTTCAGCAAGATTTATTCAGTGCTGAAAAAAAGATAGAAACGTTACCGACATTCTTGGATGTTAACGTAATGGCAGACTACCGATACAAGAAAAACATTTCATTCTTTGTGAATGTCAATAATATTTCCAATTCTCGTTACCAAAAATGGTATGCATATCCAGCTTTTGGACTTAATTTGTTGGCTGGAATAACGTTTTCATTGTAACACTAATAAAAAGGGCAAAATATGGAGTTGATAGATTTAGTTTCCGAATTACTGTATAACAAAAACTGCGTTATTATACCTGGTTTTGGCGGTTTCGTTGGGAATTTTAAGTCTACTGATTTTGATGCTAATCGTTCGTTGATTTCACCAACACGTAAAAAGGTTGCGTTTAATGAAAGTCTAATAGAAAATGATGGTCTGCTTATTAATGCACTTCAAAAAAAGAAAGACATTTCCTATGAACAGGCTGAAAAAGAAGTAGGCTTATTCACATCATTTTTAAAAGGTCGTCTGGCTAAGTATAAGAATTACGAATTCAAAAACTTAGGCTCCTTATACCTGAATAAAGAAGACAATCTCATATTCGTTGCTTACGATGGTGCGAATTTTCACAAGAAAAGCTACGGCTTATCTGAAGTTAAAATCAAACGGTTACGTAACATAGTTCAAACAGAACAACCAGTTGTTAAAAAGTTGACACAAGAATCAAAAGTGATTCCGATGCCAAAGACAACTGCAAAACGTACTTTCTACATACCACAAATAGCAGCTTCTGTAGCGATACTCTCTTTGTTTGGCGTTATGTTATGGCAATTACTACAAACCTCTGCTGAGAAGCCACTAGCGACCTCAGATATTGAAACGACTGATGATGAGGATATTACTGCATCCATAATCCCTGACATTGACTTAGGCGACACAGAAGCACTTGATGTAACCATGGTTCCAAACGAAACTGTGGAATCCGTTGAAAACACGATGGAATATACAGACGTAACTGATGAAGTTATTCTCACAGCCACAGAACCGAACATGACGGAAGTACAAGTTATTGTTCCTGAAGAAACGGTGATTGAAGAGCCAGAAGTGAAACAACCAATCGAAACTGAAGAAATTACTGCCCCCGTTGAGGCAGTAAAAATGGTTAAGCCATATAATCCGTTTTCTGAAACTGTTTACTACATCGCAGTGGCAAAAAACTTTACGAGTGCAACGGAATCTGTCAAAAGAAAAAAACTAGAAAAAAAGGAATACGATCTCTTTGAAGTGCAGTCCGGTGCAGACAAAGTTTTATGTATCGAAAAATTTATTTCGCATAAAAATGCGAAAGACTTCTTAAAACTCGTTAATAGATACGATGACCGAGAGGCATTTATATTTGAAAATCAGGAATAAAAATAGAAACATAATAAAAGTTAGATGAAATCAATTTTGTTACAAGCACCTACTGCGGTAGCTACCGATTCGACTGGACTCGTAGTAGAAACACAAGAACAAATGAACGTGTTGGAAATGGCGCTAAACGGAGGTATCATGTTGGTTCCTATCGTCATTTTAAGCATCATCGCCATTTATCTGTTGGTAGAGCGATATCTAACCATAAAGAAGGCACGTGAATATGATCCATTATTCATGAAACGAATTAAGGACATGGTGATTGAAGGTAACATAAAAGGTGCTCAAAGCCTTTGTGAAGCGACGAATACACCGATTGCCCGTATGCTTGAAAAAGGTTTATCGAGAATTGGGAAGCCTTTACAAGATGTGCAAGTAGCTGTTCAAAACGTTGGAAACTTGGAAGTATCGAAACTAGAGAAAGGAATGCCTTTGTTGGCTACAATATCTGGTGCGGCTCCCATGATTGGTTTCTTAGGTACAGTAACTGGTATGATTAAGACATTTTATACACTGGCTCAAAACGCTGACGGTATCCAAGTTGGATCCTTGTCTGGTGGTATATATGAGGCCATGGTAACCACTGTTGGTGGATTGATTGTAGGTATTATTGCCTACATTAGCTACAACTCGCTTACGGCAATGATTGACAAAGTAATTTACCGTATGGAGTCCACAACGATGGAATTTTTAGATATTTTACACGAACCTGCTTCGTAATACGTTACTAATGAACAGGTTGTTATGAAACTAAAACGAAGAAATAAGGTAGTTGCAGAATTTAATATGTCGTCTATGACGGATATTATCTTTTTGCTTTTGATTTTCTTTATCATCACATCTAAGTTTACACCTGAGCCAATCCTTAAGGTTTTACTACCTAAAGGCTCTAAAACAACTACGACTAAGCAACTCATAAAAATTGCTGTCAGTACAAACCTAGATTATTCAGTAGATGATAAAATAATTCCATTTGACCGTTTACCTGAGACCCTTGATGCGGCATTAACGCAGAACCCAGGTGCAACAGTGTCAATTTACGGAGACAAACGAGTCAATTACGAAAAAGTAATGGACTTGGTATATATGGTTAATGAATTGGGTGGTAAACCCGTGTTAGCGTTAGAGCCTGTGAAATAAAAACACAATTATGGATTTAAGTCACGAACACGATCGCAAAGGACTGGTAGCAACCATCCTAATTCACTGTATCATTTTTTTACTGATGCTGATTTGGATTATGGGAGAAGCCAAAGACATGGATGCACCCGCTGGTGGTGTTGAAGTAAGTTTTGGGGATCCAGATGCTGGAGGCCCTTCCGATATATCTCAAGTGGCCAATACAACACCTACTGCTACGCCGCCTTCAAATCCTACAGAGTCTACAACAGAAAATGACGATCCTGTTCTAACAGACGATGATGCTGATCAACCAGAAATGGATGACAAGCAGAAACAAACACAAAAAACAACTACGACCGACCCGGTTAAAACAGAAGAACCAACTATTACTGCAGCTCAAAAAGCGATGCAACGATGGAAAAACAAACAAGCTAACTCCGATAAAACGACAAGTACTGGCGACGGAACCAAATCTGGACCTAAAGGTGATCCTGGAGCCAAACAAAAAGGCCCTGGGGGGAAATCTTCTGGAACAATGGGTAATGTGAATTACAATCTTGATGGGTTTGGAATTTCAAAGAATCCTAATATCGTGAACACAAGCCAGGAAGATGGATCAGTTAAAGTAGCTTTTTGCGTTGACAAGAATGGTAAATTATTAGCGAATACGTTACGAATATCAGGAGGAACCGCAACAAGTACCTATCTAAGAAATCTTAGTAAAGATGCCATCAAACGTTTTGAATTTTACCCATTTGGTGATCAAGCAGCCACAAATTGTGGTACCATTACATTCAACTACAAGCTTCACTAAATCACTTGGACTACGTTCAAACCCTTGATTATCTGTTCACACAACTACCTATGTATCAACGGGTTGGTGCGGCGGCGTATAAAAAAGATTTAACCAACATCATTGCACTTTGTAAAGCGCTAGATAATCCGCATACCAAGTTTAAAACCATTCATGTTGCTGGAACAAACGGAAAAGGCAGCACAGCACATATGTTGGCCTCCGTATTGCAGGCAAACGGTTTTAAAACTGGATTGTATACCTCGCCACATTTAATAGACTTCAGAGAAAGAATTCGAATTAATGGTGATTGTATAAGTGAAACCCATGTAGTTGATTTCGTAGAACGGATAACACCAGAGTTAGAATCCATCCAGCCCTCCTTTTTTGAAATAACAGTAGCCATGGCATTTTTCTATTTTGCTGAAGAGCAGATAGACATCGCTGTTATTGAAACAGGCTTGGGAGGAAGACTCGACAGTACAAACATTATAACGCCAGAAATTAGTGTGATTACCAATATCAGTTTAGACCATACTGATATGCTTGGTACCACGTTAGAGCTAATTGCAGGAGAAAAAGCCGGTATAATCAAAAAGAATACTCCTGTCATTATTGGAGAGCATCAACCAGAAACCGATCAAGTTTTTGTTGATAAAGCACAAGAATTATCAGCACCAATAGTTTTTGCAGATGATGTTGTTGCACCAAATAAAATATGGCAAACGGATTTACTCGGTTATTATCAGCATAATAATGCTAGAACCATGATGGCCGTATTAATCGAACTTAACAATTTGGGTTGGCAGCTAGACATAAAAAAATGTCAGAAAGGTTTATATGCCGTTGCCTCTTCCACCGGGCTGTTAGGTAGATGGCAGGTGATACAGGAAGAACCTAAAGTGATTTGCGATACGGGGCACAATACAGAAGGGATCGAACAGATTGTTACTCAATTACAACACCAATCGTTTGAAAATCTACTTATCGTTTTTGGTCAAGTTACAGGAAAAGACACCAGCACTGTTTTGGAATTATTACCCAAAGACGCGACGTACTATTTCTGTAAACCTAGCGTAGTCCGTGGACTTGATGTCGACATGCTATCTGAAGCGGCTACGGCACATGATTTAAAAGGAGAAAGCTTTGATAGTGTTATGACAGCGTATACTGCCGCTTTGACGCATGCAGGACCCAACGATTTAGTCTTTATTGGTGGTAGCACCTTTGTGGTCGCTGATCTACTGACAGGGTTGAAGGATTGAATTACTGAATGTCTGAATAGTTGAATTTCGAATGAGTGAATTTCGAATGAGTCAATTGTTAACTGTTCCTTATAAGCTAGGTCACTAGCATCCGAAAGTTTTCAATAAATGGTCAAAATGTCTCTACACCCCAGCAAATACGTGCTTGAAGTAGGATTTACCCAGAAAATAAGTCGACA
>JBLHOC010000004.1:0-45607 GCA_047620825.1 Bacteroidia bacterium | reverse complement strand
TATCGTACTCACCAAAAACACACTTATAGCAACTGCCCAAAACGATCCAGTACGGATAAGTGAAAAGTCTGGTCGTAGTTTGAAACTATCTGTAATATTCTCGACTTGAATTAAATTTTTTGGTCCGACCAAGTAATCATTACCAAACATGTGAACTATGTTTTCTGATTGTAACCCATAGATAAAAACAAACGGAATAGACACCAACAAAACCAACATGGGCGCAGGTATGTAGTGTAGCAGTTTAAGTTTATTGATAAACATGGGGTGTGTGATTAAAATTACCAAACTTATCAGCGCAATACTGGCGATTGGCCAATTAATGAATTGGATGTGGCTTGGTAAAGCCGAAATACTGTCTATGGCTGAGGCTTTTCCAAAACCCGTATCGAGTGCAATGTGAATTTGACTTGCAAAAATTATAATGCCAATAGCTGCTAAAACTCCACGGACAACAGAAGCGGGCAACAATTCGCCAAACTTTCCCCATTTTAAAACACCCATTAGAGCTTGCATACCACCTGCTACCATGATGGCAGCCATGTAGTGATTGTATCCAGTACCACCACCCGCTTTTGACAGTGCAACAACACCAACTAAAGACACACCTACTAGACCCGCTCCTGGGCCATTTATGCCAACATTGCTACCCCGAATAAAGGTCGTAAGAAGTCCTCCGATAATCGCTGATATTACGCCAGCCATAGGTGGTACGGCAGAACCGGATGCGAATGATATGCCCAAACCTAAGGGCAGTGCTACAAGTGCAACACTGATGGCAGCAATTAAATCGTGCCTCCAATTTTGCCGCAATCCAGCCAATCCTTGTTTAGGAATATTAAATTTTTTAGTTTTAGTCATAAAAAAAAGGACCCGTTTACATCAAACATACGGTTTTGTCAAATCTTCTGATTAATCAGAAGCCTATGATGTTGCCATTTGTTGTCGTGACGAATAAAGTGGAAAACCCTTCATAAGCGCTTGCACTTCATTTGCTACTTCGTTTAGAACATTTTCATCATCGTGATTGTTCAGTGCGCGATCAACCAAATCGACAATTTGTGACATGTGTTCTTCTTTCATTCCACGTGTTGTAATAGCCGGCGTGCCTATACGCATGCCTGAGGTTACAAACGGAGATCGACTCTCTTGAGGAACCGTGTTCTTGTTGATTGTAATATGGCACCTAACCAAAGTATCTTCTGCCATACGGCCTGTTAGACTTTCAAATTTTGTTCTTAGGTCAATCAACATCAGGTGATTGTCGGTACCACCAGAAATCACTTTGTACCCCTTATTCTCGAACTGTTGCGCCATTTCTTTTGCATTCAAAATCAATTGTTTGCAATAATCTTTGTAGGCAGGCATTTGAGCCTCTCTAAAAGCAACGGCCTTACCTGCTATTGCATGTTCCAAAGGTCCGCCTTGGCTTCCAGGAAATACCGCAGAATCAAGTAATGCGGTCATTTTGCGCAGGTTTCCCTTACGATCCATTATGCCTTGTTTGTTGTCAAAGTCATTTCCGACCATAATCATACCACCGCGTGGCCCACGTAACGTTTTGTGTGTGGTTGTGGTTAATATATGGCAATGCTGTACTGGGTTATTTAAAAGACCAGTTGCAATTAGCCCTGAAGGGTGTGCAATGTCTGCCAATAAAATGGCATTTACCTTATCTGCTATTTCACGAAATCTAGCATAATCCCAATCACGTGAGTAGCTTGATGCGCCACAAATGATAAGCTTTGGTTTTTCTCGAAGTGCTATTTCTTCCACACTATTCATATCCACCAAACCAGTTTCCTGATCAATTCCATAGTGAAACGCATTATATGTTTTTCCTGAAAAATTTACAGCTGATCCATGTGTTAAGTGGCCCCCATTTGACAGGTCAAAGCCCAACAGTTTTTCACCTGGTTTCAAACATGCCAACATCACTGCTGCATTCGCTTGTGAACCAGAGTGTGGTTGAACGTTCGCCCAGCTTACTCCAAAAAGTGCTTTAGCTCGATCAATTGCTATTTGTTCAACTTGATCCACGACTTCACATCCACCATAGTATCGTTTACCCGGTAAACCCTCAGCATACTTATTGGTTAACACACTTCCTACTGCGTTAAGAACATCCTCCGAAACAAAGTTTTCACTTGCAATAAGTTCAATTCCTTTTTGCTGTCTGTCTAATTCTTGGTTGATTAGATCAAAAATTTCTTTATCCATTTCCATTATATTGTACACACAAAGATAACTAAACCCGCATAGGCAGTGGTCCATATATCGATAATATATTACCTTCGCTCTTACTAACTACTGGTAGAAACAATAGAAATCATTGATATAATGCGCAATTGTCGTTTAGTTAATTTACAACAAAACAGAAATTTGGGGCCCAACGTTTTTCGTCGGGTCTTGCTAATTTTAATCATATTCACCTCTTTTTCAACAACATACGGCCAGGGTGTCGGAGTAAATGAAGATGGGGCTGATCCTGATAATTCAGCCATATTAGACGTTAAGTCGAATAGTCGTGGTATGCTAATTCCGCGGTTAACGAAGATTGCTAAACTCGGGATTCCCGCGCCAGCAAACGGTTTGATGGTCTATCAATTGGACGACACCATTGGTTTTTGGTATTATGACCAAAAAAGGTGGAAACCGGTATTTCAACAATTAACTGCCGGCAAAGGTTTAACTGGAAATACAATTGAAGCATACGGTACTATTAGTTTGGAACCTACAGGTGTAACTGTTGGTCAATATGGTTCTTCAGATTCAATCCCACAATTTACGATAAATGAGTTCGGACAGATGGTCTTTGCTCGTAACATAGCCCTTGTTGAACAAGATGGCGTTATTGGTAACGAAATAACAGATACATCTGGCAGTTATGGATTACTTGATCGATCTGGTTCTGGAACAAAAGCAGATCCATACACAGTTGGTGTAAATGGAGGTAATGCTCAAAATGACATCTGGATGTGGGATGGGAATAATTGGGTGCTTACTCAATTTCCTTTTGAAAAAGACAGTGTTATTGGTAATGAAATTAGCGACACATCACAGTCGCGGGGCATATTAATTCGAAACGGTGCAGGTAATGCATCTAATCCATATACAATAGGTGTTATTTCTGGAAATGCTACGGGCGATGTTTTTATGTGGGATGGAAATAAGTGGGTTTCTAGTCCAATTGTGTTTCCGACAGAGCAAGATGCTATAATAGGAAATGAGCTTGCAGATACCGCAAACGCTTTGGGTGTGTTAACCCGGTCGGGCGCTGGTTCAGCTGGTAGTCCATACAAAATTGGTGTAACAGCTGGTAATAATGTTGGAGATGTGTGGATGTGGGATGGAGCCAAATGGGTGTCGTCTTCCATTACAATTCCATCTGAATTGGATGGTGTCATTGGAAATGAAGTAGTAGATACGACTAATGCACGTGGTATCTTAAATATATTTGGTTCAGGAACGGCCGCCAATCCTCTAAAAATGGGCATTGAAGCAGGAACAACGAATGGTGACGTTTGGATGTGGAGTGGCTCTCAATGGGTACCTTCTCAAATCATTCATCCAACGGTCACAATCCCCAAAGAAAAAGACAGTGTAATTGGTAATGAAATTGCTGATACTTTGAATACCTACGGACTGATTGTTCGTCAAGGAAGTGGAACGGCTATCGATCCATATACCATTGGTGCAAAATCGGGTACGTCAGTAGGTCAGTCATTGGTTTGGGATGGTACTAAATGGATTCTTACCTCTATCATAATACCTAGAGAAAAAGACAGTGTAATCGGAAATGAAATCGCTGACACATTGGGGTCAAAAGGTATTCTTACAAGGAACGGTGCCGGTACTGCTGGTAGTCCGTTTAGTGTTGGTATCAATAATGGTAAAACGAATGGAGATGTTTGGATGTGGAATGGGTCTATTTGGGTTCCAACTCAAATTATACATCCTTCTGAAGTTGACGGTATAATCGGTAACGAGTTAACAGATACATCAAATGCTAGAGGGATCATGACAAGATCAGGAGCTGGAAACACATCCAACCCATATAAGATTGAAATCAATGCAGGAACTTCTAACGGTGATGTGTGGATGTGGAATGGCTCAAGTTGGGTCCCCACACCAATAACACATCCAACTGAAATAGATGGTATTGTTGGAAATGAAGTAGCGGACACAATTACACTTGGCTTTTTAAACATTACTGGTGCAGGAACCGCCGCAAGTCCTAAAAAAATGGGCTTAAAGTCGGGTAACACAGTAGGTGATGTAATTGTCTGGGATGGTACAACTTGGGTTCCAGGATATCTTGATCGGAACACATTAGATAAAGCTTATGATGAAGGCGGCGCGGGAAATGGCCGTACTATAATAGCCGATAATGGCGCAGTAGAAGTTCAAGGTACAGATGGTTTTATAGTCACAGGTAAAGTTGGTAACGGCATCACAGCTGGAAGTTTGGGTGCTGGTACAAGATTACATTTCAACCCTAGGTCGTCTGCTTTTAGAGTCGGTACTGCTGTTGGTGGAGAGTGGAATGCTTCTAATATTGGTTTGTATTCAACAGCATTTGGATACGCAAGTATGGCTTCTGACAATCACACTTTTGCCGTTGGTAAAGGTGCAACTGCAAAAGGGGCACACAGTATTGCTTTGGGTGATAGTTCTTTCACTCAATTGCCTTATTCTCTTTCCATAGGAAATAGATCAATTACTGGGGGTAAAAATGCGATGGCGATTGGAACAGGAAATACGTCTTATGGCCAATATTCTTTTGTGGTTGGTAACAACTCGACATCCTTAGGTACAAACTCTGGCGTATTTGGTGAAGAAAGCATTGTATTGAGTGGTTACAAACACAGTTATGCCTTTGGTTACAAGGATACCGTAAAAGGAAGCTATGCTGTAGCAATAGGTCATCAGGCATATGCTGAAGGGACCGGTGCCATTGCGATTGGGTCTTACGTAACAACTAACAACCCATATTCAGTAGCTATTGGAAATTATGCAAATGCGATAGCAGATCGTTCTGTTGCAATTGGTAGTTACATTTCAACTAACTTTAAAAATGGCTCGTTCATTTTTGGTGACGGAAGTACAACTACAGTAACGAAGAGCTTGGCTCAACATACAATGACCATGCGATTCCATAACGGATATCGTTTATATACTAAATCCGATTTAAGTACAGGTGTATACATGAACAGTGCTGGGACCTCGTGGTCTTCTGTTTCGGATAGAAACATGAAAGAAAATTTTGAGGAAGTCAATGGTGAAGAAATATTGAATAAGGTCAGAAATCTATCCATCACTAAATGGAATTATAAGGGTAATGAAGATTTTGTAAAATATATTGGCCCTATGGCTCAAGACTTTTATGCGTCTTTTGGCTTAGGTGGTTCTGATAGTTTGGGTATCAGTACATTGGCCTTTGATGGTATCAACATGGCCGCCATTCAAGCTTTGATTTATAGAACCGATAAAATCCAGGTGCTAGAATCTACCGTTTCGAAACAAGACGCGGAAATCAAAGCACTTAGACTTGAAATTGAAGAAATCAAACGTTTAATAGAAAACAGACAATAATTGGCTTTTCGCTAAATGAAAAAACTGTTTTCACATATCGTATTATGCCTAACCGTATCCACCATATCCTATGGACAGGGTTGGGTAACGAAGGACGCCAATATTGTTTTGAAGAATGACGCACACATCGTTATTCACGGTAAAACTGGAAATTATTTAAACAAAGATGGTGGATTAATTACCACGACACCTTCGGGAACTATTCATGTTGACGGAGATTGGGTTAATAATGGGTCAACTGGTGCTATTGGTAACAATGCTGGTACGGTTATGCTCACAGGAGGAAATCAACGCATAACTGGGTCTCAAACCACAACATTTAACAACTTAGAATTATCTGGAGGTGGTATTAAATCACTTCAAGTC
Source organism: Bacteroidia bacterium (assembly GCA_047620825.1). Classification (GTDB taxonomy): domain Bacteria; phylum Bacteroidota; class Bacteroidia; order NS11-12g; family UBA9320; genus UBA987. Next base: position 39,646 of record JBLHOC010000004.1, on the reverse strand, counting down.
GCCACTTTAGTTGGTGGTGGTTATAATACAACACGATTGGGTGTTTTGAACCTAAACGATAGACATTTGCTGCTCAATTCGCAGCTCCTCATTATTAATAATAACACACCAAGCGCACTGATACGCACAACTGGTTTGTTAATCGGAGAAACTGATCCGACGATTGGTTATAGTAAAGTACAATGGAATCTAAGAAACGTTGGTTCAGGTAATGTTTTCTTTATACCATTTGGTACAACTGACTTTATTCATATCCCTTTTCAGATAAACGTGAGGTTTATGGGAACACAAATCGCCGACTCTGGTTTTGTAGCCGTAGCGACATACCCCACAAGTACATTAGCCGCACCAAACAACCGGCCATTACCCATTGGAGTAGCGCATATGGATAATCGATATAAACTTGAAAATGATCTTAAATCACTTGATCGGTTTTTTATCCTATCTGCTGATGGTTATTCCAAAAGTCCAACTGTGAAGTTTGGTTTTCCATACGTCGATCGTGAGTGGGATGGCCTTTTAGGCGGAGGAAACGACATCATTGAAAAAGATATAAAGCCTGCTCGTTTTGATGTCACAGCCAATGCTTGGGATTTTACCACAGATGGGGTAACCAACGTTTCTAATAACAATACGTTGTCTGACAACTTAACCAATATTTCAGGTGCCTGGGTTTTACAAAACTTTCCAAACTGCCCTGTTCCCAACTTTACATTCAATAACGCATGTTATCTATCTCCAATACTGTTTACAGATTCATCCTACATCCAGAAAGGTTCTATCGATACCTCTGTTTGGGTGTATGAGAAGAACGAACTCTATAGCCAAAATCTATTATTGCATACTTTCAATGCAGATGGTTTATACGACATTAAAAGAAAAGTTCGAGGTGAGAGAGGCTGTTGGGATTCTATAACCAAAACTGTCCAAGTTTATCCCTTGCCAAACAGCAGTTTTGTGTATTCGGATACTTGTACTAGTGACGTAACGCGATTTGCTTCTACGTCGAAATCTTCCGTAGGTATGCCTTTAAAACACCAATGGCTCATTGGAGCTAAAAACTATGTTATACCTAACCCGAATCACAAGTTTGCGACTGATGGGGTCAAATCGATACAATTAATTTCACAAAACACCTTAGGTTGTTATGATACCCTCTTACAAGACATTAATGTGGAACCTTTACCAACGGTCAAATTTGGGTTCTATAATATATGTGAACGTCAAGAAGCGTATTTCTTTGATAGTACAGAGACGATGGGAACCGTTGATGAGTGGCAGTGGCGCACAAAAGGCAAAGTAGCTTCATACTTCCAAGATCACAACCAGACCTTCAACACCGCAGGTAATTATAAGGTTCAGCTTACGGCCAAAAATAGTTTCGGCTGTAAGGATTCTTTGCAACGCATAATAACGGTTTGGCCTAAGGCAAAAGCCAAATTCGACCAGTTTCCGAAAGATATTTATATCACTGATCCATTTGTAAACTTTATTCAAAGTGGTGCAGACGCCAATTGGTGGCAGTGGGATTTCGGTGATTTTAGTCCAGAAGAATTTGGACCTGAAGTGTTGCACCAGTATCAAGACACCGGTATATTTAGAGCTCGTCTTATTGCCAATAATGATTTCAAATGTGCTGATACGTTTTTCAGAACCATCATCATTAAACCAAACCTAAGAATTTACATTCCTAACGCATTTAGTCCTGGACCTGATAACGACGTGAATACCACATTTGGGCCTGGAGGTATGTTGTATGGTATTAAGTCACTTGACATGACGATATATACACGCTGGGGTGAACTTATTTATCATTCCGACCACATAGACAAACCGTGGGATGGCATGTACATGGGCGAACTGGTTCAAGAAGGAACATATCTTTATCTCATCAAGATAAAAGACATCTATAATGACGTTTTCAGATACTCCGGAACACTAACGGTTATTCGTTAGTTTTTATCCATTTGGTAAAAGAAACTGTTGTTCCATCCGTAATTTCTACAAGGTATAATCCAACTGGTAAGTGAGATACATTGATATCTTCCACCTGGTTACTTGACACTTGTTTCGAGTTGGTGATAACCTCCCCCACTACCGAAATGACTCTTATTTGGCAAGAACTTACCGCTTGTATGTGGAGTACTGACGAGGTTGGGTTCGGATAAATTCGAACTTTCGACGCGTCCTCAACACCTGAAACACTTGAATTATCCTTCTTATACCCCTGATTGAAGCCTTGGCTTAACTGAAGGTTAGGGTTGGTGTCTGTTCCTACTGCTGATTCTCCTATGGTATATTCTAAGGAGATAGAAGAATTACTTACAATATTTCCAGCTGTTGAAACAACAGCCTTATCTAAGGTTTGGCCATAGGACCAGAACGATTTAACCAAACACGCTATAACTGTAATTGCTTTGTACATGGTTTATTCGTTAATGATTTTTTCTAATGCTGATAGTCGCTTTTCTAACGCTTCGATATACGCTTGCTGTTCTTTCAATGCTTGAGTTAACACAGGAATTAGTCCAATATAATTGACCGCCTTGTACTCTAGTTGTCCGGTTTGCTTGTGTCCGTTCCACTGTACTTGATCTTTTACCAAGTTTGGCAAAACTGTTTCAAGTTCTTGTGCAATAAACCCGTATTGAAGGCCCGGTGATAGATTTAACATTCCTGCGTCACCATCTTGTTTATAGAAATATTGTTTGGGTGCTAATTCCTTGATAATATCCGTCGCATTTGGCAATGGTTTTACGTTATACTTCAATTTCGCATCAGAAGTATTCGTCAAGGTTCCGGTATAATTAACGTCTCCTACAAAATATCCTGCATAGTTTGTTGCAGCACTATCTGCAATTGCAAATATTCCATAATTGGTTCCTGAGCTACTATTGGAAGCTGTACGAGCATCCGCGTAAACACCTAGATTAAAAGTATTTCCATTTGAAGCAGCACCATAACTGGCAATACTTGTTCTCCCCGTACTACTTGCTAACGAGTACGTTCCAATTCCTTCACCTTGTGTGTGAACAGAGCCTGTTGAGACGTTAATCGCCGCATATGAGAATGCACCGCCTTGGCCAAGCACAATAGACCGTTGAGCAGTATATGTACCTCCTGTTCCCAAGCCGCCATACATGACATTGTCAGTCATAATAAACAAACCTGATGTGGTGTGATTGATACTGTCCCACACTTTTAGTCTGTTCGTCGCATCGTCTGTATTGATACCGACCATACCGCCAATGCGATATGTATTAATGCCGTTAATTTTCCAAGGAGAGGTATCTGCAACAGCATAACCCCACTTTGTACCATTATATCTTAAGTACTCGTTAATTTGAGGTTTTGCCGAATTATCTAATGCGATACCATTCAATTTATTAGCGTTCCACATAGCTACGTCAGGTGTTGCAGATATAACATTGGAATTAAAGTTTATACCAATTCCTGCTGTGTAACTTGAACTTGATTGATCATCTGCTGGTGCCCACATAGAGCCATTCCAACGTAACGCCTGACCTGTTTTTGCACTTGTTGCGTTCATTGATGTTCCATTGAGCTTTTCTGCATTCCATATGGCGTCATTTTTCTTGGCAGAAATAACAGCACTTGTTACATCTATTCCATCACCCGCTGTGTATGTCGTTTTTGTGTTGTCATCTTGTCCTGCTACCCAAGCCGTACCATTCCATTTCAACACATTACCAGTTACTGCACCCGTACTTGAAACGTCCGTTATCTGTTCCGTAGTAATTTCTATGTTGGCTACTGTTTCTGCGGTTTTACTATGTAAAGCGTAAGGTACCGATTGAAGTTCAACCGTGCCCATTACGGCATAGCCAGCACCCTGGTCAATTTCAATTTTTAAATGATGTGGATCTTCTGACCATTTGATTGTTGTGAAATTGTCATTCGTAGAACCTTGTCCGATGACAATATTGAAATGGCCTAAGTTACTTGTTGTTACGGTATGTGTTTCTTCATAAACCTTGTTTGAAGCACTTTTACCAGATAACACAATGGCTTTGATTGTGATGCTTTTGTTTGCCAGCAATTCTCCGGCATTGTCTCTTGCAACTGCCTGGTAGTTAATGCCCTCTGGAGATTGCCCAAATAGTGGCGTAACAAATAAAGATAGACAAAGGAAGGCGATTAGGTTTAATTTAAGTTTCATTTCTTGATTTTCGGTGCAATATACACAAAGCCCAATATCAAAAAACGTAAGAACCTTTGATAAGCCAAATCTTCAAAAAAAATGACTTTCAACGACAGTTTCTATAGATAAATACGAGGCTCTATATAGAGACCAACACGTATTCGTAGTCTTCCATGACTTGATTAGCCAATAACTCTTTACAAGCCTTTTCGACCTTACTTTTTGCTTCGTGCTCATTAGAAGCTTCGAGCTCCACAGTGATATGTTTACCAATGCGCACATCATTGATGTTTTCTAATCCAAGTAACTGCATGCTTTGGTGAACTGTTTTTCCCTGTGGATCAAGTAAAGCCTGTTGCGGCATAACATTAATTTCTGCTCTGAAATTCATTTGGCAAAATTACGGATTAACGATAAAACTATGTAAGTAAAAATGATTAGAGTTACACCAAAAAAACCAAATAGTGCTATGTACCCAACACACAGTGATAGGAAGACAAATTGTAGCTTATTATCAGCCCATTTCAAATTCTTGAATTTTAATGAAAAGCATCTCAAATTAACATTCATTAAAACTGCTGCTAAAATTGGAATACTTAGAAACAACATCGGTGATGTAAACAAGTCTTCACTAAAATGGTGATCATATTCAATTAAAAATGGCCACGAGCTCAGCCACAATGCTGTTACCGTTGTTGTTAGGCCATAGAAGTCTACAGATTGACGTTCATCATTATTGAACCTTGCCAACCTTAGGGCCGCAAAGAGAGGTATTAATATGATTGCGTACTGAATCCACCCGGTGTCATATTGCTCTTGCAAACTAAAAATCATGATGGCCGGAGCCACGCCAAAACTCACTAAGTCCGCAAGGCTATCTAGGTCCTTGCCAACATTGGAAGAAACCTTTAGGAGACGAGCTATTAGTCCGTCTAAAAAATCCGGTATTGTTGCCAATGCAATAAAGGTTGCAGCCCAAAGTACCTCATGGTTCATTGAACAAATTATGGACAACACACCAAGTCCAAGGTTACTCAATGTAAATGCGTTGGGTATGTGTTTCAGAATTTTCAAACTTTTGTCTGTTTTTTGTGTTTGATTGTCTAATCAAGCTGGACTGCAAATTAAGTCCAGTATTTTTGCAAAAAAAATTAGATAAATGCACAGAATTCTTGGTCTGCTATTACTGACCTTATTAACCTTAAACGCTGTTGCACAGAAACACACGATTAGTGGTCAAATTACTGATGCTAGTTCTGGTGAGGATTTGTTGTATTCAACAGTTTTAGTCAAGGATAAATCACTCGGTACTGAAGCAAATGACTATGGCTTTTACTCTTTAACACTTGAGGCTGGAACATATACATTGATTTACGACTATGTCGGCTTCAAGCCGGTTGTTCATACCTTAAATTTAACTGGGGACACAACCATTAATGTTGAGCTTAGTCCAAGTGGCGAGCGTTTGAAAGACGTTGTGCTGGATCTTGAAAAAAGAGATCGCCAAGTTGAAAACAAACAAATATCCGTGGTAAAAATGGATATTAAAACGATCAAGGAAATACCTGTCATTTTTGGCGAGGTGGATGTGTTAAAAACTATCACATTGTTACCGGGGATTCAATCCGCGGGTGAAGGGAATTCTGGAATAAATGTTCGAGGAGGTTCGCAAGACCAAAATTTAATCCTACTAGATGAAGCGACGGTTTATAATGCTTCTCATTTACTCGGGTTCTTCTCTGTATTTAATGGAGACGCAATCAAAGATATTCAAGTGTATAAAGGTGGTATTCCAGCACAATATGGTGGGCGACTTGCCTCTTTGTTAGATATCAAAATGAAAGATGGTAACAAAAAGAAATATGGCGCAACAGGTGGTATTGGTACCATATCAAGTCGTTTGACTCTTGAGGGGCCAATTAAGAAAGACACTTCGTCGTTTATGATTGCCGGAAGACGGTCGTACGCAGATGTGTTTTTACCTTTGGCTGGAACTGATTTGGCTAAAGAAAGTACATTGTACTTTTACGATTTAAACTTAAAACTAAACTATAAAATATCAGAAAAGGATAAACTATTCCTAAGTGGTTACTTCGGTCGAGATGTTTTTGGTTTTGGGAGTTTGTTTGGTATCAATTGGGGTAACGCAACTGGTACCGTTAGATGGAACCACTTGTTTAACAAAAAACTTTTCTTGAACACGTCGTTTGTCTTCAGTGACTTTAATTATGGCTTTGATTTTAAGTTTGCTGAAAATGCCGCTTTTGGATTAGAGCAAAATATCCGAGATTTCTATATAAAGCCAGATTTCACTTATTATATATCCCCTAAAAACACGCTTAAATTCGGGATGCAATTGACGCGCCACTATTTTAACCCCGGCAAATTCTTTGCGGCTAACGAAGAAACGCGAAAAACGTTTCCAGAGGACGTGGTTATAGAAAACAAAAATGCGCTTGAAGGCGCTCTATACATTGATGATAAAATCAAGTTTAGTGACAAATTTAATATTAGATATGGTGCACGTTTGTCTTCCTTCTCTAATATAGGTGGAACTGAATATGCCTACACCAAGAATTCTCTTTACGCCCCGATTGACACATTAACCGTTAGCACTGTTTATGGTCAAAATGAAATATATAATACCTATTGGGGGTTTGAACCGAGAATGGCTGCGAGTTATAACATTGCCAAGAAAACAGCTATTAAAGCATCTTTTGACCGAACCTTTCAATACATTCAACAAGCTTCAAACACGGCTTCTGCTTTCCCGACCGATCAATGGTTCTCCTCTAACCTAAACATAAAACCTCAAATCTCGGATCAGTTTGCGGTTGGTATTTTTAGGAATTTTAAAAAGGGCATTGAAACTTCTGTGGAGGTATATTATAAAAACATGCAAAACCAAATCGATTATCGGGATGGTGCTGTATTAATTTTTAATGATAAACTGGATGGGGAGTTACTTACAGGAAAAGGAAATGCTTATGGTGCTGAGTTTTTTGTCAGTAAAACTGAAGGTCGAACCTCTGGGTTTGTTTCATACACTTTGTCTAAGACAACACGCAAAACCGTTGGGATTAACAACAATGAGACCTATGTAGCCAATTTCGACATTCGAAATAATCTGTCGGTTGTAGCTACAAGAAAGGTATTGTCACAATTAACAGTCTCAGCAACGTTTACATACACCACGGGAAAACCATATTATACGCCTGAAGGAAAGTATTTTTGGGCCGGAGAGTGGCGGCCACTTTACGGTGAGCGTAATAACGCTAGACTGCCAGATTATCATAGACTTGATGTGGGTATTACATGGAAAAACAAGCCAACAAAAAAGTATAAAAGTAGTTGGAACCTGTCGGTTTATAACGCCTATAATAGGGCCAACGCCTACGCCATTTATTTCCGAAGTGCTACAGAGGACGAGGTCGCTGAAAACACTTTCATTAATAGTGGAGACCAGGTTGCTGTTCAAGTCACTTTATTTAAAATACTACCTTCAATCACCTGGAACTTTGAATTCTAAATATGAAAAACTCTAAATTTAGTCTTATTGCAATCGGACTCCTTGTTACCCTTGGTGCTTGTGAGAAAGTCGTTCAACTCAAAATACCAAGTAGCGACCCTGTTGTTGTTATTTCTGGTCAAATTTCAAACCAGCTGGAACCTTGGTTGGTAAACTTAAGCTTGTCACAACCTTATTTTGATCAATCTGGTATCCAGTTTATTGAAGATGCGGCCGTATTTATAGAGGATAATTTGGGCAATATTGATACCTTAATTTATACCGCAGATGGTAACTATTTGACCAAAACGGATCGAATTTGTGTCATTGGGAATTCCTACTCACTTCGCGTTGAACACGGTGCAAAGACGTATTCGGCAATTGAAAAATGTTTTTATCAAGATACCATTGACTTTCTCCAATCATATTACTTACCTGAGCGAAATGGGTTTATTCCAGTCGGTTACTATGTATTCGAAAAAGCAAATGAATATGAACCTGATGGGGATTTCTACATTTGGAATATCTATCGCAATGGTTTGCTCATGACAGATTCTATTGGTTATTTGTATGACACGGATGAATTTAGAGAAGGTGGATTTTACAACATAGCAATAGACCCAATTGATCCATTAAAAGATATAGGCCGAGGAATATTTCCTAGACCATTTCCTTGGAGTTTTGAAAAAGGCGACAGTGTTAAAGTTGAACAGCTACGCGTAAGTGAAGCATTCTATAATTTCACGGCTGAGTTCGCATCGCAATTGATTCGGTCAGGTACACCTTTTGACCCTCCGCCATTTAACCCTACCAGTAATATTCAGGGAGGTGCATATGGCTATTTTCGAGTGGTAAACCTGTCTTCAAAATCTATTGTGGTCACCGAATAGCTTTCGACAAGTCTCCTAAGTTCTTGATGTCCTCTAGCATTTCTTTGGATTGAATGTCAAAGTAGTTGCCTGTTCCTGGTCCGTAGAATCCTGTGTGAATTTTAAAAACCCGTTTATCTGGCAAAACGTACAGCAACGTTGGATAAGACTTTATTTCCTTTAACCAGGGTATTGCCAAAGTCGCCTCTTTCTTATTCGCATGCCCGGCATACAGTATTAGATAATTTAGTCCGAGATTATTCTTGATTTTTTGCAACGGTTTAAGGGCACTTTCATAATCTAAACGCTCAAAACTTAGAGCGATAATCTCTACATCGTTTTCTTTAATATAGCCCGCGTTTTTCGCCAAAAATGCCGATTCATCCATACAGTTTGGACACCAACTTCCCATGATTTGAACTAACACGGGTTTATCTTGATATACAGAATCTTCTAACGAAACTATATTACCGTCAAGGTCTTTAAAAGCAAAACTGATTGGTTTTGATTTGTCAACCAATTCTGTCATGTCGTAAGGGTTTATTAATGTTGCTGAATCATTCCGCCAAGCAATAAATGGTTCTTTCCAGTTTTTGCCACTGTAAAACCAACCTCTTAGCGTGTCGTTGCTTAACTCCGCTTCAAACAAAAAAGCATGTGCCCCATCAAACGTTGACAGCTTTAATTCGTTTGTGGCGAAACCCCCTTCCAAATAACGGTAATCCCCCGTCTCTGTTATAAAGGTACCCTTCATGCTATTAGAGTCTGTTGAAAATAGTCCAATTGCGTCATAAGCATCCTCTGTGTCTGGGCTAAACTTAACGGCCCATTTACCGTCAATTTTATGCTCTAACAGTCCCTTAAACTTGAACCTTTGCGAAAGGTTGTATTTGCCATGTAACGGCATTTTATATGCTTCACGAGAATGATCAACCCAATGCCCTGTGACGACATTTTTATTGAACCGCATGTACATCGTTGAATTAAAATAAGGACTATTAACGATTAGAGAGTCTTGACAAATGTCAACTGTTTTATGCTCAATCTTTTCATTTCCATTCCAAATTGCACATGACATTTTGCCTTGTTGATCAATGATCTCTAAAAAGAATGGAATGGTACGTTCTTGATCAATATCTAGCTCAATCTTCCACAATCCAATTATATCGCGGCTTTGAAGCGGCTCCTTTTTGTTGCAAGACAATCCAAACGAGATAAACAAAAACAGAATAGCCTTGTAATTCATAAGTTCAAATGTATAGTATAAATTTACCGCTTATTTAATATGACCGATTTAGTCTGTACATCTTGTTTATTTTGTTGTAATTTGAAGTCCATGGCTTTTATAAAAAAGTATAGTCCTGCACTTATTATCACAGTTTTACTGTTTGTATTTTGCGGAACGACCCAAGCACAAGATTTGTCCGGCGTCGTTTTAGATGAAAAAGGTAATCCTCTTATTTCTGCCGATGTATTGGTTGAAGGGGAACAGAATGGTACAAATACCGATGTCGACGGACGCTTTACCCTTGTAGTTCAAAAACTACCTGTCACTTTAATTATTAGTTATCAGGGTTTTGAGTCGAAAAAAGTGCTCGTCTCCACGACAGCACAAGGAAGTGCCATTAAAGTTTCTTTGGCGCCAACCGATTCTAAACTTGGCACCACAGTAGTAAAGGTTGATCGTGTTACTGAAAAACAAAAAGAGTCTCCACTGACTATTCAATCATTGGGAATAAAGTCAATTAAAGACGCCGCATCAGCATCTTTCTATGAAACCCTAGGTAATCTAAAAGGGGTTGATGTAACCGCTGCAAGTTTGGGTTTTCGCGTGGTAAATACGCGTGGGTTTAATAGTACGAGTCCAGTTAGGAGTCTCCAGTTAATTGATGGTGTAGACAACCAGTCGCCGGGCTTAAATTTTGCCTTAGGTAATTTCTTGGGAGCCAATGATTTAGATTTAAGAAAAGTTGATATCATAGCCGGTGCCAGTAGCGCTTTCTATGGTCCAAACGCGTTTAACGGAGTTATTAGTATGGAAACAAAAGACCCGTTTGATTACCCTGGTTTATCTGTAGAATTTAAAGGTGGTGAAAGAAATTTAAGTCAGGTGGCATTCCGATGGGCCGACACACTTAAGGGCAATCGATTTGCCTATAAATTTGGTGTTTTTTACATGCAGGCTCAGGATTGGGAAGCGGATAATTACGAGCCGACCGTAGACAGTGAGTATGATGAAACGAATCCTGGTGGCTATGATGCCGTAAATGTTTATGGCGATGAAAGCTTTGAAACCAACAATGACTATACCTCATCGTTTAGCCAGTTTAATAACCCTGGACTTGGGTACTTTTATCGTAGTGGTTATCAAGAAACGGGTTTAGTAGATTATAAAACCGATAATTTAAAGTTAAACGCTGCTTTTCATTATAAGCTGCGCGACTCCTCGGTCATTATATATGCCTTCAATTTTGGTGGTGGCTCTACGGTCTATCAAGGGGATAACCGGTATCGATTGGATAATATCAAATTTTGGCAAAACCGTTTAGAGTATAGAAAGAAAGACAATTTCTTTATACGCGTTTATTCGACTTCTGAAGACGCAGGAGACACTTATGACATTGTTTCAACGGCTTTCAAGTTAAATGAATTAAGCAAGACAAATTCCAGTTGGAATACGGCTTATAAAACAAATTGGCGAATACTCCGATTTAACAAACAAGTTGAGGGTTTGCCAAACTATCCCCGATTTAATGTTGATGAGCACGGTACCATAGACAATTGGGCGAACACCGTTTTAGACCCATATTTAGCACAATATCAAGACTCTCTTTCTAAATGGCACGCTCAAAACCGTGGTTACGTAGATGCTGCTGGTGGTGGTGGAAGTTTGCCGAGATACAATGAAGGAACTAGACCATTCGATAGTGTGTTTAATGACGTGACCTCTCGCCTTTTTACAGATAACGGGACTCGTTTTTATGACAAGTCTTCCTTGTATCACATTCAAGGTGAAAAACAAACACAAAACAAGATTGGAGATTTCACCTTCGGAGCAAATGGTCGTTTATATACGCCTAATTCGAGGGGCACCATTCTAAACGACACAGGCGATGTGGTCATCACAAATGTTGAGTTTGGGTTATATGGCGGTATAAAGAAGAAACTTAAGAATGATAAAACCATAATTAACCTAACAGCTCGGGTCGATAAAAATCAAAACTTTGATTTACTGTTTTCTCCTGCGGCGTCAATCATTTATTTGCCTAGCAAAAAACATACGTACAGAGCTTCCTTTTCATCTGCTATCAGAAATCCTACATTAGCCGATCAATATCTTTTTTATGACGTGGGTCGTGCAACACTTATTGGAAATTTAGAAGGATTTGATTCATTGATTACGTTGTCCTCTTTCAATGATTACAGAAATGACGGACTGAGCACAGAGAGTATTGACTATTTCAATGTTGATCCCATTCGCCCCGAAAAAGCTAAAACAATTGAGGTCGGATATAAGGGCTCCTTACTTGGCAACTCGCTGTTTGTGGATCTTGGGTATTACTATACGTTGTACACGGATTTTATTGGTTACAACATCGGTTTGGATGCTACATTTGACCCTATTACAAGTTTCCCGATTGGGGGCGTTGAGGTATTTCGGGTAGCAGCCAATGCCAAAGGAAACGTAACCACACAAGGGGCATCAATAGGACTCAATTATTACTTCAAGAATTTAGCCCTTGGCGGTAATTATTCTTGGAATGTCTTAAACAAAAAAGGTACAGATGATCCAATAATTCCCGCATTTAACACACCAGAACACAAATTCAATATTTCGTTCAATGGCCGTAATTTAAAGTTGGTTAAGCGCCTAGGGGCATTCTTTGGGTTTGGTATCAACTATAAATGGATAGATGGTTTTGTATTTGAGGGTTCCCCTCAGTTTACGGGTTTTGTTCCTACTTATGACATGGTTGATGCTCAAATAAACTATCAATGGAAAGAAAAGCATACTACGTTTAAACTTGGCGCCTCTAACATTTTTGGGATACTCCCATTGTTCGACGCTGCAACATCCAACAATAGAAGAACTGTGTTTAACAACGCCAATTACCAGGTTTATGGTGGTCCATATGTGGGCCGCTTGGCATATTTCTCGATATTAATAGACATTGAAAAGGTAAAAAAATAGTTCAAAAATCCTAAAATCGTTAGTTTTAGTTAAATTTGAGTTGAATCAAAAAATAATATAATTCATATGAAACGAGTTTACTCTTACTTATTAGTGGCGGGGTTCATGTTGGGAAGCATGGAATTGTTCGCACAAAACCGGTATATCGACGAAGTATTTACCGATGCAGATGTTGAGGTTACTTCAGACATCACTTATGCCACAAATATTGACTTTTTACGGTCGTCAAGATTGTCTTCTGCCTCTATAACTCAAATTGGCATGGAACTTTTTAGTATCAAGACTGCATTGGCTATGGGCCAACAAATCCCTGCCACGCATTTCAATCTTGGTGATACAACAACTGTTATTAAGGTTCAAGATGTAAAAATGGATGTATACGCACCTAAGGCTTCATCTGACACGGTTGTTAAACGACCAGTAATAATTTTTCTACATACAGGTAACTTTTTACCAAGTCCGCTTAATGGTAGTCCAGTAGGGACTATGAGAGACAGTTCGGCCATCGTGTTGTGCCAAGGGTGGGCTAAGCGTGGTTATGTTGCTATATCCGCAGACTATCGTTTGGGATGGAACCCACTAGCTTCTGGTCCTACAGGCGAATTTGAAAGACGTGGAACATTACTTAACGCGGTATATCGTTCGATACAAGATATTAAGCAATGTGTTGCTGGCTTAAGAGTAGACGCTGCAGCTGGTAACACCTATGGCATTGACCCCGATAAAATCGTTTTATACGGAGAAGGTACTGGTGCTTACATTGCGTTGGCATATAATTCATTAGACAAATATTCAGAAATAAGCTTACCTCAATTTTTAAATCCACTGACGCAAAAATCATTTATAGATACTACAGTAGTAGGACGAATTGATGGATCTGGCATTGGTGCATCATTAACGCTTTATGGACCTCCTCGTGCGAGTATGGACATATCGGCTGCTGTTGCGGCTGGTGGAGCATTAGCTGACACCTCGTGGTTAGAAGCTGGTGACAAGCCAATTATTGCATTACAATGCATTAGAGACCCTTTTGCGCCTTTTAATGCTGGTACCGTAATCGTTCCTACCACACAAGAAGATGTGGTTGACGTTACTGGTGCAAATACATACATCTTAAAAGCTATGGCATTAGGATTAAACGACGTATTTAAGGATATGCCGGATGACCCTTACACCAAAGCTGCTCGATCTAAATATGGTAAAACGTTTGATTACATTTATCCGAGCCCAAGAGACAAAATAACAGTAAACGAGAACCTTGAGGGTTTATTTGCTGTTGATGTCGCGGCAGGTGCAAGTGTATTCCAAAATCAAGCAGGTCCATGGCAATGGTGGGATCCAGAATCTCCAGCGGCAAAAACCGTAGTAGCAGCACCGAATGTAACTGCTCACATGGCATCCTTACAATCAAACCCTGATATGTCGCCTGCTAAGGGACGTGCTTACGTGGATACAATTCAAGGTTACGTTTGTCCGAGACTGGCTGTAACCCTTGGGTATTATACAACGACCGAATTATCTGCACCATCCTTATCGCAATTGTTGGGAACGGCTTATCCAAACCCAACGACTGGTGTTGTTTATGTAGATATGAAAAATAATACAATAATCAACTCTATCTCTGTTGTTGATATTAGTGGTAAATCAGTTTATTCAACGACGGACATTAACGCTTCAAACGCAACATTAGATTTGAGCGCTTTACTTGGCGGATACTATTTCCTTCAAGTAGACACTGATTTGGGTTTAGCAACGCAAAAAGTTGTATTGACTCGATAAATAAATGATCTAAAACAAAAAAGGCCTCGCATTGCGAGGCCTTTTTTTATGTCTAATGTTTTTAGTCTTTTAGAATGTCTCTTGAAATAACCACACGCTGTATCTCGGAAGTGCCTTCATATATCTGCGTGATTTTCGCATCTCTCATTAATCGTTCAACATGATATTCTTTTACGAACCCATATCCTCCGTGTACTTGAACTGCCTCAATGGTTGTTTTCATTGCAGTTTCTGAAGAAACTAATTTCGCCATGCTACTTGCACGTGCATAGTCTTTCCCGTTATCCTTTAACCAAGCCGCTTTTAAACACAATAGTCTTGCCATCTCAATTTCCGTTGCCATATCCGCAAGCTTAAATGCTATAACTTGATGATTCATTATTTCCGTACCAAAAGCTTTACGCTCTTTCGAATACGCAACAGATCTTTCGTAGGCTCCAGAAGCGATGCCTAAAGCTTGAGATGCTATACCAATTCGGCCTCCCGAGAGCACTTTCATGGCAAATTTGAATCCAAAACCATCTTCACCAATTCTGTTTTCTTTTGGAACCTTAACATCTTGAAACATCAATGAATGTGTATCGGATCCTCTTATTCCTAGCTTGTCTTCCTTCTTTCCGACAACAAAACCTGGCATATCGTTGGTTACAATTAATGCGTTAATCCCCCTATGTCCTTTATCTACATCTGTTTGAGCGATGACTAAAAAAGTATCGGCTGTTCCGCCATTTGTAATCCAGTTTTTGGTACCATTCAACAAATAGTGGTCACCCATATCAATGGCCGTTGTTCTTTGAGACGTAGCGTCACTGCCAGCCTCTGGTTCAGACAGACAAAAGCCTCCATGAATTTTTCCTTTGGCCAAAGGCACTAAAAACTTCTGCTTTTGCTCCTCATTTCCGTATGTTTCTATACCCCAACATACTAAACTATTATTTACAGACATCACAACAGATGCAGACGCGTCAATTTTAGATATCTCTTCCATAGCCAAAACATATGACACTGCATCCATTCCTGCACCACCATATTTTGGATCAACCATTAAACCCATGAACCCAAGTTCTCCCATTTTCCTTATTTGTTCCATGGGGAATCTTTGTTCGTTATCTCTTTCAATAACACCAGGAAGCAATTCTGTTTCTGCAAAGTCTCTTGCAGCTTGTTGAATCATTAAATGCTCTTCTGTTAGTTCAAAATTCATATATGTTTTGCCATTTATATAGTGTCACAAATTTACGTTTAAATCCGATTTTTGAGAACTCCACTTTAATGGGTTTATTTGTCTGAATGAAAAAACCACCTTCACTAAAAAAGGGGTCCGTTGTTAGAATCATCTCAACTGCCCGTAAAATTTCTCCTTCCGAAGTTGAACCTAGTATAAAACTATTAAAAACTTGGGGGTTAACTGTTGAACTCGGAAGGCACATTTATGCTACAGTTCACCAATTTGCTGGTTCAGAAACACAACGAATCCAAGACTTACAAGAAGCACTTAACGACGAAACTGTTGATATGATATGGTGTTCCAGGGGTGGTTATGGTAGCACGATGTTAATTGATTCATTAAGCTTCGATAGGTTTATTCATGCCCCTAAATGGGTCGTCGGATATAGTGACATCACAAGCCTCCTGTGTCACATTACCCAAAACTATAACATAGCAACCTTGCATGCTACGATGCCAATTAATGTGCACAACCAGCTTGATGCTAATGGGTTACAAAGTGTTGCTAGTCTGAAGTCTTATTTATTTAATGAACCGTTACACTATGATTTACCTATACACCCAATGACAAAACCTGGCAAAGCAGAAGGTAAAATCATTGGTGGTAATTTGTCCATCCTATACAGTATGTTGGGTTCCCGGTCTTCACCTAAAACCGTAGGAAAAATTTTATTTATTGAAGACCTTGATGAGTATCTATATCACATTGATCGTATGATGTTGAACCTTAAACGAAACAATATGTTGTCCGGACTAAGCGCGCTTTTGGTTGGAGGGTTGACAGACATGAATGACAACACTGTTCCTTTTGGTAAAACCGCCGAAGAAATTGTGTTAGACTATGTTAAAGACGAAAGTTATCCTGTTTACTTCGGTTTCCAAGCCGGACATATGTCCCCAAACCTAGCACTTCCATGCGGCATGAACGCCGTAATCTCTGATAATACATTAACTATTGAAAAATAAAAAGTTAGCTTCTTGGGTGAAACTCTTGTATGACGTCTTTCAAATAAGACCTGTCTAGGTGCGTGTAGATTTCAGTCGTTGTAATTGATTTGTGTCCTAACATTTGTTGCACTGCTCTTAAATCCGCGCCTGCCTCAACAAGTGCGGTAGCAAAAGAATGCCGAAAAGTGTGTGGACTTATATTTTTTGATATTCCAACAGAAGCCGCCAACTCCTTGATACGCTTAAACACATAAACCCTTGATAACTTAGCCCCTCTTAAGTTTAAAAATAAAACGGCTTCATTGCCTTGTTTCTCGATTTGGGGTTTCCTGTAGTGGTTTAGGTATAATCCGATGTGATGCATGGCCACTTTTCCAACGGGCACTATGCGTTGTTTGTTTCCCTTTCCTGTGACGATGACTAAGTCTTCCTCAAATAGTATGTCGTTGATTTTTAGACCCGTTAGTTCTGATACTCGTAACCCTGAGCTGAAAAGTAATTCTAAAATGGCTCGGTCTCTCTGACCACTAGCTTTAGATAAATCTATACTGTTCAACATCTGGTCTATCTCGTTGGTGTCTAAAACCTCCGGTAGCTTTCTACTCAGTTTAGGTGTTTCCAGTAACTCAGAAGGGTTTTGATCAATCACTTTTTCCAAGAGTAAGTATGCATAAAAAGCTTTAATACCTGAAATTATACGTGCTTGCGTTCGTTCGGCGAGGCCCAGTTCGTTCACCCATTTTAAGAAAGCAAGAAGTTGTTTAAATGTAAGCTCGGTGAGGCCCATCTCAATTTCTGACGCAAAATTCTCCAGCTTTTCAACATCTGAAAGATATGCAGTAATTGAATTAGAAGATAGTGACAGCTCTAGTTGTAAGTATTGTTTAAACCCTTTTTGAAATGGGTTCATTACTAGATCGGCATTTCAATACACTGTATAATTTCCGTACTCTCGGGATCATTTTTATTAACCAAAACAACGATTGTACAGTTATCCATGATGTATTTCTCTGGTATTTCAAATTCAAATCCCTTTTCAAACACCCGACCTATTTCAACTGATTGTGCCAATTCGATACCAGCATAATTGGTTACCCCTTTCCTCAAGATAGCATTATGAACAAAGTCTTTATCGTATGTGTTATCTGGCAACTTCTGTTTAGATTTAATTTTACTTTCTACAATAAAAATGGATAGATAGACAGGGGTTGCATCCGCCTCGGCAAATGTTGTTTTAACATTGGCAACCACTGTTCGGCCTGATTTCTTTATTACTTCTAGTTCTAGCTTGGCTTTTGCCTCTAATGCCAGTTGTAAATTCACTTGACTCTCCCATGTCGCATATTTTTGGTTAACCTTACTTGTTTCGCCTTCAAAAAGTTTTCTATCTATGGCACCTGCGGGCAAGCCAATTGGTTCTCCTATGAGGGTACTTATTATCTCTGTCGCTTCAATTGTGTTAAATGTGTCCTTACTTTCTCCATTTTCAAAAGGCATTGTAAAACCTCCGTTTTTGTTAGAGTGTAGTGTTAACACTACGATTCTACCTGGATCATTTCTTTCTTGAATGTCATGAGCAATGACGGCAGCCTTTGGGCAATTGTTACAACGTACCCCACTAATATCTTCAATCAGCACATTTTTCTTTATGTTTTGAGGAATGTCTGTCGTGATATAGGTTGTATCACTCGCAAGCACAATCGGTGCTGAACGGTCAATGAATGGTGGTACTTCTTTGCAACCAAACAAAATAACAACGATCCATATGAGATTTAATTTTTTCATGATATTGACTCTATTGTACTCAAAGTTATCCCAATCTAGTGATTCTTTTGAGCATCGTAACCTCTTTTTCTGTCAAATTTCGCCACTTGCCTTTTTGTAAACCTTGTTTGTCTATACCTGCATAAATCACACGGTCAAGCTTAAGTACCTCATAACCAAGTGCTTCAAACATTCTTCTCACAACTCGATTTCGTCCACTGTGAATTTGAACTCCAATTTTACAATGATCTTCACGATCCACTAAAGCAATTTTATCTGGTTTCATAAAACCATCAAATAGTTTTATACCGTTTTGTAATTTATAAAAATGCTTCTGATCTATTGGTTTGCTTAGTTCAACTGAATAGATTTTTGTCACATTTCCTTTTGGGTGCATTAGGGCCTGAGCCATTTCCCCATCATTTGTAAATATAAGTATGCCGGTTGTGTTTCTATCCAAACGCCCTACTGGGTAAACTCTATCAGCATCAACGTCTCCAATCAAATCCATCACTGTCTTTCGTTGTAGTGGGTCGTTCGTTGTGGTGATATAGTCTTTTGGCTTATTCAACAACACATAGACTTTCTCTGTTGCTGAAATTACTTTGCCATCAACCTTAACTTCTTCTCCACGTAACACTTTGTGACCTAGAGTTGTAACTATTTCTCCATTAACCTCCACGCGACCTTCGGTGATAATGGTATCAGCCTCTCTCCTACTACAAACACCACCATTGCTGATGTACTTGTTTAGTCTGATCTCTGGGTTAACTTCTTTCGGGGCTGGTCTTTCTTGGGTGATTTTTTTTACTTCTACCCCTGGCTTTGCAACTCTTCTACGTTTGCGTTTACCCCCAAAATCCTCTCCACTCTCGTTTCGAACATCTCGTCTGGAACCGGTATTCCCATACCTTGTTCCCATATCATCTTTATTCATACCGCAAATTTAAATGGTTTAGGCTTGAATTGTGCCATTGTTTTGTCCATAAATACAAGAAGCGTTCAATGAATTCGACAGAACAAACCTGCTATGTACGTAATTCTTGTATCATAAGATCTCTTGATGGCCCTAATATCTTGATATTCACAACATTTACGTCTTACCTTCGTTATTCATTATTGTGATAAAGCGTTTTTACATATTACTACTCATTGGTTTGGCCAACACATCCGCAATTGCGGTTACAACTGCGCCGACACTATCGCGTGCATGTCTAAATGTTGGTGATAGTATAGTAACTATTGACTATACGAAGTTTACTGACCTGTGTGGTTCATTCGTGGAACACCATATATATGGTTCTGAGAATGGAACAAACTATCGTTTGTTGAATACTCAAATAAATGCTACTGCTACTACAATTCAATTAAAACTCCCAAACTCCAACCCTACATGGAGTTTTTATTTTGAAACCCGTTACAAGTGCAATGGCTCTGATACGGCAAAATCGAACGTTCTCTATTTAGACATTGTCCCGCCAGCCCTTAACCCCATCGATTCAATAAGTATTGATGTATTAACTCAAAAACCTGTAATAGGTTGGCAGTTAAATGATTCACAAGACACCGAAGGGTATCGTATTTATACCACCTCTGGAGGCATAAGTAACACATTAGCGGACACTTTTGGGTTATACTATGTTGTTAATAGCCAGCGAATTGACTCTGTTATTAGATATGCAATTGCTGCGTTTGATACTTGCAATTTATTCTCGGCAATTTCCAATTTTCACAGCCCCATGGTGCTCAAAAGCACCTTAGATACGTGCACAAAAACGGCTTCACTAAACTGGACAAGTTATGTTGGTTGGACAACTCAAACACAAGAAGTTTATATCTCTATCAACGGATCATCATTCGTGCCTACTACCATTCAACCAAATGACCTTTCTTACTCGCATAATGGGGTCAACCTAGGAGATAGTATCTGCTTCTTTATTAGAGCCAGAAATATTGCTGGAATAACGTCGTCCTCAAATGTTCGTTGCATTAAACTATTCCAACCCATTCTTCCTAAAACAACATATTTATCACAAGTAACCGTTGCCAGTGAGTCATCGATAAAAATTGAAGCATACGTTGACAACCTAGGTGTTTCAGATAGTGTCGTGCTATATAGTGCTCTAAGTTCAAATACGCGTATTGGTAGTTTACAACTACAAAAGGGTAAACAGTTTTATTCATGGGTAGACAACAACGCGAACACCCCTTCTACAAGTAAGACATATTTTATCCGAACATTTGCACCTTGTTTAGGTGGAACAAGTGCTTCTCTAAGCGGAAGATCAATTCTGCTAGAAATAAAAGATGAAACGTTAACTTGGAATTCATACATCAACTGGAGTGGTAATGTGTTAGAGTATATAGTTTTTGGTTTCGATGGTTCCACGTGGAACATATTAAATAGCACATCTGACTTGACCTATACAAACACAGACACAACTATACAGTGTTTTAGAATTGATGCCGTTGAAAATCAGAACATTTACGGCTTCAACCGGGTGTCTCAAAGTAATAGAGTTTGCGCCCAAAGGCGACCAGTGTTTTATGTCCCAAACTCTCTCAATCCTTGGTCACATGTTGGAAACTATACGCTTAAAGTTATTGGTCCTTCAATAGATGTTGCTCGGTCAACCATGCTTGTTTTTAACAGATGGGGAGAACAAATATTCACCTCAACAAATATTGAAGAAGGTTGGTCAGTAGATGCGACTAAAACCTTTGTTCCTTTAGGTATTTATTTTTACGATATTTCTATTATTGATCTGATCGGTAATCGTCATCGCTTAACAGGGAGTGTCCGGGTAATTAGATGATAGAATTTGCTTTCCACGAGACTAAAAAACCTTTGTTCTTTAACACCATTGAACCCTGGATTAACTCTTCAATAAACCAACTATTTAAGAAAATAAAGCTCGTGTCATTTATCTTTTGTACTGATGACTACTTGTTAGGCTTAAATAAAACCCAGCTTAATCACGACTACTACACAGATATAATCACTTTTGATCTAAGGGACACTTTTGATGATGATTTAGACTGTGAAATATACATAAGCCTAGATCGGGTTGGAGAAAATGCCGAGACTTTTAATTGTACCTTCGCACACGAATTAAAACGCGTGATGATTCATGGTCTTTTACACTTGACGGGATTGAATGATTCAACAGAAGAGGAAAGGTCTAACATGCGAAACGCAGAAAATAGTTTTTTATAGTAATCTACAAACGTTCCACGTGGAACAAAGAATATGATTCACGGAAATTACGATGTAATTGTTGTTGGTGCAGGCCACGCAGGTTGTGAGGCGGCATACGCTGCTGCAACCCTAGGCAGTACTGTCTTATTGGTCACTATGAATATGGAGGCCATTGCTAAAATGTCTTGTAACCCCGCTATGGGTGGTGTTGCTAAAGGACAAATTGTTCGTGAAATCGATGCTCTCGGAGGAATGAGTGGTTTAATTTCTGATCAATCTGCCATTCAGTTTCGAATGCTTAATCGATCGAAAGGAGCAGCCATGTGGAGTCCACGAACCCAAAACGATAGGATGTTGTTTTCTACTCTTTGGCGAGAGACCTTAGAAAAGACTGAAAATATATCCATATTTCAAGACATGGTTTCATCACTCATAATAGACCATGAAACTGTTAAAGGTGTACAAACAGCTATGGGTTTTACGTTTCACTCAAAGTCTGTTGTGTTAACCAGTGGTACATTTATGAACGGCACCATTCACATTGGTCGCAACCAATTTGGTGGTGGTAGAATGGCTGAAAAAGCTTCTACTGGGATTACAGAACAGCTTGTGTCTTTTGGTTTTGAATCTGGTCGCATGAAGACCGGTACGCCACCAAGGGTTGATGGTCGTACTTTAGACTATTCCAAAATGGAAGAACAGGCTGGAGATGAATCGCCCTCCTCCTTTTCTTATATGACCAAAAAAAGATTGACCAAACAAAGAAGTTGCCACATCACTTACACCAACCAACAGGTACACGATGTTTTACGCAAGGGGTTTGATGATAGCCCGATGTTCAATGGAACCATTAAAAGTGTTGGGCCAAGATATTGTCCAAGTGTAGAAGATAAAATTAATAGGTTCGCCGAAAGAGATAGACATCAAATTTTTGTTGAGCCTGAGGGTTGGAGCACCGTGGAAATTTATGTGAATGGTTTTTCTACCTCTTTACCTGCAGACATACAAATTGAGGCGATGCAATTAATCCCTGGATTCGAAAAAGCTAAAATCTTTCGACCTGGTTATGCCATAGAGTATGACTTTTTTCAGCCAACACAACTCAATCTAAACTTAGAAACCAAGGCCATCAAAAACCTCTTCTTTGCTGGTCAGATTAACGGAACCACAGGTTACGAAGAAGCCGCCAGTCAGGGGCTTATGGCTGGAACAAACGCGCATTTGAAAATCAATGAACAAGCGCCTTTTGTTTTGTCCAGGTCTGAAGCTTATATAGGTGTGTTAATTGATGACCTAATAAATAAAGGTACCGATGAGCCTTACCGTATGTTTACTTCTCGTGCTGAATACCGCATTCTGTTGAGACAAGACAACGCTGATCATCGTTTAACAACTAAAGGATATGAGTTGGGTTTGGCTAGTAAACAACGGTATGAAAACTACTTACAAAAGGAAAAAGAGTTAACGGCTTTAACTAAATACATCGAACAAACAAGTATTACCCCCGAAGAAATTAACCCTATACTGGAAGAAAAAAACACCGCTCAGATAAATCAAAAACATAAGTTTAAAAAACTTTTGTCTCGGCCCCAACTGCATGTTTCTGATTTTAATGACTTAGCGACCACACAAAGCTATCTCGCTCCTTTAAGTGATGATTTAAAGGACCAGGCAGAGATTTTAATAAAATATCACAACTACATTGAAAAGGAGCAGGAAATGGCGCTTAAGCTTAAAAAGTATGAAGAAATGAGCATTAAACCTGATTTCGACTACAGTAGCCTGGTTTCATTATCAGCTGAAGCAAAAGAAAAACTAACGAAAATAAAACCAGAGACAATCGGACAAGCGACCAGGATAAGTGGAGTGCGACCATCTGATATTTCTGTTCTACTTGTATTTTTTGGAAGATGAAAAACATACTACTTATAACCGCTTTATTCGCTATAGTCTCTTGTGCCTCAATAGACCTTCCCCCTGGTGGCACCCGCGACGTTACACCACCAAAAATTGTAACAAGTAGTCCTGATAGTGCTGAGACAATCTTTACAGGCAACCAGATTAAAATAACCTTTGATGAATACTTTTCTCTCAATAATCTAAACAAGGCTTTAATCGTTTCTCCTCCTCTTGAAACAACGCCAAAAACCGTTGTAAAAGGTAAAAACTTGTACCTTAATTTAAACGAACCACTAAAACCAAACATTACTTATCAATTCTATTTTGATGACGGTATAAAAGATTTGAATGAAGGAAATAAAACTAAAAACCTTCGCTTAGTCTTTTCTACAGGCCCCAACATTGATACAGCTTATATTTCTGGTATGGTTAAAAGTGCTTTCGATCATTTACCAATTGACGGAATTAAGGTGTTCTTATATAAAGAGTATAAGGATAGCCAACTTATTACTGATATCCCTTTTTACATTACCAAAACGAATAAAGAAGGGACATTTAGTTTTGAAAACATTGCAGAAGGTACCTACTATTGTTACGCATTAAAGGATGAAAACAATAACAACAAACTTGATATCAACGAATCTTTCTCCTTTTTAAAGACGCTATTGCCAAGTAATACGTCAAACCATACCCTGCTCCTTTCCGTCGGTAATAACTCCCAAGAACTTGATGTTTTTTCGCATAAGGAAATATCCAAAGGACAGTTTGTTTTTATATTCAACAAACCTTTTGTTTCAAAACAAATAACTATTTCATCAAAGGAACACTTGATTGAAATATCTAAAAACAAAACACTCCCTTGGCATTATGGTGTAACAAAAGATAGTGTATATGTATATATAAATACGTCAACAACCAATGACACAATACCTATTCAGTTCAAACTTTATGGTCAGACTATTGACTATCAATTAAATCTTAAAGCTCAAAACCTAGGCGATAAAAACCTAGAAATTTCAGCCATTCAAAAACCCAATAAGCCAATAAAAATTACAACCAACTATGCTGTTCGGAAAACAAAGGATCAGGATTTTTTATTGTTTAACCAAACAGATTCAACACCAGTTATAATTGACTCCACAATTCTGCACTTAAATACTATAAAAATATATTCTAAACTCAAGGAAGCTCATAGCTATAATTTAGAATTAAAAAATAATGCAATCACTTTTTACGATGGAGAAACCAATGCAATTGATACGTTTTCTATCCAAACACAAGCCATTGAGAAAACAGGGGAGCTCGTGTTTAATGTAGTGTTTGATTCTTCACTTTTAGGAAACGGTCCTTACTTCTTCTGTTTAACTAAAAACAAAACCATTTTAGAACAGCCGGAATTAAAACGTGATACGATAATCTCTGTTAATTATATAAATCCTGGTACTTATAAAGCATATATATTCCTTGATGCCGATGAAGACAAAAATTGGTCGGATGCCAATTACATCACAAAACAACAAGCGGAGCTAATTTGGCACGTAAATTCACCTATAGAAGCCCGGTCTAAATGGAAAACGAAAGGCATTACGCTTTATATAAAATAAAACACTGATATTCAGTTGGTTATGTTTTTTGTTTTTTGTTAATATTTGATCTTTTTATGTTAATAAACCCACCAACCACCAAGCCAAAAAAAAGTACCGTGTATAACCACCAAGTTTTGTCATTTAAGTAACACACTAATCAACATAGAAGGAAAAGGATATTTTTAAACAAACTTTTGTAAACAATAATTAATTTCTAACAAATCATTAAATAAAACACAACGTTCATAAGCCTTGACGCCTGATAATTATTAACACCGTTTGTTCTTAACTAAAAATAATTTTTTTACATAAAATGAATTCCACAAATCCACAGTGTTTAATAAAGAAATAAGAACTCTTTTATAATATTATAATCTATTAGTACTGTTGATAGTTAAAAAAAAACAGAAAAGGAAAAGTCAACTATTTTTGCCTCGATGAAAGATCGCATAAAACAAATCTCAAACAGCCTGAAACAAATTGAAATTAACTCTGGGGAAGAGTTGGAAAATTTCCGGTTGCGCTTCCTGACGAAAAAAGGGGAGGTAAGTGAATTGTTTGAAGCGTTCAAAAAAATTGGCAAGGAGGAAAAAAGAGAAGTTGGGCAACTGTTAAATAAACTCAAAATTTCAGCACAAGAGAAATACGATTCGATCAAAAAAAATATAAAACCAAATAGCGAAGAACAAGAAGTTAAAAAAGAAGATAAAACGCTACCAGGAAAAAAGGTGGCACACGGAAGTAGGCATCCTTTATCGATCGTTCAAAAAAAGATGATTAGCATTTTTGAACATATGGGTTTTTCTATTTCCGAAGGACCAGAGATAGAGGATGACTGGCATAATTTTTCTGCGCTAAACTTTCCAGAAAATCATCCAGCACGGGATATGCAGGATACGTTCTTTATAGAGAAAGATATTTCATTACGAACCCACACGTCTTCCGTACAGGTTAGGGTAATGGAAGGTAGTAAACCACCCATTAGGACAATATCTCCAGGAAGGGTTTATAGGAATGAAGCCATTAGTGCTCGCTCTAATAGTTTTTTTCATCAGATTGAGGGATTATATATAGATGAAGGTGTTTCGTTTGCAGATTTAAAGCAGACGTTATTCATTTTTGTACAACGGTTTTTTGGTGAAGAAACCAAAGTTAGATTTAGACCTAGTTATTTCCCTTTTACCGAACCTAGTGCAGAAATGGATATATACCTTGGAACTTCTTCAGAAGAGGATTATAGACTTACTAAAGGCACAGGTTGGTTAGAAATATTAGGCTGCGGCATGGTAGATGTAAATGTGCTGGATAATTGTGGCATTGATTCAAAAAAGTACTCTGGTTTTGCCTTTGGTATGGGTGTAGAGAGAATTACGATGTTTAAGTATGGTATTAAAGATATTAGAACATTATTTGAAAATGATAAAAGGTTTTTAGAACAATTTAAATCTTTAAGTTAAAATATTCGGGATGTCGCTTAGTCCGGTTAAAGTGCTCGTCTGGGGGGCGAGAGATCGGAGGTTCAAATCCTCTCATCCCGACAAAGAAATGAAAAAAGTAATTATTGGTGTTGTTATTTTTTGTGCGTTAGCGGTTATCACAAACCCAAGCGAAAAGAAACACAAAGAAGCAGTAAAAAAAGAGTTGAATGCACTGTTAGAAGAAGAGATAGGGGTATTGGGAGAATTTTTAAGTCGTGATTTTAAATTAAAAAGGAAAGCATTAAGCACCCTCATTCACCGAGAAAACAACTATATATATTCTAAGACAACGCTAAAAATGCTCGGTGAAGAAAGAGTAATTGGATATGGTTTTTTTGGCTTTGTTATAATAAATAGAGACGCGTTACATTAACAGATGGAAAGAAAATCAACCAACTTTGTAACAGCCTTTCCACGATGACTGATTTTATTCTTTTCTGTGGCAGACATTTCAGCAAAGGTTAAATCGTAGCCTTCAGGGATAAAAATAGGATCATATCCAAAACCCCAACCCCCCCGTTTTTTATCAATAATTTTACCTTCTACAATACCTTCAAAGAAGTGATGTTTATTATTCCAAAACAAAGAAATAATAGTCTTAAACCGTGCATTTTTATTGGTAAAGGGAGAAATATTTTTTAAAAGTAAAGCCATATTGTCGTCGTTACTTTTTTGCAAACCAGCGTATCGCGCAGAAAAAACACCTGGTGCTCCATTTAAAGCATCAACTTCTAAGCCTGTGTCATCACTAAAAACATTACAGCTAAACCTCTTATGAATGACGGAAGATTTTAATAAGGCGTTACCTTTTAAAGTGGTTTCGGTTTCAACTATTTCATCATTAAAACCAACATCTACTAAGGTTTTAACTGTGAACTCATGTCCAAGTAGTTTTTGTATTTCTATGGCCTTGTTTTTGTTGTGTGTTGCAAACAGAATTTCTTTTAACTTCATTCTTTTATAGCGATTACACTGATTTCAACACTGACGTTTTTTGGTAGAGTACTTACCGCAACAGCCTCCCTTGCAGGTGGATTTACAGGAAAATATTCAGCATAAACAGCATTAATTTGAGCATAATCTTCCATACTCGTCATAAATATAGTCGCCTTTACAATATTTGAATAATCCATATCAGAAGCTTTTAACACAGCACCAATATTTGTCATAACCTGCTGTGTTTCAGAGCTGATGTTGTCAACAACCAACCCACTCGTCGCTGGATCTAAGGCAATTTGACCAGAACAATAAAGGGTGTTTCCAACTAAAACAGCTTGACTATAAGGACCTATTGCCGCTGGCGCATCAGATGTACTAATGATTTTTTTTAATGTTTCCATTTCTTGTTGATTAGCATTTGTATTTTTGTCACAACCCATACAGAATGAGGATAGCCACAGTAGGACCACATAATAGAGTTGAGGAGTTAAAGCAAAAAGTTTCATCTACTCATGAATTAATAGAAGTCAAAAATAACCAATTTGAAGGTTATGATTTAATCTTCGATTTAAGTTTTGATGAAGCGCCGGATAGACTTAGTCACTATTCATCCCTTACAGATATACCAGTAATTGTGTGTGCGGTGAATACAACAATTGAACAGGCCATCAATGCTTCTACAACCCAGGTGCAATGCGCTCTATATGGGATCAATAGTCTACCAACTTTCATTAACCGAGGATTGGCAGAAATGACCTCTTTGAAGGAGGATTTAAAACCACAGGTTGAGATGATTTTTGAGAAAATGGAGTGGGACATTAAATGGGTTGAGAGTCGCGTTGTTTTAGTAACGCCAAGGATAATATGCATGATAATTAACGAAGCATATTACACCGTGCAAGAAGGGACCGCCACAAAAGAGGCTATTGATGTTGGTATGAAACTCGGAACAGCCTATCCAAAAGGACCATTCGAATGGGCAGATCAGATTGGGATTGAGAGCGTTTACAACATGCTAGATTCAATTTATGCGGACACCAGAGATGAGCGATATAAGATTTGCCCTTTATTAAAAAAGGAGTATCTACAACAACAAATGGCACTTAACGATTGAGGCGTCTTTACATCTTCTTGTTTAAACTTTTTGGCTGGAAGATTGAAGTCAAGTGGCCGATACCATATAAAAAATATATTCTAATTGTTGCACCCCATACCAGTAATTGGGATTTTCTTATTGGTCTTTGTTCAAGAGCCCAGTTAAGGTTTAATCCTCAGTATGCAGCAAAAAAGGAACTATTCGTTTGGCCGGTAGGTTGGTTGTTTAGGAAGCTCGGAGGGTATCCAGTAGAAAGAGATACTAGAAGCAATTTTGTCCAATCTTTCGTAGAGGTGTTTAATAAAGAAGAAGCATTCATTTTAACCTTAACACCAGAAGGAACAAGAGGTTACAATGAAAACTGGAAGACCGGTTTTTATTACATCGCGAAGCAGGCAAACATTCCCATAGTACCAGTTGCTTTTGATTATAAAACCAAAAGGGTTGTTATACATGAACCGATTTGGGCTGAAGCCCCGGTAGAAGAAATGATTCTCGATTTAAAAAAGTGGTTTTCTGGATTTACCGGAAAGAACCCAGAAAACGGTGTTAGGTACCCAAAATAATGTTGGATTGTACACTTAATACACCAATAGGGGTATTACACAGTATTGTATTCACAGCTGGAATCGACGATGGTAAACCAGGTACAATATCGTCACCAACAACACAACAACTCAATTCATATTTTAACAAAGAGCTTCATGAATTTGATTTGAACATGGAAACTCAAGGAACAGTGTTTCAAAATCGTGTTTGGTCAAAATTGAAAGAAATTCCTTACGGACAAACCATAACATATGAGCAATTGGCCATTCGTCTTGGTGATAAGAAATTAACGAGGGCTGTTGCTAATTCGAATAGCAAAAATCCACTTCCTATTGTTATTCCTTGCCATCGCGTGGTTGGTAAAAAAGGGGATTTGACCGGATATTTGGGGGGTATAGACCGCAAAAGGTGGCTATTAAAACACGAGGGAGCACTAAAACAAATAAGTCTGTTTTAAGTAAAATCTGTGTGATACAATAGGGACTAAGTTAGGGGTGTGGACTATTCTCTTATTTTCGAGCAACAATATATGAAACAGAAGTACAGTCATCTTTTTCTTTTTGCATTGCTATTACTATGCGGGTGTGGTGATGAAAGCACAAAACCCGCGGTTACACAAAACAACAACTTGGAGGATATTGAGTCGAAAGCACAGTTCGATGTAGATATAGAAACAGGTACATCCCTAATCTTTTATCACGCCTCATGGTGCACTAGGTGTGCAGCACAGCGACCAGCAGTGGAAACAATAGCAAAAGAATCGGCTTTTAGTTCGGTGTATTTTGGGGAAGTAGAATATGAAGACTTCTCAGATATTGTAACAGAAAGAGAGGTAACAGGCTTTCCAACAATTGTTATATATAAAGACAACAAGGAAATAAAGCGTTTTGCTGGTCAGGGACATTTAGAAGATGAGATACGTAACAGCCTTACTGAGGCGCTCAAGTAGTTAGGGTGTTGAATTATCTGCTGGGTGCAACGATTTAAGGAGCTTGTAGCGCTTTCTCGCATCAACAACAAATAGGCTAGAGTTGTAATCAAAAATGATACGTTCATACATCTTAATAGCATCAAGAGGGTGGTTTAGTTTGAACTCATATAATTTCGCTAACGCGTATAAGGCATTATCTGCTAAAATATCCTCAGCAAAGTAAGAAATCACATTTTTATAGTATTCCTCTGCTTTTTTAAAATCCCGTTGTTTCTCAAAAATCTGTGCTTTTGTATAGTAAATTTCATCTTCCAAAGCGTGTTTGGGAAATTGAAAAGGTAATAAATCTAGCGCATCTAGACTTTCTTTAAGCTTGTTTTGAAACAACAACAACTGCGCATTTGCAAAGGCCGCCATAGCCTCGGTAGAACTATCAAGTCCAGTGTTGTCCTTAATTAATAAAGAGAGCTCAATGGCGTTGTTTGATATCAGTTGTGAAGTAGCAGTTTTAAGCACATCTAATTGGTCTTTGGCCCATTCGAATTCACCACGATAATACGATAGCTTGGCATTTCTAAACTTCGCCTCTTGTCCAAGCGGATCTTCTTTAAACTCTTTGTCTACTTGGCCATATAACAATGTAGCATCCCAAACATCGTTGCGCATTAACATGGCATCACCTAATGCTAACTTATAAGATCCTCTCACTTTTTGTTGCAAACGAGGCATCTCCACCAATGCTTCTAATATTTTAACTCCTTTATCTAAATCGTGTTTGTAATAGATATAAATATCTGAGAGTTGTTTCATGCTGCGTGCTGTTTGGGGCTTTCTTCCAAACTGATCGAGGACCAATAAATATTGTGCAACAAGTGTGTTTAAAGCGTCCTCAGAATATTGGGCGTTATCAACGACTTGGAGGTAGTTTGTTTCAAGACTTCCAATTTTTGCATTCAAGTAGAAGTAGCCCATGTCACCAAACTCTACAACTTTGTCGTAACACTTTATGGCAACAGGATAATTTTTATTTGAAAGACAAATGCTTGCCAACTCTATTAGGTTTTTGCCTTCTGTTTTTCCACGTCGATCCATTGCTGTAGCTTGGCGATACGCGCCACTAAATTTCTTTTGTTGTATAAAAACCCACAACAAGAGCTCATCAAAAACAATATTCTCAGGGTACTTCTGGACATAAATGGACGCCCTTTCTTGTAAAAAAGTAATCTTGGTATCTGTATCAACAAGGTAAATTAGGTTTGCCTTCATTGCCGGAAGTTGTGTGGCATCATACTTTAATACGAGCAAACTTTCATTGATTAAGGGCTCGTATTCTTTGGTGATTTTATAGATGTTGATTAGGTTTTGAGCATACAGGGTGGGAGACCCATTTGCTTTTCGAGCTTCAAGTAGGCTTTTTTTGGCAAAACCAAACTCATTCCTGTTTAAGAAGGCACTTGAGAGTTGTTCGGGCAACGAAAGACCAGCCAATCCACTGTTACCCATTTTGTTTACCGTTTCATCAATCACCCTATCATAGAGTTTCTTTTGTTCTTTCTCTTTTCCTTGTAGACTATATATGTAACCAAGATCTACGGCGTAGATGGGTTTATCCTTAAATTTTTTAGCTTGTTTGCTCACCATTTTTTCAGCCTCAGCAACACGGTTTTGCTTGAGCAGACATTCTAAATAGTTGTGATAAATGTATACAGATTCAGGATCCTTTTTATTGAGTTTCTTGTATAAGATTTCGGCCTTATCATATTCTTCATTGAAAAAGAACTGAGCAGCTAACTCTTCGTCTGCATTTTGGGCAAACGAAATAGATACTAAAAGACATAAAAATAGGCAAAAGCTGAATCGCATCATGGCAAATTTATCCCTAAAACAACGATTAGGTAAACAAATTTGTTGTTTTGGGTGTATGTATTATTGAATTGTAGACCGTATAATGATTAATTAAGTAGTTTCGCCGCAAAAGAGAATAAATGAAAAGTGTAAAAATATTCAGTACTGCATTGGTTATATCATTGGTTATACTGGCATCTGGTTGTAAGAAAAAGAACGACCCAAGAACCATGATTTACAAAACATGGTCGATTGAGGCAGTGGATATGGAAGGTGACAATGCTGGACAAGATGCGGCCATGGCAACAAACACAATTGAGTTTACTAAAAAGGGTGCTGTAAAGCTCGTCGAAGGCGATAGAGAGATTGCGGGTACTTATGTAGTAAACGAATCAGCAACTAGTTTAACAACGACGATGGAGGGAAGTACCGATACGTTTGTTGTATCTGGTTTAAGTGAGACAAACATGACCCTAACAATGGGTGGTGAGAGTATGATATTAAAGGCAAAATAAAAGTATAAATATGGGATTATTCGACGCGTTCAAAAAGAAGGTAGTAGACAAAACGGAGAAGGTAAATCCGTTATATGCAAAACTAGATCAAGCAGGTTTTGGTATAAAAAACATGCAATTGTTAAACAAGGGGGGCAATGTAACCGTGTCAGGCACAGTCGACGATGGTGCTATATTGGAGCAAATCAATGAGTTTCTATCATCGTTACCAAGCATAACAAATGTATCAAATGACATTGAGGTTGGGGACATAAGCGCACAAGGACAGAAATGCAAAGTGATGACCAAAGGAAGCAACCTAAATGCACGAGCAGGCGCAAGCACTACGGATGACATTGTTGGGCGATTTGCAAAAGACGCTGAGGTATTATTGGTAAGGCGTTATAACGCTACCTGGCACCAAGTTAGAGGCGTGGGAATACAAGACAAAGAGGTTGAAGGTTATTGCCACACAGACTACTTAAAGGCTGTGTAACAGGCAAAACAACACAAGGTCGTATAATTATTACATGACAGGTCACACTGAAGGATTGTCATGTTAATGAATGTGGAATTAAATTTGTAGTTATACGATTGACATGATAATTATGGGGCTGACTGGATTTGACGGGAGGGCTAATTAACATGTAAGCATGTAGAGTGTTGTAGGAATTACTCTTAAATCAAAACCTTCAAACACATAAAAGGCGAGTCTAACTACGCTATGGCTGCTTAATCTTAGAGATTAAACATATACCATCCGCCCCCCGTTGCTCAGTTTGGGCTGCGACGGAACCAGGGCGGTCGAAATGCCTAAATATTTGATAGTAACGTCTGCGAGCGATCATCTTATTAGCAGAATAAGGGCAAAATGAGGTCTGAACCTAACCTAGTTTGCTTCGAAAATAATAGGTAATAAACATGTAGAAAGCGTGATTTAATTCCTTCTCCGGACCCGGGTTCGACTCCCGGCAGCTCCACTAATAAAGGTTTCGAAGTTTTTCGGAACCTTTCTTTTTGTTTCGGAAACCGTGCTAATGCTACGTTTGTAAGTTTAGTTCTTTATATTCGTTTCGATATATTTCAAATTTATTCACAAAATGTTTCACTATTGCGTCACCAATAGGGGCATTTGTTAAAATAGGTGAAACAAATGAAGACCTTTACGTTAAAATTCTTCCTTAAAACGTCTCCAACACAAATTGGAAAGCATCCTGTATATGCCCGAATTATCTACGACCGCAAGAAATGTGAAGTGTCTACGGGTATGAAATGTTTTCCTCATGAATGGGGTGAAACATCAGAAAAATTTGTCGGTTCTCTCATTCATCTAAATAGGGGTTTGGCATCGCTACGAGACAAGGTTTACCGAGTTTATTATTCGCTATCAGAAAATGAAAGGCCATTTACGATTACCGATATTAAATCGGGTTTAAAGCCTAAAAACAAGTCGAGCATATCAATCTTAAAATTCTACGAACAGTATCTTGAGGACAAACTAAAAGACGGCCATGAAACGCTGAACACAATCGCAAAATACCAACAGACTTTCAAGTATCTAAATGACTGGTTGGAACAGAAGCAAAAAACGAAATTAAACATTGCGTATTTTGACTTATCAGTGGTATATGAGTTTGATCATTATTTAAAGCAGACACCGTGGAATAACAAAGGAGACAGGTTAAAACTCACCTCAATAAACAAACATCATTCACGGCTTAAAGCTGTTCTTTCTGCGGCATTTAAAGCAGGGTTCTTGTTGAGAAACCCATATCAAGATTTCAAGTTAAGTTTTCCAGATGCTAAACGAGAGTATTTGACTAAATTAGAAATTGACGAATTAAACAAATTAGATCTAACACGAAATGAAGTGTTAGATAAAGTGAGGGATATTTTTTTATTTTCTTGTTTCACAGGACTGAGATTTAGCGATGCGCAGGACTTGTCAATGGCATCCATAATTGAAGTTAATGACGGGTTCTTTTTACGAATTAATCAAGGAAAAACAGGGGAACGTGTTGAAATTCCATTGTTAAATGCAGCTAAACTAATTGTAGATAAGAACAATGGTTCAAACGAAAGATTAATGCTGGGTAAGATATTACCAAAGCTGTCTAATCAAAAAGTCAACAAGTACCTTAAATTTCTTGCTGAGTTGGCAGGTATAAACAAGTCCCTCACTCATCATGTTGCGAGACATACCTGTGCAACAACTATTCTTTTGGATAATGAGGTACCACTTGAAACAGTGTCGCACTGGTTGGGACACAGAAGTGTTCGAACAACACAGATTTATGCACGGATATCACATGATAATTTGTCTAAAGAGTCTGTGAGGCTAAACGCAATTTTGTAATTCTATGAGGTCTCTAATGGTTTTTTTGAAAAAGTTAGGTTTTGAGTTGCCAAATAATGGTGATACGAGTAAGGTCGCGACATTAAACCAAAGTGTTAATCCACCTAGTGGATCATTTTTAACGGTGCCACTTGCTGACTGGCTTAACATGAACATTGTATCACAATTCGACATAATCATTACGAGATTTTCTAAAAATAAAAAAAATTACAAAAGGCTAAAAAAATTCATTTTAAACCATAATTCATTTGTTTTAAATAAATTGAATTGTTCAACAATTGATTTTATAGAAAAAAAAATAAAAAAAGCCAATTTAAATTTAAAGCCTGATAATAAGGCACTTGTGGTGAAAAATATACATGATTTATATTTTTATTCATATATTTTTTTCAATATTAAAAATAGACCAGAGGAATTAACTTTTTTATTTCATGCAGTCAAAAAAATTGAATTAATTAATATCATTGATAGTTACAGTGAGATAGTTTTACTAACAGAAGAGGAAATAAAGGGCATTGGAAAAGTTGTACTAAATACAAGTGGAAAACAAATATCAATCATAAGTGATGACGATATAAAAAAACCAATATTAGACAAGTGGGATTCTGTTAATGAAGTAATAGACTTTATAGTGGACTTTACAGACAAAGATGAAGGCCATATAAGATCAGCTTTGTCAGAATTGCTTTTGAACATAAAGGCCGAAGCACAGAATCACTTCAACTTTATGCCATTATTAATGACAGATATATTCGAAACCTTACTACCAATTGCAAAAAGCAAACAGCAGGTATATTCTTTTATGCACTCAGTATTTGAACCGTTTTATCCCTCTTTACATAATGAAGAAGAGTATTGGTCACAACGAGATCACAGTGTTAGGGAAAAAAAGAGTTTTAACCAACATCAACGAGACGCAATTGATTCTCTAAAAAAGGTTAAGAACTTAAAATTCTTCAGAACATAAAACAGGGCCACCAAATTTTAGCCTGATTTTTAGGCCATATCTTTATAAACCTTTGTAATGAAACAATATAATTCATTATGAAAAACTACGATCATCTTTTTAAAACAATTGAGAAAAAACTAGGAAACATAGAGAGACTAGTATCAAAAAGACATAAACCAAGCCTGGAAGATTATGTTTCAGAACAAGAAGCAAAAAAATTGTTGAATAGGGGAACCACATGGTTTTGGGAGTTGCGAAAATCTGGATTGCCACACACAAAGGTTGGAGGGCAGGTTTTTTATTTAAAGGCTGACCTTGTTTCTTATTTGGAGTCTAATAAAAGAGACTGATTATGGGAATGCATACTATTTGTTTAGACTTTCACACGGCATCTAGAGAGGAAAGTTTCGAATCCATTCTTGACAAGACTAAAACGGGATTTTATAAGCTAAAAGTTGAGGAAATCCGACAACATCAGAAGTATAATAGAAATTATGATGAATTAAAAAAGACACTACCCGGGTTCACACCTTCAGGAGTATTTGAAAAAAAAAGAAATACAGAAAACTTAAGTGGATATTCCCAAATAATACACCTAGATATTGACCATATTGGCAATAAAATGGAGGAAACACTTAGGCTAATTAGAGAAATACCTGAAACGTATGCTTTTTTCATCAGCCCTTCTGGGAATGGTATAAAGCTATTTGTTAGAGTTGAAAGTGATAAGAACAGACATCATATTATTTATCCTATTGTTTTAAAGTTCTATGAACAAAAATTAGGTGTAAAAATTGATCCTTCTTGCAGTGATATAGCTCGGTTATGTTTCTTTTCTTATGATCCTGACGCATATCTAAATAAGAATTCTAATATTTTTAAAGAACCAACGATTAACATAAAGCTTATACCTGATCAATTGCTTAAAATGGTTAACAAAACTCAAAAGTTTGAGGTTGGTAATAGGAACAATTATGTTTTTAATTTAGCTAGAATTTGTTGTTCAAATGGCG
Organism: Bacteroidia bacterium; assembly: GCA_047620825.1. GTDB lineage: Bacteria > Bacteroidota > Bacteroidia > NS11-12g > UBA9320 > UBA987. The sequence goes on along the minus strand of JBLHOC010000004.1, from coordinate 2,863 downwards.
TCAACAAAACAGCGGTTATTGAGCATTGCGAAACGACACTCGAGGGTCTTTCATCCAAAGAAATAAAGAGAACCGTTTCAAGCGCCTATACAGGTAAATACCCGGTAAAAAACAAACAATCCCATTTCTCAGACAAGTATAGTCTCGTAGAAAGGTATTTGTCCTCACACTATTCCTTTCGTTATAACATAGTAAACCAGAAAGTAGAAACCGTAGACAAACAAGGCGTTTTCATTACTGAGGTCGATGACAGAATGGAGAATAACCTAGTAAGAGAATTAGCGGCAAATCAAATCAATTGCAGTATGGATACTTTAAGAACGGTTCTGTTATCTTCATTCTCAATACCGTACGACCCATTTGTTTCTTATATAACCCAACTTCCAGAGTGGGATGGGGAGGACCATATAAAGGAATTGGTTGACACTTTACCTCTTTCGAACCGATCACTTGGCTATAAGTATGTTATGAAGTGGTTCGTAGCTATGATCGGTTCGTTTATGGACCCCGGAGTGGTAAACCAACATGTTTTGGTGCTTGTAGGAGCACAAGGGATTGGAAAAACAACATGGTTAAATAGAATGTTTCCAATTGAGTTAAAACAATATGTATACAACGGCTTAATAGATCCTGGAAACAAAGACACGTTGGTTTATCTTTCAAGTTGTGGACTGATCATAGTTGATGAACTTGAAACTTTCCGGTCGAAACAACTTGGGCAGTTTAAAGAGGTTGTGACAAAACCACAAATAACTGTTCGCAAACCCTATGGAAGGAATTCAGAAGTTTTAGAAAGAAGAGCTTCCTTCGCAGCGTCAGTAAACCAGGTTCAGTTTTTAACAGACCGAACCGGGTCGAGGAGGTTTTTATGCTTAGACTTAATTGGATCAATAGATTTAAAAATAAACATACCAATTGAGCAGCTTTGGGCGCATTGCTTCGTCTTGTTTCAAAGTGATTATAGGTATTGGTTTAACCCAGAAGAAATATACAATATTGATGAGGAAAATGGCAAGTTTTACTCTGTCTCAAGCGAGGAAGAAATAATTCTAAAGTATTTTGAACCTTGTGATTTTGGAGATGAGGACTATTTAGAACCAGCGTCAGGGGTTATTCAAGTTTTAAAAGGACACGACACATTAAAGGGCTTAGAGCTTTCGCCTGTTCATATAGGTCGAGCACTAAATAAATTTGGATTTAAAACAAAGAAACAAGGAGGGAACAGAGTCTATGCATTGCTATGCAGAGACAAGTAGGGTAGGTAAACCTTTAGAAAATCATCTAAAGATTAGTTTTTATAGAATTCACCTGCCTACTCACCCTGTGATAATAATTATCCCGTTTAATATTATCTATTTGCCGAACAAGAATAAAAAGTAACAAAAACACAATGGAAAAAAGGGTAAATTGGGCACACAAAATGAATAAAAAAGGAAGACGGAATGAGCACTAGTGAGTATAAATACATACATGGGGACTCGCTAAAGGAATTAAAAAAATTAGAAAACGAAAAATTCAAACTAATTATGACCTCCCCACCCTATAATATAGGTAAGGAATATGAGTCACAAGTTGACATTCAGGAGTATCTAAACAAGCAATCAAAAGTCATTGAACTGTTAGTAGAAAAACTACACAAAAACGGCAGTATTTGCTGGCAAGTGGGAAATTTTATCAATAATAAAGAAGTGTTCCCATTGGATATATATTACTATAAGATATTTAAAGATTTTGGTCTAAAGTTAAGAAACCGAATTGTTTGGCACTTTCGACATGGCCTTCATTCTTCAAATCGTTTTTCAGGTAGATATGAAACCATACTCTGGTTCACTAAAGGCGATGACTATACGTTTAATTTAGACGATGTTAGGGTACCATCAAGGTACCCAGGTAAGAAGCACTTCAAGGGGCCTAAAAAGGGACAATATTCTAGTAACCCAAAAGGTAAAAACCCAAGTGACGTCTGGGATATTTTACAACAAGATTGGGACAAAGAAATATGGGACATACCAAATGTAAAATCAAACCATGTAGAGAAAACATCTCATCCTTGTCAGTACCCTATTGAATTGGTTGAAAGGTGTGTGTTGGCATTAACTGAACCAGGTGACTGGATACTTGATCCATATGCCGGAGTTGGCTCCACAATGTTAGCAGGTCTCAAAAATGATAGAAATGTTGTTGGCGTAGAAATGTTTAAAAAGTACATTAATCTAGGTGAGGAAAGAATACAGTCTCTTAAATTAGGAGAACTAAAAACCAGACCCATGACCAAGCCTATTTACGACCACACAACTTCCAAATTATCTAAAAAGCCAAAAGAATTTTTAACATCAAATGAAGATATCTAATTATTACTCCTCTAGAATTGGTGATACGGTGTTGAAAACAAAACAATGCCATATTGAAATTCAACAAGCGATTGAATCGTGCCCATATAAACTTAAAAAAGGTGCTCCGGCAGACATAAAAAAACATATCGTCAATAACCTTACAGCCTTAACATGGGCGGATAAAGTTAAAGTTGGGAATTCCAGGTTAACAATTAATTTCTTAAAAGATAAGATCGGAGTTTGTTTTCAAATAGGTAATGTGGCAAGAACCTACGCCGATATTTTAAAATTAAATTATTTGTACCACCATGGGATAATTGAAGTGGGTGTAATTATTGTACCACATGGACTTGAATCTAAAATGTTGGGTGCCAACTATGCAAGTTTTGAAAGGTTGAAAAAAGAAATAATTCTATTTCAAAATGAGATAGTATTGCCAGTCGTTATTTACGGAATAAGCAACTAAAATGAAATCAAGAACCGAAAGAATCACAACGATTACAAACGCCTTAACCGCATCAAAAGGAACA
>JBLHOC010000003.1:0-47541 GCA_047620825.1 Bacteroidia bacterium | reverse complement strand
TAATATTAGCCTTAAATAAATTATTAAAAGCGAAATACGAACCTCAAAACATTTTGAAACGAGAAGTGCAATTAATAATAGCGTGTTGATCTGACTTTCTCAGCAGACCCAATTTAGGTTTGTTATAGAAATCATATTGTGCAGAGACTGGCATGAAGGACAACACCAAACTTAGTAGACTTATATATTTGGTGACCTTCATTTTGGACTACAAACTCACTTTATGCATCAAAGCAGTACCGTTCGTGGTCATAGCCTTTATGTAGTATATCCCTTTTGACAAACTACTGGTTGTAATTGTCCATTGCTTTGATTGGTTTTGACCCATTGTAGCCACAGTTTTACCCATATTATCAATGAGGTAAACTGCTTCGAATTGAAAAGATGCAGGTAAGAATATTTGTATGGTTTCATCACCAACATAATTCACAACCAACTGAGCTTTGTTTGATTCTATTTCATCTACGTTAACTGTGTTGTCTTTCACTGCAACGTTCATTACCACTGGCAAATGATCCGACATTTCATACAATGCATTTGAAACCGCAGCAGGAATGATGTTACTTGAAGGGTTCTTAATGTTCCCATTGAATCTTCGACTGTCTTGACCAAAAGACGCATACGTTCCAGAGATAAAACTTACGCCATACTTCCCGTCTAATACTTCCTTGCCACATAAAATAAAGTCAAATCGATCATCCATACCGCCAAGACTGAAACACCCTCCTCTAGAATCGCCGTCATGTGTACTTTGCGTATGTAGATTTGAGTATAAACTCGCATTATTCCACCTGCCTGGAGCGTCTTTCGGGTCATAAAATCTTATTGTAGTTGCCGAATGCTTTGTTATGGTTTGGTAACATGCTTCTGTATTTGTTTGAATGTTAAAATCTCCAGCAAAGAAGTAACTATGAGAGAAATGATTGTTCTTCAAGTAGGTCATTGTTGCTTCAGCCATTTGAGCACGTTTCGCTTTGTCGTCAGAACCACTTCCAGCTTTTAAATGTGCCACAAAAACAGTCAAAAAAGTAGTATCTCCCGTTTTAAGCGCTCCGTTTTTAACAAACAATGTATACACGTCAATCACACGAACCATATCCTGACCACTTGTGTCTTTATACAGGGCCACCTGACTAAGAATCTCAAGCTTGTCTGAATTGAAAAATAACATATTGGTTAGTCCACTAAAACTATTGTTGGCGTACTCTGCCTGATCGTAATGGGTAACACCATTTTTATTCAAGGCGTTGGTCAATAATTTATTGGGATTCAACCAATGTGCGCCCATCTCATTTACAGTTAGAATGTCAGGTTTTATATGGCTAACGATGGTTTGTAAATGCCCCTCTTTAGTTTCTGGATTATTTGTGCTGTTTGTACACTGATTCGTTGTATTTCTATAATTCAATAAATTATAGTGCATGAACCGAATGGTGTCTTGCGCAAAAACCGATGTTAATTGAGAGACAAAGAGTAGTAAAAATGTAATCCTAATCATATTGCAAAGGTAATTGCAAATTGGCGCGATATGAACACGACTGAAGTTATTTTACCGTAGTATAACTGAAACAAAATCCAGATAAATGTATGTCAACCAAGATGCTATTCTATGCCGCTTTCTTTTTTAAATAAACCATTTACGTCTCTATCAAATTTACCTTTAATAAGCCAAGAGATACCAAACGACCAGACCGCGATAGACTCTAACCAGAAAGTATAACCCGGGAAATAACAATTCAAATTGCCATCTAGTAAGGCTGAATCAATAACAAAAAGAATCAATAACAGACCTAGGCTGCTCCAAATAACTACACCACTGATTTTATAAAATAACTTTCTGCTTGGAGGATCATTTTGGCTTAAAGTGAATTTAGCAAAACACATATAACCTAATAAGCTTAAGAACAAGCCTGCGCTTATTAAATGGACGGCCCCTTTGATGCCATTATCATGTCCAAACAGATAATTTGCATTGTCTTCAAAATGAATGTCACCCATTGCACCATCCCACTCGGTTGGAATAAGAACAGCGATAAAAATGAAAATAGCAGCAAGGGTTGTAGTGGTTTCGTCACTTAAGAATTCCCTTTTCGTTTCATCTAAAGGATACCCTTGATACGTAAATAAAATCAAACCAAAAGAGACTAAAATCCCAATAAAAAATATACTAGACGATGTATAGTAATAGTGACTCATTGACGAAAGCAAATAGTCATGATTCAGCAACAAGAGTATTGGCAAAGCAATTCCCAAAATTCCAACAATCTTTCTTAGTCTGTACTGTGAACTATGTAATTTATCCATGGTTTATCTTTCTGGTTAGACGCGTAATACTTGCAGTCACAGCAGCATTTTACACATACTTTAGTGACTTACCAAATTTTTATCCGTTCGACATCGGGCTTTGACATTGAACTCCCTTTACAATTAAACGCTTCTTCAAACTGTGGAAGGTTAATTAACGGTCCAATTACGCGTTGTTCTCCAGGAGAATGAGGGTCCGTTAATATTCTATTTCTTAGTGCTTCGTCAGTAATGTTTCCTTTCCACACATTTGCCCAACCTAAGAAAAATCTTTGTTGCCAAGTAAACCCATCAATCTTAGGATCTTTTTTAGTTTTCATCACCTTTTCACAAGCCATATAGGCCAATGTTAAACCTCCCAAATCTGCGATGTTTTCCCCCAAAGTCAGTTGTCCATTGACAAATTCACCGGGTAATACTTCATAACTGCTGTATTGCTCTGCTAATTTTTGCGTTAATACTTTGAACCTTGCTTTATCCTCTTCTGTCCACCAGTCATTTTTATTTCCGTCCCAATCGTATTTGGCACCTTGATCGTCGAAACCATGAGTGAATTCATGTCCAATTACGGCACCAATTCCACCATAATTAATGGCATCATCAAAAGTCGGGTGGAAGAAAGGAGGCTGTAAAATCCCAGCAGGAAAAACGATTTCGTTTCCACTACGGTTATAATAAGCGTTTACCATTTGAGGTGACATGTGCCACTCTTTTTTATCGACAGGCTCGCCTAACTTGGCAATCATCTTGTCGTATTTAAAATTGGCCAGGTTAATTATGTTTTGAAGATATTCATCTGGTAAAATATCAAGTTTAGAATAATCTTTCCATTCATCTGGATAGCCAATCTTGTATGTAAATGAAGCCAATTTTTTATGCGCTTTTTCTTTAGTCTCATCACCCATCCAAGTTAACTCTGTGATACTTTCTTTGTAAGCATCTCTCAGGTTTTCAATCAACTCACTCATGTATACTTTTGATTCTTTAGGAAAATACTGTTCCACGAACAGCTTACCTAGTGGCTCAGATAAATTCCCATTGATGGTTCTCAAAACACGTTCTTTTCTCGAACGCATTTCTTTTACACCTTGTATTTCGACACTAAAAAATTCAAAACTCTTTTGCTCAAATTCATCATTCATGTGCGCCGAAAAACTCGAGAACACATGCCACTTTAAATACAATTTCCAATCGGCTAAAGAGATTTCATTCATCAATCGATCCAGTTCCGTATAATAACTTACAGTTCGAACCACGATTTCGTCTACTTGACCCAATTGCATTTCTTCAAGTATTTGCTGAATTTCAATGTGTTGTAACTTATCATCAAATTCCGCAACTGGCATTCGATTGTATGTTTTATCAGCATCTCTTAAATCTTTTCTATCCCAGCTTATTTGCGCCAACTTGGTCTCCAATGCTAATATCCGTTGCCCTGGGTTCTCGGCTTCTACCCCCGCCAACATAAATATTTCTTGAATGTGCCGCACATACTTTTCACGTATATCTTCGAATTTTTCTTCTCCTTTTAAGTAATAAGATTTATCTCCTAAGGTTAAGCCCGACTGAGTTGCACTTACTATATGCTCATTGCTATTTTCATCGTCAACACCCACATGAAGTGAAATTGGTGTAGTGACTCTGGACCTGCGCAGACTTGCAAAAGTTCGGTTCAGTGCAAGTAAATCCCCTATGCCTTCTATGGACTGCAACAATGGCTGTAAGGCCTCAAACGACCCTTCATTTCTTTTGGTAGAGTCCAATGCAGATTTATAAAAGTCCTTAATCAGTTGCAAATCACTGCCTTTTGGCGTGCTTTTAGTTAACAGTGCTTTGTCCAGTATGCCTTGTATTTTAGCACGATTTTCTTCTGCTAAGACATTAAAACTCATCCACCGACCTTCCGTTGAGGGAATGGGATTGAGTTTCTGCCAATTTCCGATGGCATAGGAGTAAAAGTTATCACAGGGTTGTGCAGACGAATTGATATTACCTAAATCAAAAGCGACAGGGTTCACTGGTCCAGTTGGCTTTTCTTTACTTACACTTTGAAGTATTAATAACAAGACGGCAGCGATACCGATAATTTTTAGATTTCTCATCTTCTGTTTCTTAACTATTGAATTACAAATAAAATACTTTTAAAAGAGCCCCTTAACTTTATCGTTCAAATATCCCAAAACATCGAAAAAGCTTCATATTGCACACGTTTTCGCCTTACCTTACGTTTATTCTGCAGTCATTCAAATGACTCGTTTTAGTTTAGCATAAATTTTGCTTGATTTGCTGTAACAACCAGCTACCACAAAAAAGTATTGGAAATGAGAAAGTTTTTAAAAATATCTATGGTGATTGTACCCATTGCTTTAATAAGCTGGGGCTTCCTCCTTAAACAAAATGACACTGGAGAAGAGGTGTTACTTAAAGTAATTAAGGAAAATCTGGATTACATGCATTTCGCACCACTTGAAATGAACGATGCGTTAAGTGAAAAGGCTTTCGATAAATACCTAGATTTCATTGATGGCAACAAACGGTTTTTGCTCGCTTCTGATATAAAACAACTTGAAGTTGACCGATTAAAAATTGACGACCAAACGATTGCAGGTAGTTATGTCTTTTTTGATAACAGCCTTGTTTTGTTAAATAACCGAATTGAAGAATGCCAAGATTACTACCGAGGTATTTTAGAGACCCCTTTTGTTTTTACAGAAAACGAGACTGTTGAGTTTGGGGAGGATTTGCCTTATGCAGCGAACCAGGCTGAGATGAAAGAGCGCTGGCGTAAATACTTGAAATACAATGTGATGACACGTGTTGCTACGGCATTATCCATTGAAAATGCTAAAAAAGCGGATTCTACCAATACCGATGAAATCAAATCATTCGAAATGATTGAAAAGGATACAAGAGCCGCTGTACTAAAGAATCACAACGATTGGTTTGAACGTTTGAAAAAATTAGATCGACGTGAAAGATTAACGACATATGTGAATGCAATCACGACATTATACGATCCACATACAACGTATTTCCCACCAGCAGACAAAGAAAACTTTGATATTCGAATGAGTGGTCAGCTTCAAGGTATCGGGGCTCAATTACAAGAAAAAGACGGATACATTCGTGTTACTTCTATTGTACCAGGATCACCATCTGCATTACAAGGAGAACTGAAGGCAAACGACCTTATTTTAAAAGTAGCTCAAGGTGATGGTGAAGCTGTAGACATTGTCAATGCAAGAATTGATGATGCGGTTAAACTAATCCGAGGGGATAAAGGCACCGAAGTGCGCCTTACAGTAAAAAAACCAGACGGTACAGTTAAGATTATTCCAATTGTCCGTGACATTGTTATGCTTGAAGAAACATACGCCAAGTCTGTGATGTTGCATGACGAGTCTAATAAAAAAGTAGGTTACTTATACCTACCAAGCTTCTATGCTGACTTTAGTGGTGAAGGAGGACCTTCAAGCTCTAAAGACGTTAAAAAAGAACTAAAAAAATTGATGAAGGATGGTGCAAAGTCACTCATATTCGATTTAAGAAATAACGGCGGTGGTTCTCTTCAAGATGTTGTAGAGATCGTAGGTTTCTTTATAGATAAGGGCCCTGTTGTTCAAGTAAAGGCACGCAATTACCCGCCACGTATTTTGGAAGATGAAGCTGGCGGCATATTATGGGACAAGCCTGTTGTTATTATGGTCAATGAGTTTAGTGCTTCTGCAAGCGAAATATTAGCGGCAGCCATTCAAGATTACGGACGAGGTATTATTGTAGGTTCCCATACAACGCATGGAAAAGGAAGTGTGCAACAGTTTTTTGATCTAAACAGAACATTAAGAGGCACTGGTTATCCTGACTTGGGTGCGTTAAAAATCACAACTCAAAAGTTTTATAGAATAGATGGCAGTACAACGCAATTAAAAGGTGTAACGCCTGATATCATTTGGCCGGATAACTACACCTACATTCCAACTGGTGAAAAAGAGCAAGATAACAGCCTTGAATGGGATAAAATTGAACCTACAACTTACACGGTAAACAGCACGAGTGCTTCTCATTTTACAGATATTATTTCGTCAAGCACAAAACGAATTAAAGAAAACCCTGTCTTTATTGAAATAGACAAAAACGCAGTTAGGTGGAAAGCACAAAGAGACAAGCACATTTTTACGCTTAACTTGGCAGCATATCAAGCTGAAACAGCAGCAAAAAAAGTGATCGCAGATGAATACGCGAAACTATTCAAACCATTTGATGCGTTAAAAATTGAAACCTTAAAAGACGATAAGAAAGTCCTCAAAGCTGATTCCACAAAGGCAGTCAGAGCGAAAAGCTGGCACAACGCTTTACGAAAGGATATATACTTGTATGAAACCATACAGATTGCAGAAGAATTAGGGTAACATGAGCGACAATAAGGGAAAGCTGTATTTGATTCCGAACTTCCTAGGTAACGGAAATCAAGACTTTCTTCCGAAGTACAATCTTGACATCATTCATACACTGGATGAGTTTGTTGTGGAAAATGAAAAGCCCGCTAGAGCCTTTCTAAAATCCATTCAATCTCCGATACATCAAAATGACTTCGTTTTTCATTTCATGGGAAAACACGAAGATGTAAGGGATTTTCCTGGTTTTTTGGATTCTTGCTTAGCCGGCAAAAATGTTGGACTTATCTCTGACGCAGGTCTACCCTGTGTCGCAGATCCTGGTTACCAGATAGTACGACTGGCGCATTTCAAAAATATCGAAGTGGTTCCTTTGGTTGGTTTCTCTTCCATCATGATGGCTTTGATGGCGTCTGGGTTTAACGGACAGTCATTTAAGTTCCATGGTTATTTGCCGCATAACGAGTCTCATAAAAAAAAGAAGTTAAGTCAGGCTTTATCAGATTTAAACCACAACGAAACGCAGATTTTCATTGAAACGCCTTATCGCAATACTGCGTTTATTGCTGAACTGAAGAAGTCGTTTCCCGGTCAAACGAAACTATGTGTGGCCGTTGACTTAACACTTGAAACGCAAAATATTACAACTAAGCCATTGAAAGATTGGGCTGAAAAAGAAGAAACCTTGCACAAAAGACCGGCGGTTTTTGTACTCGGATTGTAATTTTAAAACCTCAGATACCATCATGGTTTAGATATGCTGTATCTTGTAATTAAATCGAAATCAACCATGCCGAAATTGAAAATCGCTATTAAAACTGTTGTTGCTTTATTGATTCTAACATGCCCAAGCGTTTTAAAAGCGCAAGTGCTGGACACAATCCCACCTGTTGTAACGCTCAACACTGCCGACACTGTTTACCATGAAGTTAATTATCCATACAACCCTGTGATTGTAACAGTTACCGACAATAATTCTGACAGTTCAAAAATTTCCATCACTAAATCAAGTAATGTAAACCCTTACCATCTTGGAATTTATACAGACCGGTATACCGTTACTGACTCAGCTGGAAATGAAGCGTTAAAAATTCGTTGGGTTATTATTGGCGATACAACCCCACCAACGATTACTAGTGAACGACCCGTGATCAAACTTCAATATGATAAGAACGAGAATTTAATAGATCATCTAAAATTTTACGACAACTATACTGCCCCTTCTGATTTAAAAGATAGTGTAATAACAGTATTTAGTGATTACAAATGGAACGTGGCCGGTTTTTATTTAGCTACATTTATTACTTTCGACGAATCGGGCAATTATTCAAGACCTTTTACACTATATATTGACGTTTTTGGTCCTGTGATATCTGTACAAGGAATAGAATCAACCACCATGTTGGTTTATCCTAACCCTGCGACTGATTTAATTAAAATCACAAACCTAACTGCATCCAGCAGAACGCTAAAACTATATGATGTTAACGGTAGGCAAGTATTAACCAAACCTATTGTTGGCTCAAGTGCTGTACTTGATGTGAGCCTTCTTTTATCAGGAGTTTACCAACTAAATATTATTTCTACCGATGGCATTCGTAGTCAACGCAGCATCATTCAGTAAATCATTGTTACTTATCTTCGCAGAAATAATTACTCTTGACTGTCTCCGATTTAATCCAGCAAATACAGACCAAAAAAAGTTATTTGTGTGTCGGCCTTGATACCGATATCGAAAAACTTCCAAGTCACCTTCCAAAAACGACAGCATCTATATTGGCATTTAATAAGGCCATCATAGACGCAACACATGAGTTCGCCGTAGCCTATAAAATCAATACGGCGTTTTACGAACAGTATGGTGCCGAAGGTTGGACCATCATGGAAAAGACGTTGGCATTAATTCCTAAAAACTGTTTTACCATAGCTGACGCTAAGCGTGGCGACATTGGCAATACTGGAAAAATGTATGCCAAAGCCTTTCTTAAAAACATGGATTTCGACAGTATTACTGTCAGTCCGTATATGGGCCGCGATTCGGTTGAACCATTTCTGTCCTATGGTAAAGTGGTGATTGTTTTGGGCTTAACATCAAATGCTGGAAGTCAGGATTTTCAACACCTTTCCACGCCGACTGGCCCTTTGTACGAAGAAGTGATTCGAACAGTGGCAACATGGGGTAATGCTGATAATATGATGTTTGTGGTAGGTGCCACACAAGCCGAAAGATTAAAGAAAATTCGATCCATCGTACCAGACAATTTTCTCTTGGTTCCAGGTGTAGGCAGCCAAGGTGGTAGTTTAGCCGAAGTGTCGAAAAACGGCATTAATGCTTCTTGTGGATTGCTCGTAAATTCATCACGAGGTATTATTTACAAATCTATTGGGACGAATTTTGCTGAAGTTGCAGGACTAGAAGCCAAGAAATTACAAACCGAAATGGCCTCTTATCTTTAAGGTCAGATAAATATAAAATATCCTTCAGGAGTTTCTTCTTATGGTTCAGGAGCTTTCGCAATCACGGAGGTATTGATTGGTTAATTTATCGTCTAATTTGGTTTTTAGAACCAACACGATAAACCCCTTGAAAGAATCCTTCTTACATTACATATGGCAAACCGCCCAGTTTGATCATACCGACCTAACAACAACATCTGGTGCACACCTTACCATCCTCAAAAAAGGCAGTCCACATCAAGATGGTGGTCCAGATTTTATAAATGCCCTTATTAAACTCGATTCTGAGACTTGGGCTGGCCAGGTGGAAATTCACATTCAAAGTAGTGACTGGTTTAAACACAACCACCATCTTGACTCTGCATACGACAACACCGTATTGCATGTTGTTTACGAATATGATGCTGACGTAAGGCGTAGCAATGGTACGATAATCCCATGCCTCATTTTAAAACCTAGGATAGGTGAGGAATTGCTTTTGGGTTATGAACGTTTGACCAATAACTCCGACAAAATCCCATGTCACAATATGTTGCCGCACATGGCAAACGAAACTGCGATATTTACTATTGAGGCCAAAGCAATTGATCGCTTAAAGGACAAGTCTGTTGTCATTCTTAATAAACTAGAGAGATGTCAGAACGATTGGCAGGAAGTCCTGTACCAGATGATTGCGATTGCATTAGGCATGCGGGTAAATAAGGTTCCTTTTGAATTATTGGCAAAACAGCTGCCTCTCAAACTCATTTCGAAGTACAGGAATAACCTTGAAACGATGGAAGCCTTAGTGTTTGGTAGCGCGGGTTTTTTGCATAAACACCACGTCGACGCTTATGGCAAAAGTCTGTTCCTGGAATATATATTCTTGTCTACGAAACATCAGATTACACCCATTCCTGTCGAAACATGGAAGTTTCTCCGACTTCGTCCAGCGAATTTTCCGACCATCCGTTTGGCCCAGTTGGCCACATTGCTGCATCAAAAAGAAGGTCTGTTTTCTAGGGTGAAAGATGAACTTCAGTACGATAACCTTCTGGCCCTATTCCGAATTGAACCATCTGCCTATTGGCGAACACATTATCGGTTTGATCAGGTCTCTGCCAATAAAAGCAAACAAGTTGGTAAAAATTTAATTCACAACATTTTGATTAACGCTGTTGTCCCAATCTTATACTGCTACGGACTTAAACAGAATAATTTAATGTTGCAAGACCAGTGCCTTGAACTTCTTGAGTCCATACCAGCTGAACAAAATGCCATTACATTGTACTACCAAACACGCGGGCTTACAATCACTAATGCGTTGCAATCGCAAGGTGTTTTGCAGTTGCATAATAAGTTATGTATCTTTAAGGATTGTTTGAATTGTCAAATAGGACATCACATATTAAAGCGTACATAGTATGAAACAACAGTTTTTAAATACTTGGAAGTTTATTATTGAACAACGTTTTTTTGGTGTTTGCTCCTATTTAGGTGAAAAACTTGGACTTAAAGATTCGCGCATCCGCTTGTACTTTATTTATCTGTCGTTTATCACCTTTGGATCTCCGGTATTGATTTACCTTTTTGTTGCTTTTTGGCTTGAAATAAGAAGTCAACTCGGCAAATCCCGTCGTTCGGTTTGGGATTTGTAATTTCTGTATCAAAAACCAACTGTATTAGATTCAGGTCAGGCACCGTAACAACCTGAATAACAATCCGTTCTATAGTCAAAAAATAAATTTTTATTCTTTTATGTTTGATGATGCAACCTTTGGTTGATTCCATAGACTAATGGGTAAAGAAAGAAACTTGACAAGCGAACAGGACATCATATCTGCCTGTATTGACAATGATTCACGTGCCCAAAAGATATTATTTGAAAATTATGCACCCAAAATGTTAGGGGTATGTGCTAGATATTGCTCAAATATGGAAGACGCGAAGGACGCGCTCCATGAAGGATTTATTAAAGTTTTTCAACGTATTGAAAAATTTAAAGGTACGAGTACGCTTGAAACTTGGATGACAAGGTTGATGATCAATACGGCCATTGACCAATTTAAAAAGAGTACAAAATATTTGCACTTCGAAGAAGCTGAAAAAGTGCACGAATACAGTGATGATGATTCTAGCTATATACTTAATTTGGAAGATGACGAAGAAGAAGTCAGGCTGAGCGATTTATATAAAATCATAGCTCAGCTTCCAGATGGTTATAAAATGGTCTTTAATTTATATGTGATTGAAGGATATTCGCATAACAATATTGCAAAAGAATTAAAAATCAGTGCTGGAACTTCTAAATCGCAATTGGCTAGAGCCAGAAAGATGCTGAAGAAATTAGTAAAAGAACAACTGAACATTGGCTAAGAACAAGAAACATATCGATGATTTGTTTAAAGACAACCTGCAAGGATCGCAGTTGCCTTTAGATGGTTCCGAATGGGATAAGTTGTTCAACGACCTACATCCCAAAAAGAAAAAAGGATTCGCTTGGTGGTGGTTTACTATCGGTATCCTTGTCGTTTCTGCGGCGGGTCTTTTGTATTCTAACTTCAATTCTAAATCTACTGCCCACAATACACCTGTTGTGTTACAGGACGCCCAAAAGAGCCTAAATGAAAGAATAAATAATAAAGAAAATAGAGAAGAGCGCATAGAACAGCGTAATAAGAGCATCGAGGAAAAAATTGATGACAGAAAAGAAAATAAAACAAAGGAAATAGAGAAAACAGCTGCGAGCCAAGACGCTTTAATTAGTGACAACGCACAGAAGGATAAAGTACAAAAAGAAGCGAGCGGAGAAAAAAGAACAGAGAAAAAAGGTGACGATGCTGGGTCGAAAAGTAATGGTAAAACCAAGCCTATAACCCAAACAATAAATGTTGCTAATACAGTTGGTCAAAAAAGAACCACACGTGCTGATTTGGTGTCTGTTTATGCTAAAACCCAGATTAATATTCCTTGGAGGAATAATACCTTTATCTTAGGCGGACGAAGACCTGAAAATACTTCTGTGACAATTTCTTGCCCACCGATGTTTGGTTCGAATGACACACTAGATCCTACAAAGAGGTTCCTCGACCCATATGTTGGAATTACCCTTGGTGTCAGTCGCCTAAATCAAAACGTAAAATCTGATATTGCAAATTATACAACGTATAGAAACGGCAACGAAGGTGCTCGGATGTTACCAAACTTGGGACTTGATATAGGTAGTGGATTCAAAGGATTCGAAATCGCCTCGGGTGTCAAATACCAAGAAAAAGGACAACAAAGCAACCCAAATTATACATATGAAATCTATGACTCCATTCGTCGTGTAGATAGCAATGGTGACGTTTTTTATCTGCCTTGGAATTATAGAGATACTACTATAAATGGTGTGCCTAGTCCAACCTATAGATACATCACCTTACCAATTTCGTTTGGCAAAAAATTATACGATTCAAGGCAATTTGATCTAACCGTCGGAATCAATACGAACGTTCAATACTTGGTAGGCGGAACAGGAACCATCCTCAACGAAAACCTATCTCTTACAAACGTGCAGCGTTTATCCGCGTTTAACCGTCTGTCGTTGACATACGGTGGTTATATAAATGTTGGCTACGCCCTCAATGACCGTATGAAACTCAAACTACTCATGAGAATTGATGCAGACGCATTAGATATGATGAAGCACAACGATATATCGCAAAAATTGTCCGGTTTTGGAACCGACCTATCCCTTCAATTTAAACTGAAAAAATAATGAGACACGTACTATTATTATGTTCTGCCCTTAGTTTAATTTACTGTACCAGTGCCGCACAAGTTTGGCAACCGTTAGGAGAAGGTCTCACGAATAGCCCTGTCGCTATGACTGAAGCACGAATAGGCATAACCGTGGCATATAAAATCATTGACAAAGGTGCTTCTGGTGTCCTATTTGGTATCTCCACTTGGAATGGCAGCAGCTGGGTAAAACACCCAACCCTTAAATGTGATTCTGGTGCGCGTATTAATAGTATAAAATGGTATAAAGAGGAACTCTATGTCGCAGGACAGTTCAATAGTCTAAATGCCATTGTAAATGCTCGAAGTCTAGTCAAGTTGTCGAAACGTAGTACATACGTCAATGTGCCGAATATCAGTACCGGCGCCATTAAGCATTTCGAAACGATTTTTGATTTAAATATTTACAATGACCTTTTGGTTGTTGCGGGACAGTTTTCAAGCACTGTAGTTGCAAACAGTGCGAACCTTGGTTTTTTTAATGGAGAAAAATGGGTGACATCCGGAATAAAGGTATTAGAAAGTGGTGTCAGCGGTGCGGTAATAACCACCCTTAGTTCTGGCGATGACCTTTATATCGGTGGTGTATTTACAAGAATAGGAACAACACAATCGAAATACATGGCTCGTTTCAAAAAAGGCGAATTAATCCCGTTTAAATACAATTATGCCAGGCCAATCCACTTGATTGAATATAACAAGGGTGTGGTTGCTGTTGGAACGATTAACGCTGCAGAAACATCTATGTATTTCTTCGCGGTAGATGGCGATACGGTAAAGAAAATGATGACAGGTTTTGATCAGGTTACTTACGTGTCTGACGTTGTGGCTGCTGGTGATGTTATTTACGCCTCTGGAATCTTTAAGTTATCTGGAGATCAAACAACTTACACTATTGTTAAATATGAGGATGAAAAATGGACGCCATTAGCTGTTGGGCAATTAGATAACGTGAAAAATCTGTTGTATCGCAATGGTATTTTGGCTGTTATTGGTGACTTTAAATCATATGGTGGCATTAGACTTAATCAGGTCGCTGTGTTGACAACTCAAAAGAATTATGCCATTATATCCGGTACGGTTTATCATGACAAAGAGGATAATTGCAAATTTGATAATCGAGATGAAAAATTAAGTAAAAACCTCATTCGCATTCAACCTGGTAATCGGGTAATTCGACCAAATTTGGATGGTCAATATAAAATATATCTTGAAGAAGGAAATTATACCATTACTGTTACTCCAAATAAATATTGGCGAGCATCGTCTTGTGCTAAATTAACTCAAACTGTTGTGGTTAAGGCGGGCGATGTTAAAAGGAATGTAGATTTTCCACTCGTACAACAAAGCAATATTAAAGATCTCTCTGTAAAACTAACTGCATCATCAGGCCCTAGAGCCATAGCTGCCAATGTGCAACAATATTATATCAACTACGAAAACTTAGGGTCTTCGGAACTTGTTGAGGGTATCGTTGAATTGGTTTTCGACAAGAACCTTGAAAAATTTATTGCATCTCCACCACCTCTGAAAGTTGAGGGAGACACAGCCTACTGGAGTATTCACGACTTATCACCTGGAGAAAACGGTATCATTAAATGCCTGTTTAAGGTAAAGGACAACGCTGGTGATTTTATTGAGTTGACTACGACCATTGTCCAAAATGCGGCTGAAGAAGACGACGACAATAACTCTAGCTCATTGACTCAAAAAATAATGCCTGAAGATGAAGAGGTTAGAAAATATGTTAATCCAGAATCGACTTGGTCCGACACTGCTTTCATCAATCCTGGTGCAGCATCAATGACTTATCAAATATCATTCGCCAATTACACAGAAGACACTGTAAGATCGGTTACCGTGATTGATACCGTAGATTTAAACAATACCATCTGGGAAATAAGAGACGTTTCGTGGAGTCATCCTGTTATTCCTACCACCTTAGCCGGTCCAAAATATTCGGATTATTCCATCCTAATCTATCAATTTCAGAACATCAACTTACCTCCTAATCCAACCAAAAATGGAGAAATAGTAAATGATGAAGGCCATATTGCTTTTTCGATGATGTTGAACAACAACTTGCAAATAGGTATGGCGTTTACCAATAGAGCCCGTGTACTTTTTGATTACGAATTAGATGAACTCACAAATGAAGTGATGGCGCTTGTCGAGGAAGAGTCTTCTGTGATTAACATTACAAAATCTGCCTCACCTCTAACAGTTTATCCAAACCCAACCGAAAGCACAGTTACATTGGATGTTGATTTCCACCAATTGTATCCTCCTTTTATAATAACAACTTTGATGGGTTCAGAAGTTTTAAGCGGCGGTTTATCATTAGACCAAACCATAGACTTGTCTAACCTTGTTGCTGGAGTATATTTTATATCGTTAACAACAGAATCAGGTTTCTACAGCGCTAAAATCATTAAGCAGTAACAAGCGATTTCTGCATCTCAAAGTTGAGTAGTGTTTCTTGACCTCTAACGTTTTTGTTGTGTTTACTCACTTTAAATCCATTTTTTTCGAAGAACGGTTTGGCGGTGATACTCGCATCTGATGTCAAGTTATCCGTTCCCGTTTTCCTCGGGGTTTCGATGATATAATCTAACAACCTTTGAGAGACCCCGATACGCTAAAAATCTCCATGAACGTATTTAAAGTCAATGTACCTCTCGCTTTTCAACGAGGCAAAACCGCTCACTTGATTTTTAGCGACGGCCATAACAACATATTGTTCGCCTAATAATTCGGCCCACCGTTGCGTATTTTCAATCGACTTTAACCATTCAGAGATTTCTCCAGCTGAGTAATGTTTATTTGCCACGTTAGAAACACTGCTTTTAAACACCCCTTGCAGCGCCATTAAATCTTCCGTTTTCGCTATTCTGATGTCGAACCTAACCATCTGACAAATTAAACCAACGAACACCAATTAGACCAGTTGACTCTTACCATTATCACTTTATCTTTGCCCGAAATTTTATCACATGTCTTTTACACCCAATTTTGATTTAATAGAAGAGCTGAAGTGGAGAGGTCTCCACCACCAACACATCCCAGGTGTGAAAGAGGCGTTGACTAAAGAACAAATTACGGGTTATGTTGGCTTTGACCCAACTGCCGACTCTTTACATATTGGCAACCTTGTACCTATAATTTTATTGGTACACTTACAACGTGCCGGACATAAACCTATCGCCCTGGTTGGTGGAGCAACCGGAATGGTCGGTGATCCTTCGGGTAAGAAAGCAGAAAGAACGTTGCTAGACTTGGACACACTGAACCATAACTTAGCCTGTCAGAAAAAACAGCTTGAACAATTTTTGGATTTTTCTGGTGAGAATGCGGCTGAAATGGCCAATAATTATGATTGGTTCAAGGACTTAAATTTCTTGGAATTTATACGGGACATTGGCAAGCATATCACAGTGAATTACATGTTAGCCAAGGATTCTGTCAAAAACAGAATCGATGATGGTATCTCATTCACCGAGTTTAGCTATCAGCTCGTTCAAGGCTACGACTTTTATTACCTTAACGAACACAAAAATTGTAAGCTTCAAATGGGCGGTAGCGACCAATGGGGCAATATTGTAACCGGTACAGAACTTATACGAAGAAAAGGTGGTAAAGAAGCCTATGCCATCACCGCACCTTTGTTAACAAAGCCAGACGGTAGCAAATTTGGTAAATCTGAGGGTGGAAACATCTGGTTGGATAAATACAAAACAACGCCTTACCAATTTTATCAATTTTGGATAAAAACACCTGACGCCGAAGCAGAAAAGCTGATTAAAATATTTACCCTGCTCGACCACGAGACAATCGATGGCATTATTGCAGCACATCAAGGGAATGAGCATTTACGCGGACTTCAAAAGACGCTGGCACAACATGTTACAACTTGGGTGCACGGTGCAGATGAACTTCAAAAAGCGGAGTACCTCTCTGGTATTTTGTTTTCCGATGATGTGATGGGCAACCTCAGGAAACTAGAGGAAGCCGACTTTCTAGATGTATTTAGTGGTGCAAAACAAGGAAGTGTTGACGCCATTGACGGACAGAATATTGTTGATGTACTTGCCGAATGTGGTTTAGCCGCTTCTAAAGGAGAAGCAAAACGGGCGTTAAAAGAAAACTCTATTTCGGTAAATAGGGAGAAAGTAAAGGAAGACTTCTCGTTTTCTTCAAAAGACTTAATCAAAAACCGATTTATTTTGTTACAAAGAGGTAAGAAGAATTATTTCTTATTGAGCATAAACTCATGAGCATAAGAAGCATTAACCCTAGCGATTTAACAATCCCCGAAATACACCAATTTTTACTTGGAAGCGTAGGGCCACGGCCAATTTGCTTCGCAAGTACTATTGACGAATCGGGCACACCTAACTTGGCCCCGTTTAGTTTTTTTAATGTCTTTAGTGCCAACCCACCAATATTGGTTTTTTCACCAGCAAGAAGTGGTAGAACGGGTGCAACAAAGAACACCTTTGACAACTGTACGGCCGTCCCAGAAGTTGTTGTAAATATGGTCAACTACAGCATGGTTCAGCAAATGAGCTTGGCTAGTTCACCGTACCCAAAAGGCGTAAATGAATTTGAGAAAGCTGGATTTACACCGATAGCATCTGACCTCATCAAGCCTTTTCGAGTAAAAGAATCACCTGTTCAATTGGAATGTAAGGTGATAGAAATAAAAGAACTTGGTCAAGGTGGAGGTGCTGGAAACTTGATCATCTGTGAGATCGTTAAGCTTCACATTTCTGAATCAATCATTGATCAGAAAAATCACATTGACCCTTATCAAATCGACTTAGTATCTCGTATGGGTGGCAATTACTATTGTCGTGCAAATGGAGATGCCATATTTGAAATACCAAAACCAATTACGTCTATAGGCATTGGTGTTGATGCACTTCCTGATTCAATTCGTCTATCGCATGAATTAACAGGGAACCATCTTGGACAATTGGGGCAATTGGAATCTATTCCACAACCAAATGATTATGTTACTGCAGCATCACTGCCAAAAGCAGAGGCCTTTGTTAGGGCCAAACAGTTGCTGGGAGATAATAAAAACTTTGAAGCCTTATGCTTACTCTTAAAAAATACGACCGATGAACAGTAATTCTTTTTTTAAACTGGTCATCTATATGATCAATTGGATCAAAATAAGCTTGATCGCATTACCAGTAAGTGCGGCCATCGTAGCTTTGAAACAAGGCAAAATGAAGTATGGATATGACTTCTTAACCATTGACCACAATTGGTCCATTGTAATCGCTATTGGTATTGGAATTGTGTTTAATACATGGCATGCGATGTCATTCGAAAACGTTGGTAACGTTGATCCGAAACAATACTTAAAAATGCGTCAAAAATTCATGATTACCGACAGTAAATGGTCGGTTGAACAATTACGCATCAAGGTTGAAGTCTTGTTGATGAAACATCCAAAAAAACTAACGCTTCTAAACAGCTCAAATAATCACTATAAGTTTTTAGTCCGCAATGGTTACGGGTTTAAAGATATCCTAACATTGGACTTATCAGAAGCAGGTGTTGAAATCAGCAGTGGACCTAAAAGTCCTATAGCCATTGTTGATATGGCTAGAAACCTAAAGAATAATAAAGATATCAGTAAACATTTAAAACAAGTGGGTTAATCATGAAAGTCGCAATTCTATCAGGAACATCAAGAAAAGGGAACAATACTGTACGTGTAGCCAAGGCTATTGAACAGCTTCATAAGACACAAAACCACGATTGTTCAGTTGTTGATTTCAGGGCCTATGACTTGCCATTTTTTAATGGCAAACCTATAGATGAAGCCAACCCCACCCCGTTTCAAAAAGACCTGTTAGGTACTTGGGGTGATGCTGATTTGGTCTATATCTTGAGCCCGGAATACAACTGGTTAGTTTCACCAGAATTGGCAAACATGACCAACCATTATAGTGGGAAAGATCATAAATATTTGTACGACAATAAAGTGTTCGCTTTTGTAGGCGTAAGTTCTGGAATTGGTGGTAGACTCCCTACTATGCAACTGTCCTCGGTTATTGAAAAACTCATTTTCTTTTTAGGTGGTCAATCCGTATGCTCACCAAATAAGTTTGAATCTCACCACACGCCACGTGAATTAGGCGAAGCTGGAGAATACATTCAAGACACTGGTTATAGCAAACGGTTACAAAGCTTTACTGCTTATAGTTCAAGCTTGTGTAGTCGTTTTACAGGTGCGAAATAGTCGTGAACTGTTTTGTTGCAGTTGCAACTCTAATTGAATTATCGCGCTTTCTAATTGTCTCTTCTAATTAGCATAACAGTACAATTTGTATTGACAGGCCTGTTACCCCAAACCCCTGTACCAAAGTCTATTATTAACTTACTGAATAATGTAAAAATACCAAATCTGGTCTTTTCTTTTTTTTAAAGTATTTGAATAATACATAGATTGCGCTTTGCTTTTAATTCCAGTCATAACGCGCTGGTGTTAATTTGAATTAGAACAACTTAAATATGAAAAAAACAATTGGACTCTTGACGTTGGTGTTTGGTTTATTTACAACCATTTTTGCCCAAGATAACTTGTTTCAAAGAACAATAGGTGGGTCAAAATCTGAAAATAGTTATGCCGTTGAAAAGACATTAGACGGGGGCTTTATTAGCGTCGGTTACACCGAAAGTTATGGAAAAGGGAAAAAAGACATTTACCTTGTTAAAACTGATGGTTTAGGTCAAGTAGAATGGTCTAAAGCATATGGTGAGAGTGGTGACGATATTGGGTGGAACGTAACGATTGCCAATGATTCAGGCTTTGTTGTTATTGGGTCAACCAATTCTTATAACTCCGAAGGTGACGCTCTTGTCTTGAAAGTGAGTAAATCTGGTTCATTTGAATGGGCTAGAACTATAGCCTCTGACAGTTTAGAAGATGGTTATAATATAATCAGGTCTTTATATAGTAATGGTTATTATATCACAGGTTACGTGAAAAATGATTCTAATGGTGACCAAGGTTTCATTGCTAAACTTGGTACTGGTGGTAATATAAGATGGCATAGGACCTTTGGTAGCCCTGGAGATGAAGAAGCATACGGTTTGGCTGAAGACGGTCAAGGAAATGTTATCATTACTGGCTTAACAACTTACGACAGTATTACCAACGGTGGTTTGTCAGGTAGTTCTGGAAGCTCTGATGCCTTTATTGCCAAATTTGACTCTATTGGCGGATTTAAATGGATGAAAACCTATGGATCTGCAAAGGACGATGCTGGTTGGGGTGTTAAGGTTGATAGAAACAAATACATCATTGCTGGTTGGACCAAAGCCGTAAGTACCGGTGATAATGACATGTTTATTATGACTTGTGATACTTCCGGAGGATCAATAGACGCTATAGCGCTAGGATCAACTGGTACTGAAGATCGTGCGTTTGATATTGTATTGAGGCCTAATAACACCGGATTTATGGTTGTTGGTTATGCCGAGCCTATGGTCGGTAATCGAGAGGTGGTTTTCGTCGATTTCAATGGTTCAGGCGTTCTAGGTAACACCGTTATGTTAGGTGGGGCTGATAGAGATGGACACTGGCCAACAGACATCACATCAACGGACGATGGTGGTTATGTCATTCTTTCTACTTCAAAATCATTTAATTCTAATGGGGACGATGACCTATTTATAACTAAAATTAGAGAAGACGGCACGGCATTGTGTAACTCGACTGTGGATCCGTTAAACTCATTTACGCTCAACCTACAAAGTAGGTCTTTCGGCTCAGTGCTCACTGGGTATACTTCAAAAACCCGATCTGTAAGTGTCTCGGCGATATCAACTGTTACTGATTCTACCTTGTGTTGTAAGTTATCTGCAGCATTACCTAAAGACAAAGTATCTGTTTGTGCCAATTTAGCCGTAGCAATCGGAACCAAAGGAATTCGTGGTTTGAAATACACTTGGACAAATACGAGCACAGGTAAAGTAGTCAGTAGTAAAGCTGACCCAAGAGTTGCTCCGTCGACAACAACAACTTATAAATTAGTTGTGTCTTCAGACGATCAAGCATGTGATTCAGATTCATCGACAGTTACCGTAACAGTCAATCAATTTTTGACTGAAGACATGGCAAAAGATACCAGTTTTTGTGACGGCGATTCAGCACGAATTATTGGGTCTTCTAATTTAATTTCATATTTATGGGCTGGTACACATATCAACTCTAATGCTCGAACCAATACATTTAAAAAGTCTGATACGGTCTATTTTACGGGTATCGATGGGAATAGTTGTATTTATAATGATACTATGGTTGTATCTGTTTTCAGCAACCCTGTATTTGATTTAGGTAAAGACACAACAATTTGTGAAATATTAAGTATCACTTTAAGTGGTCCTGTAAATATGACATCTTACAACTGGAACAACGGTGCAGGAAGTGCTCAAACCTTTAAGACTTCGACTGAAAAAACCCACAAATTAGATGTGGTTGACTCTAATGGATGTGTCTTTTCAGATGCCATTACAATCTTAACAAATCCATCTTCTCCATTTTCTCTTGGAGCCGATGATACTTTATGCCCTGGCTCAAGTTTCCTAATTCTTGGACCTGGTGCCTTATCTGGTTATATCTGGAACGATACAGCATCCACCTTACAGAATTTAAGAGTATTTGCTGGTGGCCAATATCATTTAGCTGCGTTCAACAGTTTTGGTTGCCCGTCATTTGATACAATTACAATTGTAGAACGCGATGCGCCTACATTCAATTTAGGTGCTGATTTCGCATTATGTACAGGTACTAGTCGGTATTTAGTTGGTCCAGTGGACTTGACGACGTATAAGTGGAACAACAATACAACCAACGATTCACTGCGGATTACAACCTCAGGCGACTATTGGTTGAAAGTAACTGATAAATTCTTGTGTTCGTATACAGACAGTATTTCTGTTAGCAATGCCTCAAACCCAGCTATAAGTTTAGGGAAAGACACTACCATTATTATAGGAGATTCTCTTGTTTTAACGCCTGGTGCTGGTTATGCTAAGTATACCTGGAGCACAACAGAAACGACACCTTCAATTGTTGTAAAAACAGACAACACCTATTCGGTAACTGTGGTCGATCAAAATGGTTGTGAAGGAAGTGCATCTATCGTGGTATCTACGAAACTAAGTGTTGCAAGCTTGCAATTATTAAGTCTTACATACTACCCCAACCCTGCTAAAAACATAGTGCATTTGGATTTTGGTTCAATGTCGACCGACGAGCTAACGGCAAAGGTGGTAGACTTAACAGGTAGAGTTCTTCAAACAGATACATTTGATGTGTATCCAGGTCAAAACTCTCAAAACATAAACGTGAGTGAATTGCCAGCAGGGAACTATTTAATTCTATTAGGCAATTCTAAAGGTTCAGCAACGTTAAAGATAGTGGTTGAATAAATAGATTAATGTCGATTGAGGTAAACAAACTTTGTAAAAAATACGGCGAACAATGGGCCGTAAATGACCTTTCATTCGATATTCCAACTGGACAAGTTGTGGGATTTCTAGGGCCAAATGGTGCAGGAAAAAGTACGACTATGAAAATGTTGACGGGCTTTATAACCCCAACATCTGGAACTGCTAAAATTTCAGGGTTAACCATTGGTATGGATGATATGGCCATCAAACGCCAGATCGGGTATCTCCCTGAACAGAATCCATTATACTATGATATGTATGTGAAAGAGTATCTCTCGTTCGCTGCAAATCTTTGTGGAATTAACAAAGAAGTTCCAAAACGTGTAGCAGAAATGATTTCACGTACAGGGCTTGAAAGGGAACAAACTAAAAAAATTGGAGCACTATCTAAAGGATATAAACAACGCGTTGGTATGGCGCAAGCCTTGATGAACGACCCCAAGGTTTTGATCTTAGATGAGCCAACCTCTGGCTTGGATCCAAATCAAATTACTGAAATTAGAAATTTGATAAGATCTATTGGTGAAGAAAGAACGGTGTTACTCTCAACGCATATCATGCAAGAAGTAGAGGCGATGTGCAGTCGTGTTATTATTATCAACCAAGGTAAACTTGTAGCTGATGATAGTATTGAACATCTGCAGCATCAACACCAACAGGATAAAACTTTTGTGGTTCAATTCAAGCTCCCAGTCAAAACT
Source organism: Bacteroidia bacterium (assembly GCA_047620825.1). GTDB lineage: Bacteria > Bacteroidota > Bacteroidia > NS11-12g > UBA9320 > UBA987. The sequence goes on along the minus strand of JBLHOC010000003.1, from coordinate 24,449 downwards.
GCAGCAATCAAAGCCATTCCGGGAATAAACAATGTTAAAGAAATGGGAGACAATCGTTTTCAGATTTCTGTTGATCAAGACTATAATTTACAGGAAAAAATATTTGCTTTCGCAGTGGATTCCGGTAACATTATATTAGAGCAAAAAGAGCAAGAACAGAGTTTAGAAAACGTTTTTAGAGCACTTACCAATTGATATGTTAAGTATTCTCAAAAAAGAAATCCGGAGCTTTTTAAGTTCACTTATAGCCTACATTGTTGTAGCTGTTTTTCTGTTAGCCATCGGTTTGTTTATGTGGGTGTATAAAGACACCAATGCGCTAGAATATGGAGAAGCCAGTTTAGATACACTTTTTATGATGGCCCCTTGGGTGTTTATATTTTTGATTTCTGCCATAACCATGAGGTCATTTGCAGAAGAGCAAAAAGCTGGAACCATAGAATTTTTAACAACACACCCCATTTCTGATTGGCAGATTATTTTTGGTAAATTTTTAGCTGGATTGACACTTGTTCTATTCGCACTGATACCAACACTTTTGTATTACTATACCATTCATAAGTTGGGCAGCCCCGTGGGTAATATCGATACTGGCGCTATGTGGGGATCTTACATAGGACTCATATTTTTAGGTGGCTGTTATGTGAGTGTGGGCCTTTTTGCCTCTTCAGTAACAGAAAACCAAATTGTTGCCTTCATCATGTCTACCTTTTTGTGTTTCGTCACGTATTCTGTAATGGGACAGTTAAGTGGCTTGTTAGATACAGGAACATCAAATTATTACTTAGAATGGCTGGGCATTGATTTTCATTATCAATCTATTAGTCGTGGTGTTGTTGACACAAGAGACATTACTTATTTTATTGGGTTTATAGCGTTCTTTTTAGGTTTAACTAAATTATCCTTTGGTCGACGGAAATGGTAAAAAAAGGGAAGAATAGCAGCCTAAAAACATTGGGCGTTCGTCAGAAGCATCTGTGGCAGTTCCTGATATTAATTGCAACCATTGCCGTGCTAAACATATTGTCGGATATGTTTTACAGCCGTTTCGATTTAACGAAGGAGAAACGTTACACATTATCTGAAACCACGCATCAATTGGTTGGGAAGCTTAACGAACCACTTTATATTCAAATATTCCTTGATGGTGAGTTCCCGCAAGAATATCGACGGCTTAAAAATGCAACTCAAGATCTTTTAAGTGAGTATCAGCACATCAGTAAGGGTAACATTATCTATCGTTTTGAGGATCTACTGACGGATAAGCCAATCAAAGAAAAAGACGATATTCTTAAACAATTGGATGGAAAAGGTGTCCAAATCACACGACCTGAAATTGGTCAGGATGAGGCTACTTCCGAAAAGTTTATCATACCAGCTGGCTTGGTTAACTATAAAGGGAAAGAGTACCCTTTAAACCTGTTGAAACGTGAATTTGGTCAACCCCTAGAACAAGACATCAATGGAAGTATTGAACTCTTAGAATACGAGATTGGCAATATCATTAGAAAGTGCGTTGTAGATCGAGAAATCAAAATAGCCTTTACGACTGGTCATGCCGAACTTGAACCTGTTTATGTTGCAGATATCACGAAATCACTGTCCGAGTTATATACGGTTGAAAACATCAACATCAACCTAACCGATACCGCTTGTACAAAACAGTTTTTAGCTGAAATTTCAGCCAATCCCGACGACGCAGGAAAGATTCTCCTCACGGGTGTGATGAACCAAATGAGTGCATACAACGCCCTAATCATCGCTAAACCCCGAATTAGTTTTTTAGACGAAGAATTATTCTTACTAGATCAATATGTAATGAATGGTGGTAAACTCGTTTGGTTGGCAGAGCCGCTTATCGCAGAAATGGATAGCGTTGCAAAATATGGCACAATCAACACAGCCGACTATAATTTGAACGTAAATAATTTACTGTTTAAATATGGCGTCCGCATCAATCCTACCTTGATACAAGATCTAAATTGTCACGGAATACCTGTGTTGGCAAACGGCGCGAGTGGACAACCTGGATTTATGCCGTGGTTGTTTTATCCAATTTTCGCCCCACAAGGTGAGCACCCTATTGTGCGAAATATGGCATCGGTTTGGGGTCGGTTTGCTGCTGGAATTGATACCTTACCAAGCCCAGATTTGAAGAAAACGGTCCTACTTCAATCATCAGGAACAAGTAGAATAGCTAAAAACCCTGTGTCTGTATCGCTGGAATTATTGGGTTTAAAACCCACACCAGAAATGTTTAGACATCCCGATAACATTGCCGCTGTGCTTATTGAAGGAAAGTTCAGTTCCCTATACGCACATCGAAGAGCAAGGGATGAGAAAAGTGCCATCCCATTCAAATCTAGTATTGATCAAAATGCGATGATTGTTATCTCGGACGGAGATTTAATTGCGAACCAAACAGACAAAGAAAGGAAGCAAGTTTACCCATTGGGTTATGACAAATATGCTTCGAAAGCGTTTAATGAGCCTGTAGAGTTTGCCAACAAAAAGTTCTTTTTAAATTGTGTTGACTACCTCTGTGATGAGTCTAATTTAATCGAAGTTCGATCTAAAAAAATACAATTACGGTTACTGGATAAAGCCAAGGTTAAATCTGAAAAAACAAAATGGCAAGTGATTAATATGGTGTTGCCTATTATTGGTTTATTGCTTTTCGGATTAATCAACGCTTGGATCCGTAAAAAGAAATATACCTAAACCACTGGTTAAGTTTTTTCCTCCATTCACAAACTCCCATTGACAATGTTCCTTTGTCTGCTTACCTTTGACCTATGCAACTCTCACGTATTAAAATAGGTAGAAGGGGAAACAAACGTTTCACTTACAACCCTCGATTCTATGATGAACGTAAAGAAGACTTGGGCAATCGCGTCGAACGAATAAGGTCTGAAGTTACAGGTAATTATTCTGCTGAAGGTTCTCGTCAACGTATACAAACTGCATTTAAAAATCGGGGCAGACAAATCATCGACCCGAAAGCACAACAGCTCAAAACGGTTTCACGAATCAGAGTTATACTTATCGCCTTGGTACTTGGATCATTGGCCTATTTAGCGTTTTACACAAAGACAATCGATATCATTTTTGATGGTTTTAAGCAAGTTTAAGCTTGTTCCAAATCTAGAATTACCACAGAAATGAAGTATCTTCGAGCGTTCAAGAATGCCTGATTTAATTCGTTTACTTCCCGAATCTATAGCCAATCAAATTGCCGCTGGTGAAGTGGTTCAAAGGCCTGCGTCTGTTGTCAAAGAAATGCTCGAAAACAGTCTTGATGCAGGTGCTTCAGAAATTACATTGGTTTTTAGAGATGGTGGTCAAACCCTCCTACAGATCATAGATAACGGTAAGGGTATGAGTGACATTGACGCACGTATGTGCTGGGAACGTCATGCGACTTCTAAGATTAAAAAAGCAGATGACCTTTTTAAACTGACTACGTTCGGTTTTAGAGGTGAGGCCCTGGCAAGTATTGCCGCCATCGCTCAGGTTGAAATGAAAACCAAGCGCGAAGAAGATCCTTTAGGAAGTCACATTGTGATTGAGGCTTCAGAAGTGAAAAAGCAAGAGCCCATTTCAATGACTGCTGGAACCAGCATCACAGTTAAAAACTTATTCTTTAATATCCCTGTTCGTAGAAATTTTTTGAAATCCGTTTCTGTCGAAACAAAATATATCATTGAGGAATTTCAGCGTATTGCCATAAGCCGACCGGATGTCCGAATGAACCTTTTTAACGGGCAAAATGAAGTCTATAAACTTCCTGACACAGGTCTTCAACAACGGATTGAAAACATCTTGCTCAAGTCAAATAAAGGCAAGTTACTTACCGTTGAGGAACACACCGAAATAGTCCAAATTTCTGGCTTTATTGGTAGCCCTGAATTGGGTCGAAAAACGAGAGGAAATCAATTCTTTTATGTGAATGGTCGGTTTATTAAAGAGCCTTATTTCCATCATGCCGTTACAAATGCGTACAGCAATTTGATAGAGGCAGGTCATCACCCTTTTTATGTTTTGTTTTTAGAGATTGATCCGGCCAAGATTGATGTTAATGTTCATCCAACCAAGACGGAAGTAAAGTTCGAAGAATCACGGTTGATTTATCAAATAATAAAATCTGTTGTCACCAAATCACTTTCTGGGTATAATACCACACCAGAAATGGATACCAACGCATTTCTACCACAATTTGAAAGACCCGTTGACCCGTTTCAGCGTATCGTAGAACCGCCCCAAATCAAAACCAAAACAGGTTATAATCCGTTTATAGGTGATTCCGTTAAACAGAAAAATGAAACGGCTTGGGAAAAACTTTATGAACCGTTTCGCGATGATATTGTAGATCCCGACAAACCCGAACCTCGAACTGAAAAATTGCCCTTTACGTCGAAACCTGAAAACGTGGAGGTGAGTATGGTGTTTCAAGTGTATTCCAGTTTTATTGTTTGTATGGTAAATAGACAACTTTATTTGGTGGACCAAAGACGTGCGCATGAACAAATACTATTTGAAAAGTACAGCTCACAATTACAGTCTAGCGATGTTTCGTGTCAGCAACTGCTCTTTCCAAGAACTGTTGAGCTCCAGCAAGCTGATTTTGAAATTATACAAGTCATAATGGAGGACATTAATCAGTTGGGCTTTGACATTAGCATTTTTGGTAAAAACACCATCATCATCAATGGCACTCCAGCTGATATTAGTAAAGGTGAAGAGAAGGATATTTTAGAGGGTATTTTAGAACATTACAAACTCAATCAGCAATCCTTGAAATTGGATAAACGTGAAAATTTGGCACGTTCCCTTGCCAGAAATGCGGGAATTCAGCGCGGCATGGTTTTGGAACAAGAACAAATTGAACATTTGGTGCAAGATTTATTTACTTGCAACCAACCGAGATATACACCGTCAGGTAAACTTACATTTGTATCGTTTGAACAAAGTAAACTCGCTGACTTATTTGAATAAAACGACTTATGCAGCACTATAGCTCCACAAATCCGAATGCACTCACCCCGATGGTTAAGAATTTAATCATCATAAACGGGTTGATGTATTTAGCGACTTATGTCTTATCCAGCAGAGGAGTAAGTTTATCGTCAACGTTGGGTTTGTTTCACCCATCTTCAGACCATTTTGAGGCTTGGCAAATTCTGACCCACTTTTTTATGCATGGTGGATTTATGCACCTGGCGATGAATATGTTTGGACTTTTTATGTTTGGAAGAATGTTAGAAGTTCGGTGGGGACCAAAACGATTTCTTAAGTTTTATATGATGACGGCATTTTTCGCTGCTTTGCTTCATTTCTTGGTTAACCATCTACAAGTTCAGTCTGCCGTTTCTAGTTTAAGTGCCACTCAAATTCAAGATGTGCTTGCTAATGGTTTTGGCTATTTACAAAATTATCAGAACTATACCGACCCAGCCATGGCTGCTTATAACAACCTGGTAAACATGCCAGTGGTTGGTGCTTCAGGAGCACTATTTGGCATATTGGGTGCCTGTTATGTGTTGTTCCCCAACACGGTACTATATCTTATTTTCCCTCCTATTCCAATCAAATTAAAAGTCGCTGTAACATTATACGGGGTTTACGAGTTATATAGAGGAATCAGCAATTCTCCGATGGATAATGTAGCCCACTTTGCACACTTAGGTGGTTTGGTTGCCGGTATTATTATTGTCAAATACTGGAACAAAACCAAAAGAGACAGCTTTTTTTAATATATTAGAACTACATGTCGTATTGGGATAAAATTCAAGACGGGTTTAACAAAGGGAATTCTCCAATTCGCAAACTCATTATTATTAACATCGCTGTTTTTATACTCAGTGGGTTGGTACTAATGATTGGTCGTGGCCGAGGCGTTGAGCACGCGGCAAAGGCAAAAGAACTCCTTGTATTCTTTCATTCCCCAGCCGCTTTCGCAGACTTTTTAAGTAAGCCCTGGTCGGTTGCTACTTACATGTTCTTCCATAATGACTTGTTTCACATTGCCGGTAATATGATTTTGCTGTTTTACATCGGACGAATTCTATTAGACTTTCAAAACAACAAGAAGTTTTATACACTGTATTTTGGTGGTGGTATTATGGGTGCATTGTTATACATGTTTGTTTATCAATATCTACCGTCGTTTGCTGGTAGCGGTTTGCCCATGCAGGGAGCGTCAGGTGGCGTCATGTCTGTGGTTGTGGCATCAGCCGTTTTAGTACCAAATTATGAGCTGTCATTTTTCAGAGCGTTCAGAATCAAACTCAAATGGATTGCCTTATTTTTAGTTGGTATCAATGTTTTATACCTCACCACAGGTAATCAAGGTGGGCATTTGGCTCATTTAGGTGGTGCTTTATTTGCCACATTGTTTGTGTTAAACGAACAAGGCCGTTTAAATTTATCCCTCCTAAGGCAAATTCGAAATCCATTTAGACCAAGATTTGCCGAGGTAGATGAGCGCGATATTCTGAGAGGAAAGAAGGAGAAAGTAAAAACAGAGGCTACATCCGCCCCACATCAAGCTAGGTCACATGCAAATGGTAAGCCCCGTCAAGAAGAAATTGACGCGATTCTGGATAAAATCAACCAAAGTGGTTATCCTAGCTTAACCAAAGAAGAAAAAGACCTGCTGTTTAGAGCTAGTGATAAGTAAGGTGAAAAAGCTCACAAAAGGTATAGTCATTTTTATTAATTGGATCGTTTTAGTGGCAGTACTCCTGTCCTATTTAGCGCCGTTTGTCAACCCAAAACTTTCGTGGATCATTGCCTTTTTTGGGCTTTCTTTTAATCTATGGATTCTGGCATTAGTGATTCTGCTACTCATTGGGCTCACCCTTGGGACCAGAATGCGAATCAAAAACCTAATTGTTTTGGCAATCGGCATTCCCTTCATCTTGCGATTGGTCTCCATACACCCTCAGACTGAAGGCTCAGGGAACTTTAAAGTGGTTAGCTTTAATACTTACGCACTTGGAAAGTATAATGGTTTAAACACGTCGTCAGACATCGAATCCTATTTAGTAAAAAATGATGTTGCCTGCGCTACCCTAATAGAGTGGCGATATAAAGAAGGCAAGATCAGCAAAAAGAACTACCCTTATCAAGTTAAGATAAGAACCAATGACATCAGAAACAGTGGCATATTGTTGGTTTCAAAACTACCAATAAAGCATTCTGGATTGGTTCCATTTACAGAGTCCTCTTATAACATGGCTGGGTTTATGGATGTAGAAGTCAACAAAAAGCTGGTTCGTATTTACGGCATCCACCTTGAAACAACACGTATTAAGTCTCGTGATTACCATAGTTTAAGTCAACTTGATTTTGACTCAACCTATACGGAAAATGCTAAAAATGTGGCCCAAAGACTTAAAACTTCAATGCTGACTAGAGCAAGCCAAGTGCAAGACATCCGCAAACACATTGACGCATGTTTAATACCAACAATTATTATGGGTGATTTTAACGACACCCCTCAGAGCTACACCTATCAAAAACTAAAGGAAGGAAAAAAAGATGCCTTTGTTGTGGCTGGTTCTGGTTTGGAGGCTACTTTCCTTAAACCATTTCCCTTTTTTCGGATTGACTATATCCTTTTCGATGATTCATTTTCGGCCGCAACCTATTCCTCTACCAATAGTATTTATTCCGATCATAAACTCATCTTTGCAGACCTAAAAATCAATTAGTATTCATGGACTTTCTTGACTCTAACATATCGGACTATGTTGAAAAACACACCACACCTGAAACGGAATTACAACAGCAATTAAACCGTGATACGTATGCCAATGTATTAATACCACGGATGCTATCTGGTCATTTACAAGGTCGTGTTTTAAGTATGTTTAGCAAAATGGCTCAACCCAATGTCATTCTTGAAATTGGTACTTATACTGGCTATTCTGCATTGTGTTTGGCAGAAGGCCTACAAGCTGGAGGCAAGCTCATAACAATTGATTTAAACGAGGAAATCGAAGACATGACACGTGGGTATTTCGACAAGTCTCCAAACCCAGAAGTATTCGACTACCGAGTTGGTAACGCCATGGATATTATTCCAACTTTAACAGACCAAATTGACATGGTTTTTATAGATGCAGACAAAGAAAACTACACCAATTATTACGATTTAGTTATTGACAAAATGCCTTCTGGTGGTATTCTTATTGCAGATAATGTACTGTGGAGTGGCAAAGTACTTGATGCCAATCAACTCGCGAAGGATATAGAAACCAAAGCGCTTGATGCCTTCAACAAAAAGATTCAAGGTGATGATCGTGTAGAAAATGTGCTGATGCCTATTCGTGATGGCTTGATGGTCATCCGCAAAAAATAAACACCTTCGTTTTATGGTCTGTACATAAACAGTCCATGATTACCATCGTTTTTAATGGCGCTGTCGTTTATCTGTAAACGCGTTTTATAATGGCCCGTATAAACAGTTCCACTTTCGTTGGTGAATGACGATCTAAACATAAAATTTTTCTCATGTTCAATTTTCTGTTGGTCTATTAACTTTCCGAGTCTATTAAACGTATAAAGAAACCCTTGATGCACTACTGCACCGTTGGCTAATGTCTGTTCCATTCCACTTACGACAAATTCATCTTTTGGGTTTATGTTTAAACACGCAACTCCCCCTCTTGTTAAGCTAGTCACTATGGGAATGGAGTCCAACAAATTCCCCTTTTCATCGTATTGCATCACAACTCCAGATATTACAGAAACTGTTGTGTTCGGCACTGCATTCCACTCTATCATTGTCAGTACACAGGGGTTCCCCACCGAATCAAAGGCAATGTCTGACATAACATCACTTGTGCGGTAACCATATTGTACCACGCCTTTCATACCTAAGGTTCGTATCCAATTTACGCTATCACTTAGCTGCAATAGAAAGCCCTCAAAATCATAATTTTCAGTGGTCTGATGTACTGAATCACCAACAAATAGGTTTTGATTGTAATTACCGCAGACGTAAAATATGCCTTGCTTATCACTTTTAATACGCCTCACAGAACTATTGAACTGTTTAATCCAAGTATATGAACCAGCTCCAGTGAACTTGCCAAGGAATTGTCGATGTCCCTTTTCATTAAATACACTTAGCGATCCAAATTGCTCCGTATCAGACAAGATACCCGCAACCAATATCTCACTATGAATATTTACATTGATATCAAAAGCTTTGCTTCCGTTGTGACTTTGTATTGCCCAGGCACAATCCCCCTTTGAATTAGTTTCATGATAAACATGTTTTCAGGCCCACTTGGTATCAACACTTGATCACCACATGTGAATTTACTTGAAAAATAGCCCGTTACAATTATTTCATCATCATCGCTTATGGTTATGGCTGTTGCTCTTCCTTGAGTTTTCTGACCAATAGTCCACCCAATTTCTCCAGCTGGTGTCACTTGAATTATTTTGATATAATCACGACGATCATTTTTTGTAAAAAAAACTAGCAAGGTAGGCGTTGCCTTTACTGTCCATGACCACATCCGCATAGTGATTACTGCTAATTCTGGTTGAATTACCTAAATGCACCAAAAATGGCTTTTGCTCGTCGAGGTGTGCTTGCCCCTGTTTGTTGTCTTTTGAACTTCCACAAGAAAACGTGGTTATCAAAAATAAACATGACACAAGCGGTAAGTAAGTTTTTACTGTCATACCGTACGGTAATTTAAGTGGATTGTAGCGGAAATTAATAGAATTATCGATGGGTTCGTTAAATAGAATGGACGAGGCAATCATGGGTGCATAAACATGCGTCGATTTACTATTTTTGCGGTGTAACAAAACGATATTATGAACTTGCTCAAATACACTGCACTTTTATTGACATTTGCCTTTGTTGGCTGTGGTCCAACCGAAAAAAAACCAACAACACAAACCACTAAAACTAGAGAAAAAAAGGTGCTCCCCACGGCTGAAATATTGGCCAAATACGGAGAAGGCCTTTATGCTCAGATAAACATAACGGAAGGAAATGTTTTGTGTCGGCTTGAGGTGGAGAAAGCGCCACTTACCGTTGCAAATTTTGTTGCATTATCAGAAGGAACAATGCCAAATGATGCTAAACCATTAGGAACGCCCTTTTATGATGGCTTGAATTTTCATCGTGTAATCAATAAAGCAAATGGTGATTCGTATAACTTTATGATACAAGGTGGTGATCCCGATGGCAATGGACAAGGTGGACCTGGTTATCAATTTCGTAACGAAATTCACCCTATGCTTAATCACAGTGGTCCTGGTACTCTAGCCATGGCCAATTCTGGTGCGAATACCAACGGTAGCCAATTTTACATTACAAACGCTGCTCAACCAAGTTTAGATGGAAGCTACAACGTTTTTGGTAAGGTAGTAGAAGGACAACTGAGTGTTGACCAAACATTAGTTGGAGACAAAATACATTATATCGCAATTATTAGAGTCGGCCAGGCTGCAGAATCGTTTGACGCCGTTACCACATTTAATTCTTTAAAATAAGCTTTATGCAAACTGTTGATCAGTTCAATTTCTCAGGAAAGACAGCCCTTGTACGTGTTGACTTCAATGTGCCTTTGAATGGTTCTTTTGAAATAACCGACGATGCCCGAATGGTCGCTGCTGTTCCAACCATCAAGAAAATATTAAGTGATGGCGGTTCCGCAGTTTTGATGAGTCATCTTGGTCGTCCAAAAACGGGCTCTGAAGATGCCTTTTCTTTGAAACATCTTATCAGCCATTTAAGCCAGATTACAGGAGCGAAGGTGACGTTTGCAAAAGACTGTATTGGTGATGATGCCGTAAATATGGCGTCAAACTTAAAACCGGGTGAAATTCTATTATTAGAGAATCTGCGTTTTTATAGTGAAGAAAAAGCTGGAGATAAAGACTTCGCACAGAAGCTCGCTCGTTACGGTGATATTTACGTCAATGATGCTTTTGGAACGGCTCATAGAGCACATGCCTCAACATCTGTTGTCGCTCAGTTCTTTGGAAATCAAAAATGTTTTGGTTACATCATGGCGAATGAAATTGCCAATGCGAATAAGGTTATTGCTCAACCTGAAAAACCCTTTGTTGCTATTGTCGGTGGGGCAAAAGTATCTGACAAGTTGCTGATCCTTGAAAACTTAATGACTGTTGCTGATACCATTTTAATTGGTGGTGGCATGGCCTATACTTTCATATCAGCCATGGGCGGAAAAATTGGAAATAGCCTTTTTGAAGCTGATCGTGTTGGACTTGCCTTAGAGCTGTTGGAAAAAGCTAAAGCAAAAGGGGTTAAACTCCTTTTACCTATTGACTCGGTTTGCGCTGATGGTTTTACAAATGACGGTGGTGTTGCTACTTGCGAAAGTGATGCTATATCTGATGGTTGGGTGGGATTAGATATTGGACCCAGGGCTGTTAAGACCTATGTGTCCAAAATACAACAGGCTAAAACGGTACTTTGGAACGGCCCTATGGGTGTTTTTGAGTTTAGTAATTTCGAAAATGGTACCAAGTCCGTAGCGCATGCTGTTGCTGATGCAACTAAAAATGGGGGTTTTACATTAATCGGTGGTGGTGATAGTGCTGCAGCGATTAAACAGTTCGGATTGAAAAACGATGTAAGTTATGTATCTACCGGTGGTGGGGCTTTGCTTGAATATTTTGAGGGAAAAGAACTTCCTGGTATTGCAGCGATCAACGCAACTGCAAATACTTAATATCACCCAATCATATTAAATATTAAGACTCGGTTTAATGGAATTCATCCATTGAATTTTGCCGATCTATTTTTTCGCAACACCCGTAGTGCTATTTGCTGCCTTGTTGTTTCATTGCAGTAATATTAACTCGCATGTGTTGTGTGATGTAAAATATTCCCTTTGATTTTCAGATACTTACGATTTTTTTGATAAAAAACTATAGCAGATTACACTAAAACATCAAAAGTGTTGTTTGTAACTGAAATAATTTGTTCTGCCTATATGTAAAATGAACTTCCTGTTTCACCGTCGGTTTTTAGAAAACTAGACGCTTAAATCGACTAACCTCAACCATTTACTTTTAAAAAAACACACAAATGAAAACACTATTAGTAACAACCATAATTTTTACATTGATGTTCTTTCAAATTGGGGCGACTGTTGGCGTAGACAGTAAACTGACAGCAACATTTATGGGGTCCAACGACGATGGAGCCTATTTATACAAAGACGCAGCAAACACAACGCATGAATTTGCAGAACTTAGTGATGATGTGGACTATGGTTATTTAGATGACTCTTACGTAGGTAAAAAATTCATTATAACTTGGAATGAAGTAGACGCGGACGTTTATGACGATGAGGGAGATGAGAATGGCGAGACCGTTAAAGTCAAACAGATTTTAACATTGACATTGGCCAAATAGGTCCCATCAAAAAAAGACCAATAGTATTGGTCTTTTTTTTTATAATTTTAAGATTTTAACCTCGACCCTTCTATTTTTAGCACGGCCTTCTGGCGTTTCGTTTGAATCGATTGGGTTATCTGGTCCATAACCATCTGTCTTTACCCGCAGATGATCTATACCTTGAACGACCAGAAACTTCTTGACGGCTTTTGCCCGCTGCCACGATAATTCTACATTGTGTTTATGGCCACCGACTGTACTCGTATGTCCTCCAATTTCTACTTTCATATCTGGGTGTTCTTCCAATATTTCGAACAACTTTCTTAAGCTTAGTATCGATTCAGGCAGTAAGTCGTGTTTGTCGACATCGAAATACACGTTTTCCAACACAAAGCGATCACCAACCTTTAACGTGTCGATTCTTGTTACTTCTGCTGGTCTTGAAAGGGTGTCATATACCACTTCGGAAGCTGGGACATCATCCAAATTACACCTACACATGGCTGAATCCGAAATGGAAATCAGACTTACATCATCCATGATGTAATATGCCTCTGCCGAATAGCCGTTTACCGGTGTAAGTGAAATCTTATTCAACGGTTTGAAACTTCCTATCGTTAAATACCTTTCTCCTCCTTGTGCTCTATAACGACATTGCAGCAGCATCCATTTGGTTTTATATGGTAGGTAGTTTTCATTCAATAATAGGTCTGGTTGGTTGCGTATGACTGCTCCAAGATCCTGCACAGGTTTTTTGCTAAAATGAACTCCAAGACCATTACTTGTATAGGCACACTGGTTTGCTAATTTCACGTACACTGAGAAGCAGTACAGACTGTCTTTCTTCAACGGTTTCACCAGTTTGTTTTGCAGATATTCTATGTCTTTGACCAAACTATAAACTCGAAATCCCAAACAGCCTGTTCCAGATTTGCAGTCTTCTGAAAAATAAAAATCTGGCGTTGGAGACGCTGGTGACCATGACTCCACCTCATCGTTAATAGATGCGAATGAAGTTCCAATGGTTGGGTGCTCCTCCATCATCGGATTTGCCACTAAGTTGTTTGGATTGTTGGGCCAAAAAATAGCTGTGTCCAACAAATGCGTGTTGGCAAGCCGTTCTTCTTCTTTTAGATAATATGCTAACTCATCTTCTCCGCGTAAATTGGCGTATGACGTTTGTATTTTGGATGATCTAAATCGATCACGATGTTCAAAAACGACAAAGTCCCCATATTCTATACGAATATCAAGTTGCGTAATTCCTGCCATCACTACAATCTCTCGGTACCCAATACTGGACAATAACTGTCCAGACTTGTAGGTTTGGCTTAACACTTTTACGCCAAGTTCATCATAGTATATAACCTCACCATCCAATCGTGAAGTTCTACCTTTGGCATTCGCGTTAAAGGCGGCCTCTTTTAATAGGTTTCCAGTAGCACCGTAAAAATGCCAATTACCAGATTGTAAAGAATACACACCTTCCAGTCCCGTTAATTCAGATTTGCTTCTCACTTTTAGATAATCCCCGGCTTGTGTTTTAATGAGGGTATCATAGTATAAGGTGTCTTGGGCAAGACCAATAAATGGGGTTAAAAAGAAAAGAGCGTAAAAGAATGTGCGCATATGGTTCACTTATAAACTGTCTTTTAATACAGTTTATTGGATAAAGGTAACCTCAAATTTAAATGAAGACTGGTATTACTAGTGATGGCCCTTTTTCTTGACAACACCGCCAGTAACTTCTTTGATTCGTTGAACGTAAAAAAATGCTTTCGGATCCACTAAAGAAATGCTTTCCTTAAGTCTGTGCACTTCTAATCGAGTTGCAATCGTCATGATTATATCGCAGTCGTGTTTAACGTCGAAACTGTTTGGCAAATAGCCTCGTTCGCCTTTATAAACTGAGATCGCCTTCTTAAAGTCTTGCACTATAATTCGCTTAACCTCTTCGTGCTTCTCTGAAATTATGGTTAGCGCCGTATATTCTTCAAACCCATCAACAACATAATCCGATGTTTTTACTGCTGTGAAATATGTCAATATGGAATACATCGCTGCTTCAATCCCAAAGTTGAAAGCGGCAGATAAGAAAATGATACTATTGGCAAACAGAACAATTTCTCCAGTTGACAGACCTAGTTTTTTATTTGTGTAATGTGCAACAACCTCAAACCCGTCAATTACACCGCCACCTTTAATGACAAATCCGACACTCAGCCCCATTAAAAATCCACCAAATACTGCAATTAGAATCTTGTCTGTTGTGATGGTTGGAATGTTGATTACATTCATAAAAATGGCCAACAACAAGACGGCCAACATCATTTGAACGGCAAACGTTACTCCGATTTTTTTGTAACCCATAATCACAAATGGGATATTCAAAATCACTAGGAACCAACTGATGTTTATGTGAAATATTTCGTGTGCTAAAATCGATATCCCAGTAACACCTCCATCAAGAAAATGGTTGGGAATCATAAAGCCTTTCAATGCTAAAATGGCACAAAAAACGCCTAAACATGTGTAGGCCAAAGCTGGAAAGGAGAGCACAATCTTCCAATTAATCTTTTGCATCAATTAAGAATTTTCTATTAAATCTTGTAGGTGTTTTTGCTTAACTGGCTCTCTAAATTTTTTGGCATAAGTGGTATGATATTCATGTCCACTTAAAAAATTTATTTGCAACTTATTCCAGTCAGCTCTGGTCTTAATTTGGTTCATGGCTATAAACTCTTTGAACAAGGTTTCGCCAATGGTATAAAACTGATCGGTACCTAGATAATCTAGATCCGCATCACAAACGATTTGCTCTAAAAGGTTTTTAGGTTTTTGAGGGATTTGAGTTGCCATGATCATGCCATCTATCGCTTCGATATCTTTTTTGGAATAACCCCATGCTGGTAACTCCCTAGTTGTGAATCTAACCCCTTCATCTTCATGATCTTTATAAGTCCATAAAAAACCTATGTCATGAATTAGCGCAGCTGTTCTCAAAAGATGTGCCTCTCTTCCTGTGATTTTATAACGACGAGCATATTGATTGCAAACGTTCAGAACACCCAACACGTGATCCCACGTATGGTATGATAACTCACCCCTAATTCCGGTTTGGAACTTGTGAGCTAGGTACTTTTTTAGCTTGCCAATATTCATGCTTTCCAATAGCATGATTTATCCCTGGCCTGGCTATCATAATTAGGCATCGGTTTATAATAAATCATCCCTTCCCTCCAAAGATATAAATTTTCAGCATTTGGTTGTTGTCCTTTAATCTACAAACTTAAAATATTGGCCAATAACCGATACGCTCCTGGAACTCCTGCCGGCAACTCTCTAAAAAAAGACAACCCTGTATAGACCACATATCCCTCGCCATAGGCACCTATGAGTAGACTACCTAGTTTTGGTTCTTCGCCTTGATCGTGCATGGATAATATCGCTGACATTTCACTGTCCCACTCGGCTGGAAAGTATAATCCACGCTCCTGAACCCAACCATTAAAATCAATTGAGGTTATTTTATTTGGCGTGTTTAATACTTTGTGTTCTGGCTTTAAAAGTTTTACCCCTGCTTCTTCGTCGGTCACACGATCTCTTGAAAGTTTAATCTTATATGGCCCTAAAGGTTGTGATTTTAATCGGTGTGCTGTGTTGTATTGCATCACTAAATTTCCTCCCCCTTTTACATATGCCGTGATTTTCGTGTTTATAGTTTCTATGGCTTCAATTGTATTTAAAGCACGTACGCCAAATACAATTGCATCGTATATTTCTAACTCGTCTTTAGCAACATCATCAACCGACAATAGGGTTACTTGATACCCCATTTCTGTAATGCTTTCTGGCACCTTATCTCCTGCTCCCATAACGTAGGCAATATGATTTCCCGTTGTTTTTAAATCAACTTTTACCACGCTAGATTCTGCACTTGGAAACAAGGCGACTTGAGCAACATGGTCATAATTTAATTGGTAGATGCCCATGCTATAAACGAGTGCCTCATCCTTAAATATTGCCCGAATACGCGCATTACTTTCACCTGTGGGAGGTGTCACTTTAAACTGAAACTGTTTTCTTTCACCTGAACCTTTAAAACTTGTTTTAATAAAAGCTGGCTCACACTTCCACCCTTTTGGAACAACCATTTCCACATAACCAGACTCATTTGGTTTACCTGAGATAACATCTACCGAAATCATTTTGGGCTTTTCGGAGGCAAATACATATACCTTCCGTTCCATGTTCAACATCACGTTTGGTGTCACCACTATCGGCTGTATAACCTGACCTTTTACAGGGTCTGTAGACGCATGTAACATAGGCACTTCCATCACGACAATATCCCCTTCGATTTCTAATCTGATCGTAAGTACAAATGGATACACTTGTACTGCTTGTCCAATTAATTGTTGGTCTTTCACACCATATGATCCGACACTTTTTGTTCCGGTTAACCAATAAGGTTGACTGCTTGCATGTTTCGGAATCGACCATTGTATTTGCTTCGTAAAGTAAGGTTGTTGCTCTGTACTCGCAAAACCAACACCATTCCAACTCTTTGTCATTGACACAACTCGAAACATTTGTGTGGAGACGATATCCAGTTTGGTTTCAATATCCTGACCCACGTGCACCGTTTGTTCTTTGCAATAAGCGGTTGCTTTTACACCGGCACATTGCAAAATTATCTTATGAATTTGGTCCAATTTTCTTTTCCGTAAGACGTCATCCTCTATTTGAGCGATTAGGTCTCGTACGCCGTATAGTCCAGAAATGCTATGCTCCGGATGGTGCATATCAAACGCTTTTATCACCTTCGCAATACGCTTGTCCAGCTTCGTGCTTAATGCTTTCTGTTTATAGGTTGCCTTAAATAAGTGCTCTGATATGCCGCCCTCTAATACTTGCAAATACTCCCACTGGTTGCCGATTACGGGGGCATTGCCAAACCCTTGACTTTTATGCTGGCTTCTGCTATGACTTGATATGTCTGAACCCGATTGACCGAGTAAGGGTAAGTATTTATTTACGTCAATCTTAACGTAGTCACCAGGTGACTTTGCTACTTCTTCATCCATGCGCTCTACGCTGCCATAAAACCAATAGCTTGTATTCCAAAAAATTGACTTTGGCTGCCACGTATCTACATATTTCAACTGCTCTACAAACTGAGTTGGATCTGCTGCAGCTTTAAATGCCTCTACCGCTAACATCGCTGAAGCTGTATGATGACCATGTGTTGGTCTATCAGGATTTATATCTGGTGAAAAACGAGTTATAATCACGTCTGGTCTAACATTTCGGATGACCCACACCACGTCAGATAATACGGCGTCCTTATTCCAAAACTTGAACGTTTCTTCCGGTGTTTTTGAATATCCAAAGTCGATAGCTCTTGTAAAATATTGATTGCCGCCATCAATGCGTCTTGCTGCTAATAGTTCTTGCGTTCTGAGCAAACCGAGCTGGTCCCCTATTTCTGTTCCAATGAGGTTTTGTCCGCCGTCACCCCGAGTTAAACTTAAATAACTTACGTCGGCATGTTCGTGCTTTGTTAAGTAGCTTATCAATCTGGTATTCTCGTCATCCGGATGTGCGGCGATGTATAACACCGACTGAACATTCCCAACCGTTTTTAGTTTATCTACTATCTGTGAGGCTGGTATTGTACTTTGGCCGGTCGTGGCTCCAAACCACAATCCCAAAATAATTAAAAACCCAAATCTCTTATTGCTTAATCTCATCTATTACTTTCTAAATGTACTATGAACTTTTCATTGCATCGTTTGAGCATTTGAAATACGTTTTCAAACCCTTTCAGACCACCATAGTAAGGATCTGGAACATCTCCATTCGGATCAACATCGTCAAAATCGCGCATTTTAAAAATTGTCGCTCTTGACTGACCATCCGGCTTTAGTTGGTTGATGTTATCTAAGTTGTCGCTATCCATGGCAATAATGAAATCAAATGCGTCAAAATCTGATGTATCTAATTGTCGTGCTAAACTTGGTAACACAACACCATGCCCTTCTGCTGTATCAATCATTCTGCTGTCTGGTCTTTCACCAATGTGATAACCAGCCGTTCCTGCAGATGCTACTTCATAAAACTCTGTAAGTCCTTTTTGCTCGGCTAGATGAAGAAACACCCCTTCTGCCATAGGTGACCGACATATATTTCCTAAACAAACGAAAAGAATACGTTTTGTGTTCATTGCAGCTCCAAGTATACATTAAAACCCATTTTGATTCCTGATAATCTTAACAATCTTTGTGATTATGAAACGTCGATTAACTTACTTCCTTTTGCTCGCTGTATTCTCTTCTATTGGTTGTTCAGACACTGAAACGATTAAAGACGATATACCACAGGAGACTTATCCAATTGGATACGTAAGCACTCGCCTCGGTGATATGTACTTTTGGTTGTATGACCAAACACCGATTCACAAAGCTAAATTCATTGAGTTGGCGAAAGACCAACACTATAATCAGTTTACATTTAACCGTGTGGTGCGCAATTTTGTAATTCAAGGCGGTTGTCCTGATTCCGTCTCGTATTTCGAAAATTCGCCGTTTCTAATTGATCCAGAATTCCATGACAGCATTGGGCATAGTTATGGTGCCTTGGGTATGGGTAGAGACGACAATCCTAAAAAGCAATCAAATGCCTGCCAATTTTATATTGTTAGTAAGGAAGCTGGCTTACCTCAACTCGATAGTAATTATATGATTTTCGGAATGATTATTAAGGGGCAGGATGTGTTAGAGTCGATTGAAATGGAGCAAACCAATGCCGCTGATCAACCGCTCGAAGAAATCCCGTTGAATGTTCAAATTAAATATTACTCCGAAATAAGTCTATTAGACTCCTTGGGCTTTAAGCTTCCCTAGTGGCTGAGATAGGTGGGTTTTATCACTCATCCACAACCATACAATCATAACAGCTGAGTATGCCCAAATCACTGGCCCTATCCATGCTGTAACGTTGGTTCCGCTATAAATAAATGGAATAGCCACTGCAAGTATGACTAATCTGGCGGTATCTAGAATTTTGCTAGCACGTTTATTATCTAATAAACGACCATGGACAAAAACAGAAAACAATATGGTTAAAACCAACACCAATAAGTGTTTGTTGTCAATCAAGTCTCTAAACAAGGTTCGCTTCGGATCTTCAACTATGGCAAACATGGAAACAAATAATACCAACGTTAACAGTGTGTTGATTAAGAGATAAAATCCAAATTGTTTAGACATGGGTCTGCTGTGTGGTAATCTATTTCCTTTTTCATCCGTCTTGAATTGAGACGGTAAATAACCAACATCTGCAGGTGTCCAATCAGGTTTGGTGAAAAATATTTTAATTTTATCCTTCACGCTAGACGCCATTCCAGCTCTCTTGAACAAATCCTTCCAATAAAAGAGATTGGAGTTATACGCATTCTCACTGTCGAAACCAGTGGTTATACCATAATCTGGTTCTTCTTCTTCAGGTGTGTAGGTGCCAAACATTTTATCCCACATCATAAATACATGGCCGTAGTTGTGATCAATGTATTTCTCATTTCTTGCATGGTGCACCCTATGATTAGATGGTGTAGAGAATATCTTTTCTAAAAATCCAAGCTTACCCACAAGCCTGCTGTGTGTTACAAATTGAAAAGCGCCAACAAACAGGATCGCTGTTGCTGCAAAATCTGGATGAAAGCCCATGACTGGAAGCCAAATGAAGAAAAATGAGCGATTAATTACAGCGAAAAAAGATACCCTAAAAACTGTTGAGACATTAAGGTCTTCGCTTTGGTGGTGTACAATGTGCGCTGCCCATAGAAAATTTATTTCATGACTTAATCTGTGATGCCAATACGCCAAGAAATCGGTGGCAAATAAGGCTAAAATCCACGTGGCTGGGTTTTTAGGTATTTCCCATAGCGTGACATTTTCAAAAACCCACATGGAGGCTACGTAAAAGACATACAACCAGAAAAACGCAAAAACTCTTTCTAGAATTCCGCAGGTCAAATTAGCCATAAAGTCTGCGAACGAATAAGTGTTTACATTTCTGCGAATTGCGATTATTTTTTCGATAATCATCAAAACCGCTAAAACCGATAACAATATGATCCAACCTTTCGCTGACATACAATCTAAATTTTGTGCAAAGCTACGAAATAGCCCAATTAAATGATGTTATGTGATAACAATCATTCTATGGGTTTGTGGGTTTAACGAGTTGGTACAACCCTAAGAACATTATTGTCATAAATACTGCCATTAAAACATGGCTGATGTCGTGGTAATTAAACCAATGTGAAAAGCTTATTTGGTTGGTGTAAACAACGCCAGGAACTGTGCTATACAGCAGGGCTCCTATTACAATTTTACTCCCTTGAATTTGAAGCTTCCGATAGGCATAAATATGCATAGGGAGTACAAACCCCCATAATGCTAAAACAGAGTTGACTTGGGTTATCTTAAAGGCTTGCTCAATGCCGCCAGAAATGTTGTAACCCATAAGTGTTATTGCAAGCACCCATTGAATGACGAACCACTTAGGTAGGTATCGCGTTAATCGCTCAGATAGGTGTACTGAAATCTGTTTAAATGAACCCATTTGTAAAAACATCAAGGCTGTTGCACTGCAAATCCATCCAATTAATTTTAACTCAGGGAATAAATATGCTTGGAAACCATGACCCAACCATGCGGCACTGGTCATGCCAATTGCAAAAACTAAAAAGTAGTTTTTAAACCATACGTACGTAGGTGATTTTGATGTTTTAAGTTTCACAAATAAGTAAAAAGCGGTCCAGCAAACGACAGCGACTAAAAAGTCTGTTAACGTAGTTACTGGCTCTCGCCACTCAAATTCTCCAACAAAAACGGTTGGGTTTAAGATTGATAATATTTGCACCGGACAAATCTAGTTATTCCAACGACTCAGTGGTTCTTATTGAATGACGTTGTTGATTTTTCCCCACATGTCATTTAGAAACTTTGTTGGTACAAGTGCATTGTCTGGATTGTCACCCATTCGTATAACGATTAGGTTTTGACTCGGGATGATATTTAATAACTGGCCATTTTTGCCTAATCCTGAAATCATATCTGAAGGTGCATTTTCTGATATTGGTCTCTTAATTTCTAATTGAAGTCCAGGCAACATATGAGATGCTTTGCCATTTAACCACCAGAGGTATCCGTATGACTTGTTGATGTCTTGGGACGTGTTCACCATGTCCGCCCAATAATTGGTGTCGCCTAATATCGTTTGTTGATCCCACTTGCCTTTATTAAGTGTCACCAATCCGAAGCGAACCATGGAACGAGCTGTGCTAAAATAAACGTGATTATAGTCCAAATAAGTCCAATAGCCATCCATACCAATTGGGTTACGTAACCGGTTGTTGAAATAGTCGTCGAAACTACTGTTGGTCGATTGTTGAATCACACTATCCAGTAAAGTATATGGTGCATTGTGATACGCCCATCTCGTACCTGGATCGGCCTTATAGGTTATGCATGCCTTTTCTGTACAGTCCGAATTTCCACTATCATCCAAACCACTAGACATGGTTAACTGGTGTCTGATAGTAATTTTATCTTGTTGTGTTTTAGTTAAACTTGTCCAATCTCCTAGGTAATCTGATGTTTTGTCTGACAGGCTTAGGTGACCGTCTTCTTGTGCTTGTCCGACTAAAAACGATGTTAATGTTTTACCTGCTGAAGCCCAATACCACACCGACTTATCGGTAAACGCACCACGCTTTAAAATGTCGAGGCCGCCATAATGTTCTAACACAATCTTACCGTTTTTAACCACTATAAAGGCACGTGTACCTCCATCATCCAAAAAAGTATACAAATCCGAAATCTTTGAGGTGTCCCAATCTAAAGATTGAGCAGATATTGTTGCCCAATCATCCCCAATTATTGGGGGAAAATAAACGTCTTCGTTGTCGATTCCACCTGGATCAATAACAACACTATCGTCATCTTTACAGCTTTGAAAAACCACCAAAACTGTGAGGCACAACCCTAACAATCCGTATGTCGAAAATCGCTTCATATTCAAATATAATCACTGGCTTGCTGCAAAGTACTGGTAAGGTAAAAATCTTAACCTTCCATGATTTTAGTCAGTTTGTACTTTTTGATCATACCTAACTTTGTCTCGTTGAAAAAAACACTCTCAATAGCGCTCATTGCGTTTCTTTGCTCTGGCTTTTTGATCAACATTGGAATCTACACTTGGTTTCAAGTTGAGCAAAACTACATTGCTGCGGAATTATGTGAAAATCGTTTCGTTCCAGATTCGGAATGTGGTGGTCATTGTGTTTTGGAGAAAAAAATCAAAGATGTCAACCAACAGAATCAATATACTGTGGAATTCAAACTACTGAGTTTCATCTTGTGTGATCACCCCAAAAAGGACTTTACCAACAATAACCATGTAAAGGATTATCCGTCTATTCAGGATAAACTTAGTTCGGAACACACAAATTCAATCTTTAGACCTCCCATCACTTAGGTCACTTCCGACACCATCTAACCTACCAATTTTAAACACTTATTTATTAAACAAAAGTATGCGTACACGATTCGTGTGTGTTGCACTACTGTTAATGTACAGTACTGTTTCACAAGCGTGTGATGCTTGCGGATGTTCAGCTGGTGGCGTTGGGTTTGGGTATATCCCATTCCAACAACGACATATGATTGGACTACATTTTCAGAACAACCGTTTTGAAACCCTGCATCCTGCTCTTTTTACAGACGAAACCGATGAAACAAGCGTCGATAATTTTAACGCTTTAACATTATGGGGAAGGTATTACATCTCCAAACGTTGGTTTCTATCTGGCATGTTGCCAATCAAACAACACAGTTTAAAGATGTCAAACGAGACGATTGAACTGAAAGGTTTTGGCGATGCCCAATTACAGGTCTATTATGCCCTAGTATCCAAAGGGGGGACCATGTCTGACAAACAAACAAACTGGTTTATTGGTAGCCACATATCCATACCAACTGGCAAAATTGATTCTGACAATCAAAGTAGTTTGCCAAACCTTCAGCTCGGAACAGGTGCTTGGGGTGCCGGTTTAAACTCTACTTTTTCTTGGCGAAGATTGAATTTTGGTTTTAGCTCAGAAATCAATACTCGACTTAATGCAGCTAACAACATTGACTATCGATTTGGTCAAGAAGTTTCTTCTAACAATCTATTCTTTTATAGAATTAAAAGAGAAAAGTTAACACTGATTCCTCAAGTTGGTTTGTATCAAATGCATAGAGCAAAAGATCAGATTAGCGCATCGAGGAAAGAAGCAAATACATTAAGTGGTGTGCAATTATTCAATGCCGTCATTGGTTCATCCGTCTATTTTTCAGACTTCGGAATCAGAGCTTATTACCATTTCCCAATACATCATTCAATTTCAAACGGGTACACAAAACCCACACAATTTTTTAACATTCAATTCTTACACCTACTAAAATCAAATAAAAAATGAACAACTTAAAAAACACCATATTCATAATGCTTGCCATAACGGCAACACTTTTTTCAGCTTGTAAAGATGATGATCCTACAATTGTGGAAGACCCGTCTGTCGTGTTTGACTTTTCTTCACCAATATCTGGTGCCATGTACGGAAAAGGAGATACCGTTTTTATCGATGGTATGATTTCATATACGAAAGATCTACATGGTTATAAAGTCTCAATTACCAACACATCAAACAGCGATACTGTTGTATTTAATAATCACGAGCACATTGATAGTAAAACGTTTCACATTCATGAACACTGGGTAAATAACGTTAATTATCATTCGAATATGATGTTAAAAATTGAGGCGATTACCGACCATGCTGGTACAAGCGAAACAAAAGAACTCATGTTCCATTGTCACCCAATGTAGCATTGACCTATTTAAACAAAAAAAGCCCACACCAAGGCGTGGGCTTTAAGAAAAATAAATGGTCTTATTCGCTCTTAACGAATTTGACAATTTTCACGCTACCATC
>JBLHOC010000002.1:0-51437 GCA_047620825.1 Bacteroidia bacterium | reverse complement strand
TGGATCCATCTATCAAAATTTCAAGGACACTGTACCCTCGGGCGACTATTTACATATGCTGCCTTGGTGGGAACGCACTCGGACGGGAGAGCCGGATGTTTGTTGGCCAGGGAAAATTGAGCATTTCGCGTTAAGTTCAGGAACCTCTGATGGCGCTTCAAAATACATTCCCGTTTCTTCTGATATGGTAAGGGCTATTCGCCGAGCGAGTATGCGCCAAGTATTGGCAATTGCAAGAACCGATATGCCAAAAGATCATATGACTAAACATTGGTTGATGATTGGTGGTAGTACTTCGTTAAACTACAACGGTATATATTATGCAGGTGATTTAAGCGGCATCACGACTTCAAAAATTCCCCCCATTTTACAACGCGTATCGAAACCAGATCCAGAGATCAAAGCTAGTGACAATTGGGCTGAGAAGATTGAACGAATAACTTCAGAAGCACCCAACTGGGACGTAAGCATGGTGGCTGGTGTACCTGCATGGATTCAGCTTTTGTTTCAGAATATCATTGATCGCTATCAATTGTCCGACATCCATGAAATTTGGCCAAACCTTGAGGTGTATATACATGGTGGCGTTGCTATAAAGCCTTATAAGTCAGGCATAAACGCGCTACTTGGCAAACCCATTAAATATTTTGAAACATACTTGGCATCTGAAGGGTTTATTGCTTTTCAAAACAGACAGGCCGAAGATGTAGGTATGCGTATGTTGATGCGGAACGGTATTTTTTATGAGTTTGTCCCATTCAATGAAGACAATTTCGACGAAAACTATAAACTCAAACCAAACGTTGAAGCCATACCGATGTGGGAGGCTAAAGAAGGAGTCGATTATGCGTTACTCCTATCTACCTGTTCAGGTGCGTGGCGTTATTTGATTGGTGACACCATTCGGTTTACGAACATTAAAAAACGTGAAATAATTATAACTGGTAGAACCAAACATTTCTTGAGTTTGGTCGGGGAACACCTGAGCGTCGATAACATGACACAAGCTGTTGACATACTTGCCAAATCGATTGAGGAGAACTTGGAAGAGTTTATGGTTTTCGGCACCAAAGAACAGAACATTTTTGGGCACCAATGGTATATTGGTTGTCATAATCACGAAATCACAAGTTTAGACTACAGCGAAGAACTGGACAATTTCCTTCGGGATTTAAACGACGATTATGCTGTTGAGCGCGACCATGCCTTGAAAGATGTAAAAGTAAATCTTATCCCTATTGAATGGTTCTTGGAATGGATGCGTTTAAATGGTAAAGAAGGATCTCAGCACAAATTTCCTCGAGTAATGAAAGGAGAAACCTTGCAAAATTGGCAAGACTTTTTAGAAAGCAAAGGTTTGCCGTCGAGAAACCCTGCCTAGCGATTTAAATCTTTACAACTTTTCGTGCTAACCACTGTTTGTGATTCGATAATAAAATTGTGTAAACCCCTGGTGGAAATTCCGACATATCAATTTCTTTTTTCCATTCCATGTTTTTAACCATTTCCCCATTGCTATTAAGAACACGTATTTGAAACATCGTTTCGGACACTATGTTCAATATGCCTACAACCGGATTAGGTGTAAGTTGTACTTGTGCCATTTTAGGTTTAACCCCAGTGCTCAAGAACATTTCGTATCCCGTAGCTATGTTCTTAGAATCACACAAATCACCTTTGAAGTATTTTGTAAGATATCCGTTATAACTCTTTGATACATTTTCAAAAATTAGATTAGAATTGACGCAACAAATGAGTGGCGAATTGTGTAAACAGAGATACCTTATTAAATTCGCTTCAATCAAATTAATATGACTCATAAAACCAATACTTGAGCCAAACTGGCTACTGGCAATCATTTTACCTGATTCATTTCTGTAACACTCTTGTGTATAAAAAGAGTCTCCAGTAATAGTGTCAAATGCCGTGTTTGCTTTTGTCACCACGTAAAAGGAATCATTTCCGGAACAGAAGAATCGATCCTGATTGTTGAATCTATCAATACCAAACCCAAATGGGTCTTTAAACCAAAAAGTATCCCCTTTAGCTAGGTTAAAATCGTACAACAAATAGTTAGACAGAAATACACTTGTATCAAACGAGTGATACTCATCAAGGCTATAACGATAACTACCTGAAAGATAAACCCGTTTATTCTCTACCCGAAGATTTAATTCATGCCGGAATCTATACCACCCACTGTTGTGGTATTTGTAATAGCTGATTCCTTTAACCATTGAATCCAAATAAACGGATTCCTTGACCAAAGCTGGCGTACTATAATCAAAGCCTTCATGTAAGGTATAAACTAAACTTACGACATTCGTAGTGTCCTTGTAAAACGACTGTGCCTCACAAATAGTGATTTGAGATAATAAAAGGCATAGAATGATTATGATCTGGTTGAAAGGCATTCCCGAAGTTAAGCAAATCATAACCAAGATTTCGAAATACTCCATTGATATCAATGGATGAAACACTGGTTTCTGCTTTCAGAAAATCTTTATATTTGATATTATGAATACCAAACTATGATTCTACGTTCACTGCTAACGCTATTATTTGTAGCTCCCATTGTCTCGTTCGCCCAAAACATGCAGTTGGCTGATTTGTATTTGACTTATAACAGTTATTCAGCTATTATTCCTCTCGACACCAAAACAGATTTAATCGCGACGAGTTGGTCGGAAGACGATAAGTTCTATCCTGACCATCAAGATTTTAATACTTATGTTGACAATACAAAGGATGCTTATGTGGTTTGGCAGGAAGCGCAAAATCACGACTATGTTAAGCACATTCGATTTGCTGGAGATAGTATTCAGCAGATTGAAAGGATGTGGGTTTCGGCTGATGAAGACATATTTATTGTTTTATCATCGAGCGCAGCAGATACAATTTCAATAACTGGTGAGGGCAACTCGGCTCTGATACAGCAACCAGAGCAAGGTAATATTGGCCTGTGCTACTTTTTAGTCAAACTCAATAAAACTGGAGAGTATCAAAACCACTTATTTCTTGGTTATTATAATTCTAATCAATTGAGTTTCTTATATCCTGTTCACATTGATAACACTATTCCAGTCATTATGTATAGTGCTGATTCTACAAATTATATCCCAGGCACAACTAAAAAACTAATCGGTTCGAAATTTGCAAATCGCACTGCAAGCTTTAAAATCGCTTGTTCTGACCTAAAAATATCAGAAATTAAAACTAATGCGTATGAATACTTTTACGGTAAAACGCTCTCATCATTTGACGTAGAAATTAACTATATCAAAAGCTTTAAAGGCCAACCTGTTCCAGATTCGGCTTCCTGTATGATTAGATATAATGGCGAGATTAACAATTTAAAAGATTCACTAATTTGTTCGAAAAATACAGACGTTATGTGCGCTGTGAGTATTGCTGACACCCTATATTTAGTACTTCAAACAATCGATTCAATGGGTTATTCAGTTGGTCAATATAAGTTTGATCAAAACATCATGTATCTAACAAAATGGGTTAATGGAGTACTCGTCGATTCAAGTTCAGCATATCTGAATGACGCAAACCTGTTTCTAGACAAATCAAAGCAACTATACTTCTATGGGCATGTTGTCAGTCCGGATTATAAACCAGTAAATATCAATTTCCTTAATGGAAATCCTTATATACTTAAAGACGACCAAGTCTTTCGATTTTGGGGCCCTATTGTGAATGATAGTTTAAAATGGCTGTCTCACATTGCGGGTAATGTAGGTACCGGAGTTGGTCCATTCTATTTTTATGCAGATTCAAATGCCCAATATTTTCAGTCAACATTAAAAAGTTGGATGGACCTTGATCCAGGCCGGTATGAGTGGCAGTTTAATCCGTTAACGTATGATGGCAAAAGCGTCATCGCAAAATACAATTGTTTTCCAAATGCGATTTTCACGTTGGACCAAACCGCACAAAAAGTGCAGTTTTACAATTTTTCGTCTGGTGGCGTTACCTACAAATGGTTGTTTGGAGTTGGTTCAGCCAGTTCAACTGATTTAAATCCATTATTTAAATATCCAGCCATCGGAGATTATGATGTAACACTCATTGCTTACAACGATTGTGGTTCTGATACTTTTACATTTCCAGTATCTATAGACAAAATGATTTCTGTTGATGAAATGCAGGTTACCTATGCCTCAATTTACCCTAATCCAACAATAGACAAGCTCTATATCAATCATGATTTTAACAACGGTTCTATATCCATTTATGACTTAAATGGAAAGAAAATATGGTCTGATAAACTAAAAAATTCACGTGATGCTATTGACGTAAGTAAAATCAAACCCGGAATGTACTTGGCTGTAATAAAAGATGAAATGAATGCAGTTACCAGAAAGATTGTAATTCACTAAACCAACACCTCGGTATACATATGCCTAAGTTCGTTTAAAATGTCATGCACTTCCTGAGGTGAACTAGCTGTGACCAATCGCATTCGATTTGGTTTAAAATTTGGGATGCCTTTAAAATAATTGGCGTAGTGACGACGCATTTCAAAAATGCCTAATCGCTCACCTTTCCATTTTATACTCTCATCAAAATGTCGCTCACACGTTTGTATGCGCTCGGTCATGGTTGGCCCTAGTAACAATTCGCCAGTTTTAAAATAGTGTTTTATTTCTCTAAAAATCCATGGATGCCCAATGCTTGCACGACCAATCATTAGCCCTTGCACCCCATATCGATCACGCATTTCCTTTGCCTTTTCAGGAGAATTAACATCGCCATTTCCAAAAATTGGGATATGAATTTTTGGGTCTTGCGCAATTTCCCCTATCAAAGTCCAATCGGCTTCTCCCTTATACATTTGTACTCGGGTTCGTCCATGAATACTTAAGGCTTGTATACCTACATCTTGAAGTCGAGCAGCAACATCCTTGATATACTTCGTGTTATTGTCCCAACCCAGTCTTGTTTTTACTGTAACGGGTAAGTGTGTAGATTTTACAATTTCGGCAGTCATTGCAACCATCTTTGGCACGTCTTG
Organism: Bacteroidia bacterium; assembly: GCA_047620825.1. Classification (GTDB taxonomy): domain Bacteria; phylum Bacteroidota; class Bacteroidia; order NS11-12g; family UBA9320; genus UBA987. The sequence continues at coordinate 46,414 of JBLHOC010000002.1, read as the reverse complement.
TAGTAAGGCTGCACCTGCCCCTTTGCAAGCCACCGCTTTTACCGGACAACCATAGTTTATATCAATTAAATCAGGGTTCGCTTCCGTTGCAATCTCAGTTGCTTCCTTCATCACGTCGATATCACTCCCGAATATTTGAATACCCATGGGTCGTTCATACCCAAATATGTCGAGTTTTTGCCTGCTTTTAGCAGCATCTCTTATAAGCCCTTCCGACGAAATAAATTCCGTATACATCATGTCGACCCCTTGTTCCTTACAAACCGCACGAAATGGCGGGTCACTGACGTCCTCCATTGGGGCCAATAGCAATGGGAAATCCCCAAGGTTTATATCACCGATTTTTATCACCTTTGCAAAGATACTTCATCAATGCAAAACAGACTACAATCTAGGGTAAGTGGAATCTCACATTTTTTTCTTGCCATAGGCATACTTATTCTATCCTTGTTTGCTATGACTGGTATCTCATTCTTTGTGATTCAGACAGGCATGGGGTTACAGATGGGAGATTTGACAAACATTAGTCTAGATCAACTGACCATCCATAAGGCGTTTGCATTAAAATTAGCCCAATTTATAATTGCCCTCTCTTTTGTGATTGCTGGATTTATCTGTACGAAAACGTTCCGTCAGGACTTTTTGAGTTTTACTGGATTAAAATCCAACGTGAAGATAAAACACTTAATCATCGCTTTTGGACTATTGTTGGCCTTGATCCCAACGGTAGATGCTTTGGTTCGGTTTAACGCTTCGTGGACTTTCCCTGGAAAGTTCGAGATCATGTTTACAGATTTGGAAGCCAAAAGTAACCACACCTACGATTTGTTTTTAAAACACAATCAAGGCAGCCATTTCATAATGAATTTGGTTATAATGAGCTTACTGGCCGGTATCGGTGAAGAAATATTTTTTCGAGGCATTTTAATGCGGGTGTTATCCAAATGGGCAAACAATGTGCACGTCGGCATCTTGTTATCTGCAGTACTATTCACCATCATACATTTTCAACCATACAAATTCCTACCCATGTTGGCTTTTGGTGTGTTTTTAGGATACCTCTATTACAGAACCAAATCACTTTGGATTCCAATTATCGTCCATGCCATAAATAACGCCATAGTTGTTGTGGGCGATTGGTATATTAAAAACGGAAATACCGCGTCACTTTTTGACGAAGACTATACCTTTTCATCCATTGTGCTCGCAGTGAGCCTAATCTCTTTAGCTGTGTTGGGTTATGTCTTCTGGAAACAAACAAACGATAATAATTTCGACTATGCGTAACTTCAATTCCAGACTTCTTGTTGGATCAGCGTATGTGCTCGTTACGGTTCTCGCGGTTTTAACTCATATGGTAACGGCTGGCATTTACATATGGTTAATTCAAGTGTTTTGTTTGTATGAGTTTTATAGGATTACGATAAAACCAAAGTCGGCAAAGGCCATCGTATTACCACTTATTATTGGTAGCATTTTGTTCTTCTTTACCTACGTCAACCAAGACGCCGTGATAAATCTTAGCGCATTACTTTGGTATCTGATTCCCTTACTCGTTTTCTTTTTAATTTACTTGATTGCGTATCCTTCAGAAAACTTCATATCAGATGCTGGTAAAATGGTTTTGGGTTGGTTATATATATCCGTCACATTTGCGTTTTTACTGCGCATTGGAAACTTAGGTTTTAAAACTGATAGTACAGAATTGTTGCCCTATAACGGGATGCAAATAGTATTGGTTTTTATACTCATCTGGGTAAATGACACCTTTGCCTATTTGGTTGGACGAAAATTTGGCAAGACCAAGCTAGCACCGAAGTTGTCTCCCAAAAAATCGGTGGAGGGCTTTGTTGGTGGAATTGTATTTTCAATTGCGTTCGCCATTTTACTACATAAATTTTTTCCATTGTTTGATGTGATTCACTTCATAGCCTTAGCACTAATCTGTTCCATAATTGGAACATTAGGCGACTTATTTGAGTCAAGAATAAAACGTCAGTTGGGCATCAAAGATTCTGGAACTGCCTTAGGTGGGCATGGTGGTTTTTTAGATAGAATGGACTCCATAATTATGGCTTCACCTGCCTGTTTTTTCTATCTGTGTCATTTCACGGTCGGATAAGAAGTCAACGTTTAAAAAAAAGCAATTATCTGTTGTATCCCTGTTAATTAATTAGATAGCTTTGCGCTAAATTTTTGAGTAAATACATGAGTTCTAAATACAGAGAACCAGCCCCAATCAAGGATCTTCTTAACCCATTAGATTCGATGATGGAAAGATTTTCCGAAGCCACCAAAATCTTAGGACTTGACGACTCGACTTACGATGCATTAAAGTCTCCCGAAAAAAGTGTTACAGTTAATTTATCTGTAACAATGGATAATGGCACAATCAAGATATTTGAAGGTCACAGAGTGATTCACTCAGCGAATTTAGGTCCATCGAAGGGTGGTATCCGATATTCCATGGGTGTAACCCTTGACGAAGTAAAAGCGTTGGCCGCCTGGATGACATGGAAATGTGCTGTCGTTGGTATTCCTTATGGAGGAGCCAAGGGTGGAATCAAATGTGATCCAAGAACTATGAGTATGGGTGAGTTAGAAAGACTAACTCGAGCTTATACCAACTCTATGAGTAATGTATTTGGCCCAGAAAGAGATATTCCAGCACCTGACGTTGGAACCAATCCTCAAACCATGGCTTGGATAATGGATGAATACTCCAAATTAAAAGGGGTATCAAGTCCAGCTGTTGTTACGGGAAAACCAATTGTATTGGGTGGATCGAATGGTCGTATAGAGGCAACCGGTAGAGGTGTTATGGTTTCCGCAAGGTCGGCTATGGGTAAACTCAAAATGAACCCAAGTAATTGTACTGCAGCTGTTCAAGGCTTTGGTAATGTTGGGTCGATCAGTGCTAAGCTGGTAGAAGAACAAGGTGTTACAATTGTAGCAATCTCCGATGTTTCTGGAGCATATTATAATCCGGATGGCATTGACATTTTGGACGCCATAGCATATACTGAACAAAATAACGGCACACTAGACGGCTTTACAAAAGGTGAAATGATCACCAATGATGAGTTGTTAGAATTAGATGTTGATGTATTGATTCCTGCGGCTTTGGAGGATCAAATTACTGCTGATAATGCTTCAAAAATTCGTGCTAAGCTGATAGTTGAAGGTGCAAATGGTCCAACGTCTTCGGGCGCTGATAAAATTTTAAATGATAAAGGTATCATGGTTATACCTGATATCCTTGCCAATGCAGGAGGTGTATCTGTTTCCTATTTCGAATGGGTACAAAACCGTTTAGGTTATTTTTGGACTGAAGAACGTGTTAACAGAAGAGCTGATCGAATTATGAAACAAGCCTTTGAAACCGTTTACACGGCATCGCAAAAATACAAAGTAGACTTGCGTATTGCAGCCTACATTGTGGCAATTGATAAGGTGGCTAGCACCAAGCGTTTAAGAGGAACTTACTAATGATTCATAAGGAAGGATATACGATATTAATTACCACATTGATCATTGTCAGTGTAATAGTATTTCTTGTTTTTAAATACACCGGCATTGGCTGGTTGAAGTACTTAACGTTAACTGCTGGTATTGTAATTTTTGGACTCTTCCTTCAATTCTTTCGCAACCCAACACGTAACACGGTTTTAAATGACCACCACGTCATTGCACCTGCAGACGGTAAGGTTGTGGTTATTGAAGAAGTTGAAGAACCAGAATATTTTGAAGGTAAGCGCATTCAGTTAAGCATATTTATGTCTCCGCTGAATGTCCACGTCAATCGCAATCCTATTTCAGGCGTTGTAAGCTATTTCAAATATCATCCGGGCGAATACCTAGTGGCTTGGCACCCAAAGTCATCAACGCTTAATGAACGCACAACAACGGTGATCAAAAATGACGCAGGCACTGAAGTCTTGTTTCGTCAAATTGCAGGAGCAGTTGCGCGTCGTATATGTTATTACGTAGATAAAGGTGATTCTGTTACCCAAGGCAACGAAATGGGTTTCATCAAATTCGGTAGTCGAATTGATGTTTTTCTGCCAATCGGTACAAAAATCAACGTAAAACTGGATGAAATCACTAGAGGTGGTGAAACCGTTTTAGCAGAGCTTTAGTCTCTTACAATATCGTAAATTTTACTTAAAAGAGTCAAAGCACTCGGGTCAGAATAATCATACTGATAAACGCCGTCTTTAGCCGTTACGATTAACACGTCATCAAGTGGAATCACATCCATAGGACTAATGGCTGTAATCTCACTTAATTTATTACTCGTTATTTCTTCAGGGTTTGTTACATCATAAACCTTTAGACCGAAATCATCTTCACATACGAACAGTGTATTCCCATCTATTCCAAGACCCAATGGATAGGTCATATCGTATCCTGCCAACAACTTTGGATTCTTCACGTCCTTTACATCATAAACATATAGTGCATTTCTAGCTCCACCACAACCAGAGCCTCCGTGGGTAGTGACGTAAGCTATGTCATTTTGAACGACAACTGGATCACAAGAACGGAAATGCTCTGATGTGCTTTCATGTATCGGGCTATTCGGGTTTGCTTTGTGATTAAATATTTGCATACCAGTCGTCGTTCCAATAAACAAATAGTCTCCCATCGGAAATATGGTTTCTATCGTCGCATTTGTCCAACTGCTGATATCCTTTATCGAAGCTTTTTTCGGATCCGCACCATTTGAAACATCGATGGCCAATAGATTCTGATTGTCCACGGCATAAATGTAATTATTTACGACAGTCATACGCGCTGTAGAACCACCTGTTCCACTTGTAGTTCCCTGCTCTACCACATTCAGTACATCATCATCTTGTATCCCAAATCTGAAACTACCTCCCTCACAATTGTATTCTTCCGACGTCACCCATTTCTCCTGATCGATATAGTTCGCAGCAACAGAATCCGACTTGGTCTCAAATAAATTAAAAACATTTATATTACGGTCTACCAATAAAAAACTCCCCGTTTGCATTTGAATGGTAACTAAGTCGTTGGCACTGTTAGCATAAATATAGGCGCCTTTAACTACCAAGTCTGTACAGCCATCCAGTTGAATAAACTGAGTGCGTACTGGTGCAGATTTATTTGAATTATCGATTACGTGAAATCCGGTATACTCGTCTACCACAAAAAGTACGTCGCCAAACACATACAATTTGCCCGGCTTCTTGATTTCTTTTGGAGCTTGCACATCAAACGACGCTCGAATATCAACGAGTGACGTAAATATTGTGGTTCGTTCTACAACTTTAATGGTATCGGAACATTTGTCGGTACAAGAAAAAAATACCAATGAAAATGCAATGATTAGGGTGGTGATGCGGAATAGTTTTGGATTCATGTGTGAAAATATGTTCGATAAAGTTACGTTAAAGATACTTTTTACAACAAGGTCAATGAAAAATTGACACTATTCTAAAATTCATTTACTACTTTCGGGTTCACCAATCACCAATATTCCAAGCCTATGTTGCGATATTTTTTGTCTACTTTTTTTGTTTTTATAGGCGTTAGCTTGATTTCTGCGCAAGTGAGCACAGACTATGTTGTACTAAAGAATGGGGATGTTTATTATGGCCATGTAACGGAAATGAACGATTCTGTAATTCACTTTTCTTCAACAATGCTTGGTGACTTGACGTTAAAAAAAGCGGATATTGATAAGATCACTTTTAATACGCCAAAGAAGCCTCAAAGTGATTACGGTTACACCACTTACAAAAAGATACGTCGGCCATTTTACAACATGCCAACTTGGTATAAAGCCATAGGGTTTAGCCTTTCACCATTAGGCACTGACATAGAAATTGCTAGAAAATTGGGGAACTCCTTCTTTTCAGTTGGTGGCATTACAGGCGTTAATGTTATGCCGCGTTACGATCTTGTCTTATTACCGTTGGAGCTCGCTGTTGGGTTATACCCAGATAGTTCCACCGACAATAATTTTATAGTCATGCATTGGGGTACGTCATTTCTATTGTCAAGTGCTATAAATCAAGGGTATGAGCCAGGCAAGGTTTTCGGACTCAATTATCGCCACGTTTTTGCAAATCGATATGATTCGAGCAAAGGAACATTTATAGATATTGGATACAGAGGGGGAACTTTGAAACGAGAATTTTCCGATTGGCGTGGAACATTGATCAAAAGAACAGTTCATTTGAACCGTTTAAAATTAGGTTTAGGTGTCCTGTTTTAGACTAGTTCCCATATTTTTCTCTCCATTCATACTGCTTAATTTCTTTATCCAGGTCACCAGACTGAATCATTTCTTGCAGGGTGTTATTCATTTGGCCTTGAGATGTTAAATGCCAATCATCACATTCACTGCATTGATACACGTTAATGGCTGTGTTCCCAACAAACCTAATTCTTGCTTCAATTAAAGCCCGCTCAGCGGTACTTTCATTGTGATACGGTTTTTTGTTAGACGAACATTTCATTGGGTGATATTGAGAATCGCGCTATACAAAAATAGCCAAGAGATCGTTATATGTGAACATAACAAACTCTTGGCTATACAATTGAGTTTAAGTACCTAGTTCAAGCTTACTCGCTTGAATATTCATTTAACTGCACCCTAATGAGTTACCGCAGTTCAAACATTTGTAACATGTTCCGCTTCTCACGGTCAAATGCCCGCATTCGTTACAAGCTGGTGCATCACTTTGCATAGATGCTAAGTGCATATCCGAAGCAGATGCATTAGACGCTGCTCTTGCTTCAACAGAAATCGAAGTAGAAGTAACCACGGCTTTTGTTTTCGTTATCGCAATCGCTGGCGAATTAGTTACATTTTGAATATTATTATCTCCTGTTTCCGTTACAGGAGGTATTTGTACTAAATCATTACGATGTAAGTACTCAAATCCTAATAATCGGAAGATGAAATCAATAATTGATGTTGCATTTTTAATGTTATCGTGACCTTCAACGTAACCTGCTGGTTCGAATTTGGTGAAAGTAAATTTGTCTACAAATTCTCTTAAAGGTACACCATACTGTAGTCCGATAGACACTGCAATAGAGAAACAGTTCATCAATGATCTGAACGTTGCTCCTTCTTTGTGCATGTCTACGAAAATTTCTCCCAATCTTCCATCGCTATATTCACCCGTTCTAATGAATAAAGTTTGTCCTCCAACTTTTGCTTTTTGTGTAAATCCACTTCGTTTGCTTGGAAGTTTTTTACGTTCTACGATGTTAGATAACTGCATTTGGAATATGGTATCACTACTCTCGTCAATGATGCGACGTGCAGCGTCTAACACCATATCAGGCGTGATTTCTTCTAAAGTCAGTTCTGCTTTATCAGCAAGTACTTCTTCTATTTTCTCTTGAACTTTGTCTTCTTTTTTAGTGTCAGACTTGGTGCTCAATGGCTGAGACAATTTACAACCATCACGGTAAAGTGCGTTTGCTTTTAGCCCCAACTCCCAACTTAGCTCGTAACAAGATTTAATATCTTCTTTTGTTGCTTCGTTTGGTAAATTAATTGTTTTAGAGATTGCTCCAGAAATAAATGGTTGCGCCGCTCCCATCATACGAATGTGGCCATGTGCATGGATAAATCGTTCGCCGATATTACCACATCTATTCGCACAATCAAATACAGGTAGGTCTTCTTCTTTCAAATGTGGTGCACCTTCAACGGTCATGGTACCACACACATAATCATTTGCCGCAGCAATTTCTGCCGGCGTATATCCTAATATTTTGAGTAGGTTGAAATCAGCGCCTTCATACACTTCTTTCTCTAAGCCCAATCGTTCCATTGTTTCTTCACCCAATGTCCAATGATTGAACATGAAGCTAATTTCGAACGCACTTTCTAAACCTGCTTCTATCGCTTTTAAATTCTCTGGAGTAAATCCTTTTGCAGTTAACGATTTGTGATTTACACTTGGTGCGCCTTTTAAAGTCGCATGCCCTTTGGCGTAATTCACAATGTCTTCCGTTTGAATTTCACTATACCCTAAGTTCTTTAATGCCCCTGGTACAGATTGATTTACAATTTTGAAGTATCCACCACCACTTAATTTTTTAAACTTTACAAGCGCAAAGTCTGGCTCAATACCTGTTGTATCGCAATCCATTACCAAACCAATTGTGCCTGTTGGGGCTATAACTGTGGTTTGTGCATTACGGTATCCATTCTTTTCACCTAACATTACCGCCTTATCCCATTGATCACAAGCTGCAGTCAATAAATAATCTGGGCAAAATTTAGGGTCAATACCAACTGGTTTAACACTTAAACCTTCATAATCTGTGGCATTGTATGCTGCGTATCTATGATTTCTCATTACACGTAACATATCTTCCTTATTGTTCTCGTATTCTTTAAATGGTCCTAAGTGTGCGGCCATCTCAGCAGATGTTGCATACGCTGTTCCGGTTAATATGGCTGTAATCGCACCACAAATTGCGGTTGCCTTTTCACTGTTATAAGGAATACCGCTAAGCATTAATACAGAACCTAAATTCGCATAACCCAAACCTAGTGTTCTATATGCATACGATAACTCCGCTACTTCTTTAGATGGGAATTGAGCCATCAATACAGAAATCTCCAATACCGTGGTCCACAATCTCGAAGCGTATTTGATGCCTTTAACATCAAACTCTAAAGTTGCTTCATTAAAAAAGTGTCTTAAGTTTAGAGAAGCCAAGTTACACGCTGTATTGTCCAAGAACATATATTCTGAACATGGGTTAGACGCGTTAATTGGTCCACCTTGAGGACATGTATGCCACTCATTTATTGTTGTATCATATTGTACCCCAGGATCAGCACAAGCCCAAGCAGCAAATGCGATATCATCCCAAATCTTTTCTGCTGGAATACTGTCCATCACGGCGCCATTGCTTCTTGCAATTAAATCCCAGTTTTCTTCGTTTTTCAATGCTTCGAAAAACTTATTAGGGATTCTTACCGAGTTGTTTGAATTCTGTCCTGAAACTGTTTGATAAGCGTCTCCTTCATAATGAGAAGAATAACCACCATCAATTAGAGCAGCAACTTTCTTTTCTTCTTCTTTCTTCCAGTTGATGAAAGACATAATTTCAGGGTGATCTAAATCCAACGTTACCATTTTAGCGGCGCGTCTTGTTGTTCCTCCTGATTTGATTGCACCAGCAGCTCTGTCTCCAATTTTCAAGAAAGACATCAATCCACTTGAAGTGCCACCGCCACTTAATTTTTCACCGGCGCCTCGAATGGCTGAGAAATTTGTCCCAACACCAGAGCCGTATTTAAATATTCTTGCTTCACGCACCCACAAATCCATAATACCACCTTCGTTCACGAGGTCGTCTTTTACAGATAAAATGAAACATGCATGAGGTTGAGGACGCTCATAAGCTGAGGTCGATTTTTTTACCTTTCCTGTCTCATGGTCACAGAAATAATGACCTTGAGGTTTACCAGTAATATCGTAAGAGTTGTGTAATCCAGTATTGAACCATTGAGGTGAGTTTGGTGCAGCATGCTGAGCGGTGATGCTATAGACCAATTCATCATAAAAAACCTGTGCGTCTTCCGAGGTAGCGAAATAATCATTTCGTTCTCCCCATGTTCTCCAACATTCTGCTAGACGATGAGAAACTTGTTTGATTGAATTCTCAGAACCCAAGCTACCATCTGGTTGAGGTACACCTGCTTTTCGAAAATATTTCTGCGCTAAGATATCAGTAGCTACTTGCGACCAAGCCTTCGGGACTTCAACATCATCCATTCTAAAAACAGTGTCTCCACCTGGATTTTGAATTACAGAACTACGGACTTCGTAGTCAAATAGTTCGTTTGCTGGGACACCATCTTTGGTGAAATAACGATCAAATTGGAGACCGCCATTTTTTCCTGAATTTACCTTCTTATCGCTCATACAATGCTTCTTACTTTTTATCAATCGAGATACCTACACATCCGCCAAACTCAAAAAAAGTCTAGTGGTTTTTGCTCAAAAATAGCTTCACATTACATGACTTTCCGATTACACTTTTCCACAGAAAAAAAAAATTGTACGTTTATTCTGACTTGCATCTGTTGATAACAATTCCTTTGCTTTTTGACCTTTATTCGATCATAAAACCTAAAGAACTGAGAGCCAATATTATGCAATGAAATCACCTCAATTTATTTTTTTGCCGCTCGTGTTTTGATAAGTATTTTCACTTGCTTATTTATACCGAGCATAACGGTTTGAAAATAACTTACTTGGTGAATATTTTACTTTCTTTGTAGCCGTGATGGGTACAAAAATTGCAAATTTCTTAAACAGCAATAAGCAGAATGGCAAAAAACTATTAGCTATTCTAATCGACCCTGATAAAGCATCACCTCAACATATAAAAAACGTTCTTCGACCAGAAAATGTTGCCAAGATAGATGTCATATTTATAGGTGGTAGTGTTTTAACTTCTGGAAATATACACGATGCGATAAAAACGGTAAAAGGAACTTGTGATTTACCATGTATCATTTTCCCAGGTAGTCCTGATCAAATATCACATGAAGCCGACGCTATTTTGTTGCTCTCATTAATCTCTGGGAGGAATCCAGACATGCTTATTGGCAAACATGTTGAAGCTGCACTTCGTTTGAAACAATCGAAACTTGAAATACTGCCAACTGGCTACATCTTAATTGATGGTGGCGCTCCAACAACGGTTTCATATATATCAGGTACAACACCAATACCATCAAACAAACCCGGGTTAGCAGCTATGACGGCTTTAGCTGGAGAGCAACTGGGTTTCCATGTCATTTACATGGATGCTGGCAGCGGCGCCAAAAAAGCCATTCCTGCACAAATGATCTCAGCTGTAAGGGAACACACTTCGCAACCGATTGTGGTCGGTGGTGGCATAAGAACTGTGGAAGGTATTCATGCGGCGTGGAATGCTGGTGCCGATGTTGTTGTTATCGGCAACAAGTTGGAGGAAGATGCGGATTTCCTTTTAAATCTATAGTTACTTCTATTCTTTAATAAACTTTGACACGCCAATGAACTCATCGGTGAATAATTGTATGAAATACAATTGAGGAGATAATGACGAAATGTTAATTGAGTTAATTGTGTCCCCTTCTTTAACAGTAAGTCCAAGGTGATCCATTACTACATATTTACCAGAAAGCCCATCAGGTAAGTTTAACCTGTCAGATGCTGGATTTGGAAAAACTAGCATCTGCTTATGAGGTCGTTTTTTGACTGATACTTTAGCAAGTTTGTCAATCATTGACTGGACGTGCTGTTCATCACAAAAGTCACCAAGTAAGATCCTATTAAATGAACTATCAAAGTAACGCATGCTGTCTTTAAGGCAAATTGAGATAAGCACTCTTTCGGGTGGATAGCCATTATTAATTGTATTCTGATAAATTATCCCAGATGTGGATCCAAAACCTTCAATTAGCCTAAACTTATCTGGACGTGGGTTATCAAACATCTTTGACCCTTCAAATCCCCTAACATACTGTGTGACCCTTGATTTACCATCGAAATATGTCTCCATTTTAACAGAATCAATTATACATGCATATGCTAGAGGCGTAGCAAAAAATAAAGTGTCTCCAGCCTTTAAATTATAATCATACATCAATATATTTTGTACTGTAGAAATAACCTTGTTGGAATCTGAATAATAACTTCCTGAAAAATAAACCTTGCGATCGACTACACGCAGTTGGTAACTTAATGTATCCGTCAAAACTTTAGAAAGATATTGTCTTTCTTTATCTCGGTTGATGCTATAAAACTCGACCTTATCTACTACAGAATCTAGGTTTACGGTTTCCTTAAAGAAAGACGCATATGTTGAACGATCTAAACTATATCCTTGTCGGTATACATAATGTTCGCTTCCATCTATAAACGTTGTTTGGCTAAAGCTAAATGGAGAAATTGTTAAGACTGCAATAGTTGCTAAAATAATATTTTTCATGTTTGGTTATTGGTCGTCACAATGTACCAAAAAGTCTTCATTGACCCAAAAATCCTGAATCTTTATGGCTTTAATCTGAGACTAAATGATCCTCATCACCTTCGCTCGTAGTCGCGTCAATATTGAGAACTGGTATGATCACAGATCTTGATAAAACAAAGCCAATAATCAGTAACAGCGGTCCAACAATATATGGAAGATAATAACTCACGCCATAAATGGCTCCTCCAATAGCAGGACCTAAAACACGACCTATCGATCCAAAAGATTGATATAACCCTGTAAGTTGACCTAACTCATTTGGTTTGCTCATTTTAGTGATTAATGACATCAACGCTGGATTGATAAATCCATTCGCCAAAGCGATTAATCCTATCGCCATCAGTTCCCAAGGGATAAACAAATCATCTTGAAAAAATGGCATGGCAAACAGTCCAACAGCCAACAATGACAATCCTATGGTTAACATTTGCTTTTCCCCAAATCGTTTTGCAATTCGACCTACGAGCAAGCCCTGAACCAACGCACTGCTTATACCGATGAACATAAAAACAAAGCCAATCTGCTTCTCGTTAAAAAAACTGTGATCACTCCATAACAAGACAGCCGTTACCTGCATCATCGAGAACGCTGAAATAAAAATTAAGTTGATGAAAAACAACCTGCTGATATCTGGTTTTTTCAGCTGGGTCATAATCGCAGTCATGATATTCGTACGTTTGGCGTTTATGTTCTTTTCCTTCAGGGATTCAGGTAGGAAAAAATACGCGACAATAAAGTTGACCAATGACAACCCTGCAACAACATACCCAAGTATTTCTATGCCAAAATCTGCCTTTAGAAATCCACCAATAGGTGGACCAAAAACAAAACCTAATCCAAACGCAGCACCTATGAATCCCATACTTTTTGCCCTGTCTTTTGGTTCTGTAATGTCACCAATGTATGCTTGTGCGGCTCCAATATTCGCAGAGCCAATACCAGAAAAGATTCTAGATAAAATGAGTATTATTATCGTTTCCGTTTGGGAGAAAATTAGATATGCTGATGCTGTGATTAAAATGCTGGTTAAGATGATCGGCCGTCGTCCGTGGCGATCACTCATTCTGCCCCAAAACGGTGAAAATGAAAAATTCATCAGGGCATAAATGGCGGCGATTAAGCCGATCTGCATGTCACTTGCACCCAAATCTTCAGCAAACGTTGGCAGAATTGGAATGATTAAACCAAAACCAAGCAAGTCTAAAAAAGTGGTTAGAAAAATAACACCAAGTGCCGGTTTGTTTTTCATGTTATGTTAAACAGCAATAATAGATGTAAGTTTCAAAAGGTTCTGAAATAAAAAAACCCCAGCTAGTTAGGCCGGGGTAACAGTAATAGTAATTGTAGTTCTAATCTATTTCTTCAGTAAATCTCTTATTTCCGACAACAAAGCATTGTCAGATGGTCCTGATGGAGCTGGTGCCTCCACAGGTTTTTTAGTTTTGTTGTAAGCTCTAACAAGCATAAACATTACAAAACCTACTATTAATAAGTTTATGATTGAGTTTATCCATTTGCCATACATAATCGCGTTTTCTGGTTTAGCATCAACACCGTCAGCAGCTGCAATTGCTGGATCGAGAACAACTTTTAAGTTTGCAAAGTCAATACCTCCAGCAAAATGGCCAACAAACGGCATAGCAATGTCATTAACGAAACCGTTAATAACCATCCCAAGTGCTCCAGCCATAATAACAGCCACTGCGAAATCAATCACATTGCCTGTCATAATAAAATTTTTGAATTCCTTTAACATATTATTTCCGTTTTAGTTGAGCAAAAATAGTATGTTAGGTAATTGGTAGATCAAAAGACATTTCTACCAAGATAGCCTACTGTAGGGTATTCTAGTCGTCTAGCTTTTTCAAAAGCTTCTTACTTACCGATTTTTTGTTGACTACAATTGAGACTGTTTTCATTTTCATGTAAGCCGCACTCATCAAGTAATATCCACCAAAACCAGCTCGCGTACTCCAGGAGTTTTTTACCACGTAGAAGATCCTACCATCTGTATACTTCACTTTTCCAACCACATGCATTAAGTGGTCATCGGTTGTTGTTAAATTGTCAAAACCTGCTTGTCGCACACCTTGATTAGCCTCATTTTCTGAAGGTACATTTGGTGCTAATTTTAGCTTATTCGTATCGTTTGTATTAAACGCATACCCACCTCGACGCATGAATCCTCTTTCGCTAACATCTCCATCCCACTCTATGGTATAGCCCTTTTCTAGTGCCACATCCATAGTTTTCATTAATTCATTTAACGGGACATTATTATATTCTCCATTACTGAAGTTATCAGGAACTTCAACAATATAATCCCTGTAAAACGGCTGATGCGTAAATGAAGTAAAGCCCAAATAGTCTTTCATATTGAGCTTCAATACTTGTTGAGCAAATGATTGAGGATTGTAAGACATCCCTTCATATTCAAACACTGGTTTCACTTCACCGAGGTGGTTATCTAAAATTAAATTAAATCCCGCTTTCCAATGTGGTTCTATAGGGCGTGACTTTAACAACGTATCTAGATATGATTTCAATTCCTTGACCATAACACTGTGGTTGTGTTTCTCAGCGCCATTCTTGCCCGAATAGGCGGATTCTGGCATCATTCCGTATTTCGTGTACGCAATAATTACGTCGTGCGCTAAGCTGCCTTCACTAAAATTTGAAATACCATGGTAACGCACATATTTTATGGCCTTTTCCATATAAATCATACGAACCGTATACATTTCAGATAAATCAATGGCTTTACCACCTTTTTTCAAGACTTCTGATTCAAGAAATGAACTCGTTGAAAAACTCCAGCATGTTCCAGTTCTATCCTGGCTCTTGACGCTCGTAGATTGGCACATATTTATCGTTTCGAATCCTGCTGGAAATTTCGGTGCTTGACTAAAGGCCATTGCACTGAGCAAAACCAAAGGGATGATATAACTTATTCTCATACTTGAAATTTTTTACAAAAGAACGTTGCTTAGTTGGTTTATCAAAACAACTTAGTTTGTGCCTCAATAGCTATAACAGTAGCAGTTGAGGAAACAAAATACCAACGGTTGTTTGTAATACATTTGCATTTGTACCGTTTTCTCAACTTCTGACCTTTTTCAAACACCAAACCATTCGATAATTTAAATACGGCGCCTTCAGGTAGCGATTCAACAAAGATTTGGGGATTGACGTCATGACCCGCAAGTGCTCTCATCAATGATTCATCGACACAGCTACTAGCAGATGGATTTCGAATGTATTGGGCTAAGGCTAAATGGACATTCTCTGGAAACACTTGGTCACTAATAAACGGGTTTAGGATGACTTGAAACTCGTTTTTCCACTCTAATCCATGTGGTTTTCTGGAGTTCTTATGCTTTTTCCAAGTTTCCAAATGGGCAAATTCGTGAAGCACCGTAATCAAGAAGGCAAATGGGTTAAGATCCGAATTAACCGAAATTTGATGCCCTTTTTGCTTCTGTGGTGGCCTGTAATCTCCCAACTTCGACTTTCTTGGTTTGGCTATTCTAAAGCGTACTTGATCTTGCTGGATCATTTCCCAAATGACGTCTGACACACCATCTGGCAAGTATTCTTCTAATAAATCTATGTTTTTGTTCACCCTATCGAGCACTTTTAACACACGTAACGCACCTGATGCTTTCTGGCATGACCAGTAGTTTCGCTAATTCAATCTCCTCACCACATTGTCTGCATAAACCAAAGGATTTTGACTCCAATTCCGACAAAGATCTTTGTAATCGTACCAACTTGTTTTTTGAATTATGCAGGGCCGCTTCATTAACAGATTTATTATTGATCGCATCCATTCGACTAATTCTTCCAATCGCATTTTCAGGAGATATCGGCTTTGTTAATTCTTTATACTCCTTAATATCCACTTCCAGTTTTTTAAGCTGTGCAAGAATTTTAGTTCTTATGGATTCTATGTCTGCTGGGTTTAGCAAGCTCTTATATTTTCAATTGATTCTATATACAATATTAGTATTGAAATTCATTTTAACTAGTAATCGCCTACATTTAGTACTTGGAATTTTCTACTTATCATTAGGTATAAATGCCTAAGCGCGTCTTACTACAAGTTATATATTGCTAGTCAAATTAAGGCATATGACCTATTGCAATTCTGGTCCACTTTAAGTTACTTTGACAATAACCTTACATTAAAGCGTTTACTATATTGGTCGTTTCAAAATGTAAGTATCAAAGTCATTACAAAGGAAAACTTAGTGAGATTGAAAGGAAATTTATTCGTAAGCGTCATCACATGTCTCTTGCTTTTTCTTCACGCATTTTCGCTCCAAGCACAAACCAAAAAAGGTTTGATAATCGCTATTGGGGACTACCCTGAATCTGGCCAAACCCCCGATTGGCGAGACATTAGTAGTGTCAACGACATACCTTTGATTCCATCCGCATTACAAAAACAAGGGTTTCAAACTGAGCATATTGATATATTAAAAAACGAGCAAGCTACAAAAGAAGGTATCGTTACGGCCATCAAAAGTCTCACAAAAACAAGCCAAAAGGGTGATGTTGTTATCATTCATTTTTCGTCGCACGGACAACAAATTGAAGATGACAATGGGAATGAAATAGATGGATATGATGAAGCGATTTGTAACCTTTGGTGCACCACCTGCTTATAAAGATGGATATGATTTTTCGCAGCATTTAAGAGATGATGAACTTGAATTATTACTCCTAGATTAAAGATTGTCCCGACCGGTGATGTAATCATGTTTGCTGACGCATGTCACTCTGGAACTGTTTCTCGCGGTGAAGAAATAAGTCGAGGCGGGATGCCTAAAATGCATCGACCTGGCTATGTGGCTACAAAAGGTACTGACGACGTAGGGGTGTTCCAATCAAAATCAAAACATATAGATGCCAGTTTATTGGCACCATTGGTTGTAATTTCTGGTGCACAGGCTTCAGAGGTCAATTATGAATATAAAGGTGCAGGTTCTTTATCTACTGCAATTAGTCGGAGTGTTGACAAAATGAATAGCACAATGACGTATCGTGGTTTTTTTGCTCAAATCTTAAAAGAAAATGTCTGTATTAGCTCCATCACAAAAACCAGCCATTGAAGGCAATATTGATCGTGCGCTTTTCGCCGGTCAAGTGATAGAGCAAGAACCATTTTATAAAGCCTTTAAAGTAAGAGACAATACGGCATTCTTATACGGTGGAAAATTGCATGGAATATTTGATAACGCTTCCATCGCGGCTTATCCTATTGGAACAACATCCATAAAAGGGAAAAGTCCAATCGCAGCTGGGAAGGTTATCGTTTCGGAAGGCACCTGGTGTAAAGTAGAATTTGAAAAAGATCTGGATGGTTCTTTGGATGATTATTGGTTTTTTATCACTGAACATAGTTTCGGAGAAATAACCATCTGTTTGAGAATAGACATTTGGGATAAGGCCCAAAATGCTGGTGTCGCGGCAGCTATATCAAACTCTCCATAGTTCTCGCTAATGAAAAAAGATGTGGATTTTATCATTGAAGCTGGTGGCAGAGGGAACATAGACATGATACGCAGCACCGATAATAAAGTGTTTGCAGAAAACTTGTCTTCAGACAACAATTATGCTGAACTTGTGGAGACCTTAAAAGCATTTTCGCGAGGCACTTACATGAAAAACTTAGAACTTACTGACCCACGATATAATGTTGTTTTCGAATTTATTCCAGTGCGTTATGAAGTGCTGGCAGATGATTCATATAAAGTCACAGACACATTGAAAATTGAAGATATTTCAGATAATGGTCGAATGTTTTTTAAAGAGTCTGATCAAATAGCTATACTCATCAAAGCAAGCCATATTGGAACAAACGATGCATATTTCAGTGTAATCGACATTCAACCTGATGGCGGCATTAACGGTATTTTGCCAGCCGAAGATCCGACCTTAAAGCAAAATCCCGAAGATTTTAGGATCAAAGCAGGGCAAAGCTTTATTGTTCCAGGAAGTTTTGTCACTTTTCAAGCGCCGTACGGAATGGAGGTATTTAAACTATTTGCCAGTAAAGAGCCGATAGATTTTACACCAATTTTAACGAAAAAACCCCGAATGCGTGATATAGAATATCAACTGGAAACTTTGTTTCGAGAAGGATATTCGCAAGCAAACAGGGGGGGTATCACTCAAAAAGTGCGCAGTTCAGGCATGGAAGCGTCCACATCATATATTGGATTTGAGATCAGACGATAATACAAAAATGACATTTAATCATTTACCTAAGTAGTTGATAAACATATATATAGTTAAATAACAACACATGACACTATTTGAAAATATGTTTAAGAGAATCGCTAAGATCTCGTTACTAATCCTGGTCTTGATAGGGTTTACTCAATTGATATTTGCCATTTAGAAAAGAGCCGTTTTGGTTGGGGTTGGTTCATATACCGAGGATTCTGGTTGGAGTGAAACGCATGGTGATAATGACGTTAATGTTATGTCGCAATCCATCAAAACTGTTGGATTCAATGATGTTACATAACTCGTTAATACACAGAAAACTAAGGATAGAATTATTGCTGCTATGAATGAATTGTATGACAGTTGTAACGTTGGTGATATTGTTCTATTTTACTTTAGCGGTCACGTCAACTCGTATTAGATTACAACGCGGATGAAAAGGATGGCTACGACGAATCGCTTGTCTGCTATGGGGCACCAAAAACATATGACGCCTTATATAAAAATGAAAATCACTTGTTAGATGAAGAGCTCAGGGCTATTATCAATAGATTTCGCATTAAACTCGGGGAATTCGGAGAGTTCATTGTTATTGTAGACGCAGGTTTTGGGTGGGATAGTCATTCTGATGAAAAATATACTCGGGGTGGAAATCTTCTATTAGAACCCTCTTATCAAATGCACACTTTCGCACATACTGGAAAAAACGAAATAGGCATTATGGATGATCAACCGTTTTCCATACCAAGCACAGGTTACGCCAATCTATTTCATTTGTCTGCAAACCAGATTCATAGTGTTGCACACGAACTAAATGGGAATGGTATACTCAGCTTAGCATTTGCTAGAGAACTGGAAGAATTAACTGATAGTATAAGTTACGAGTCTTTCTATCAATCCGTAAAAGTACATGCCTATCAGATGTATAAAAACCAAATCGTTGTAGCTGAGGGAGATATTGAAACCATTATTTTTAACTTCTATTTAAAAACACACGGGTCAAGTGTTCAAACATTTAATGCAACTGATACGACTGTCGAAAGGAAGCAAAAACGTATGATTGCATAGGTTACACGAGTGCCGTAATAACGCGCATGAACAAAAAAGATTTTAAAGGAGATGGCCTATAGCTGGACACTGGAAGAATTGCTTAAATCTGCTTACAAAGCTGATAAAGTGGACCCCAACCTTAGGTTTAAAAATCAACCGAGTTTAGGTGGATGCACGGGTTTCTTAATTGCACCAAATATTATGGTCACTGCAGGTCATTGTATTTCAGGTGATCAGCACGAAATTAGAGATGGTAAAGTTGTGTTTCACAAGAGTTATAATGATAAACCAGAGAACATGAAGTTTGGTGAAAAATATTGGGTTGTTGATTATACAAACGATATTAGGATGACAAGAAAAACCCAAGAAGGCAAAGGATACTACGTTGCAACAATTCCAACATCAAAACAGTATGGCGTTAAAAAAGTGCTTATTGGCATTCTTGACCGTGCACGTGGATTAGATTACGCTGTCATACTACTTGATCGAGAAACTGATCGTGCCCCGTTCCGTTTTAGAACCGGCGCTAAAATTGCCAAAGGAGATAACTTAGCTATGATTGGCGCTCCTGCTGGTCTTCCGTTAAAACTTGCTGACGGCGCAAAAGTTACGATGAACTCGGCTGGGACTTGGTTCGGGACTAACATAGACGCTTTTGGAGGAAACTCTGGCGGACCAGTTTACAACACTGCCGGATTAAACATGATTGAAGGTATTTTGGTAAGAGGTAGAGTTGATAAAGGTGCGAAGGGATACTATGTTGATTCAACTTGTAGTTGCGTAAAAGAAGTTAGATACGACAACGTGGACGCTGAATCCATTTATGACGATTTGGGTTACGCTCCATCAACGATGAGTACGGAAGTACAGCGGATTACATCGATGCCGCTAAGCATAAAAGCATTAGCAGTATATAATAACTTAGAATATGCGATCCGAAAAAACAACGCAAAACGGTATAACGCATGGTAGAACAGAGATGTTTACAAACATGATTGACAATGGTATGAAGGTTGATTTAGATCTCGGCGCAGGTAAAACCATGCTGTATTATGCGATAAACAAAGGAAATTTGGATGCCGTAAAATATATCCTTAAACAAGGCTATGATTTAAGTATCAAAGACAATCGAAACAACACAGCATTGCATTGGGCGATTACAAAGGGGTCGATTGACATTGTTAAGGAGTTACTCCGCAATGGCGCTGATGTTAACGCGAAAAACAAATGGAAAAAACGCCTTTACATATTGGCGTTTCACAATGAACCATGGCAACGATTGAAGCATTACTTCAAAAAGGAGCTGACCCAAAAAGAACTAACAACGAAGGAAGAACACCGAGAAAAGTTGCAAAAGGTATTAAATTTAAAGACGCTGCGAAATACTTAAAGAAGGCAGAAAAAGGAAAACTCTAAACCACAATAACAATAAGGTTCAAAAGCCGTGGATTAATCCACGGCTTTTTTTTAAATTCGATTTATGAAAAAATTTGTAGCCATTCTATTCTGCTACCTCTTGTTTGCCAACACAAGTGTTGCCCAAGACGTAGTTAACGCTCAGTACACGATTGACACCTTGTGTAGTCCTTACTTTGGCGGAAGAGGATATGTAGACTTTGGAGATAAAAGGGCTTCAGCCTATATCGCAAGTCAATATGAAACTATTGGACTTCAGAAGTTGAACACTTCTAGTTACTATCACCGTTTTAAGCTTAATGTCAATACGTTTCCAACTGTCGTAAACATTACTAAGAATAAAATTGACCTTACACCTGGCAGGGATTTTATCGTGGCGCCAGATTGTCCAACGACTATCGTTCAAAACTTAACAGTTCACATGCTCGACAAAGCTTTGATACTTGACAAAAAGCGTTTTAAAAAACTACTCAAATTAGATTGGTCCAAACATGTTGTTCTCGTTGACACGATGGCTGTGGACAAGTCAACCCAAAAGAAGTATGACAAATTCTTAAAAAAATACAAAAATCCAGTGTTGCTCAAGAACCATAAAAAATTGACATGGTCTGTAGGCAGAAATCAAAACAGTAAATCACATATATCTTTTCTACCTGGTGTTCTAAGCGATTTAGATCAAATATCACTTCAAATCGAAGCTAAGATGATTCATGGACATGCCGCGAGAAACGTGGTTGGCTATATCCCAGGTTCCGAGCAATCTGACTCGTTCATTTTCATAACCGGTCATTATGATCACTTAGGTAAAATGGGACAAAAATGTGTGATGCCTGGAGCGAATGACAACGCAAGTGGCATTGCGATGATGTTAGACTTTGCATCCTATTATATCCAAAATCCTCCTCGCTATTCCGTTGTGTTTGTTGCCTTTGCTGCAGAGGAAGCCGGATTGGTTGGAAGTTACTTTTTTGTCAATGAGCTTTCGTCATTTGTAGAACCTACTCGAATCCGATTTGTTGTAAACATGGATTTAATGGGTTCTGGACAGGAAGGTATTATGGCGGTGAATGGTGCTATACTTGATAAAGAATATGAGTTGCTTTCGTCGATAAACGAAACGAAGAAATATCTGCCTCAAACCAAAAAACGTGGGAAGGCGGCCAATAGTGATCATTACTTTTTTACCGAATCTGGAATTCCAGCCTTTTTCTTTTACTTAATGGGACCTTATAATCATTACCACGATATTGATGATACTAGAGAAAATCTAACACTTGAAGCAAAATCGTACAATGGCTCATTTAGGCTCATACGAGACTTTATATCAGCTTTAATGTCTGAAGATTAAGGTTTGAGTATGTTTCTCGCAATGATGCCTATATCAACACTGATGTGGTAATTTTTAGCATAGAAGTAATTCAACCTTTGTCGGATTGAGTCGGTCAATTCAATCGCTCTTGATTCGTGGCTGATAGGAAACACTCCATTTTTTAAAGGTGGTAAATCATCCGTAGATATGGCGCTGTCGTAAGACACCCAGGTTTTGCGTCCGACGAGCGTACTTATTACCCGGTTATAATAGGTTGTAATACCAGAACCAAACCAGCCAATAACTAATCCCAGTGGCAATAGACATACACTTAAAACGACATCTATTAATCGTTTCTTCTGAATCGTATTTTTATCTCCCAATGCGAATCGTATTTCTTCCGTATACAGCTCCCCATTCATATCCTTAGCGTTACTTCCGATAATAAAGCCGCTGTCGTCAGGAACTATTTTAAAGCTAACATTTGTCGACGCCATTTTTGACATCCAATGCATTATCTCTGTGCTACTTACATCCTTTGAACAAAAAATAACTTCACCCACCTTGTATAAATTACAAAGGTCCTCTAATCGATTTAATGTGCCCAATATTTGGTTTCCTTCTTCTTCAGTTATCGTGACAAAGCCTATAAATTGATTCGGTGATTCAGAAGTTTTGATTAAGCTCAAAACGCGATGGCGCTCTGTTTTATGTCCCACAATAATTGAAGAGACATTTGATACTTGACCAAACTTGAAGTTTCTGTATTGTTTGTAATGTGCTATCGCTCTAATTGTCAATAGCATAAATGCTGTAGAAGCTGTACCGGCTAAAATGATAGCCCTACTGTATCTATATTCCTGAGGGAGAAACGCATAAATCGCCGAGATCACAATCGTACCAGCAATGATACCTCGAAGCACTTTAACGATTGAATAGGGCTTTTGATACCCACCACTCCAAAAAACCATGACCAACCAGATAAGTGTATAAATTGGAAAATGCGTTTGAGCATATGCTGGTGCATAATACCCATCGAAGTATTTAAAGTGTTCTTCCCAGTAATCCTTCACCAACACTAAACCACTTCCTATTAGGATGGCGTCTAAGGTAAAAAGCCAGGTCTTTACTATGACGCGTTGCACAAGAGCTAAAAATGCTCGTACATAAATAGACACATTTATTAACCCAACGAAGAAACTAGCTGACGTCCCTTTGTAATGTTTTCTAGCAAAAATGACCATGGCACGGTAGAATACGAAAACGTAGTTTACCGACATCCTTTTTGTGCTTTCTCCTTTGTAATGGATTATTGAATTTTCTGGAAAATAGATATTTTTATAACCCGCTTGTGTAATTCTATAACTCAAGTCAATGTCTTCACCGTACATAAAGAAAGTCTCATCCAGTAAGCCCACTTTATCCAGTACAGTCCTTCTCATCAGCATGAAAGCACCTGCAAGCACATCAATTTCGGCCGT
This sequence comes from Bacteroidia bacterium, assembly GCA_047620825.1. Taxonomy (GTDB): domain Bacteria; phylum Bacteroidota; class Bacteroidia; order NS11-12g; family UBA9320; genus UBA987. The sequence continues at coordinate 22,888 of JBLHOC010000002.1, read as the reverse complement.
TTCATCTTCACCAATGAAACCTAAGTGATACTTCCCGAATCTCTTTGAGTGCGGGAAAAGTTTATTTAACCCTACCATTTTGTATAACGCAACCTCAGGTGTTGGCAGTCCGCGTTTTGACTCAGGTAGAAATTTCCCCTTTCCATCTATCATCTTCACACCTAAACCACCGACATCACCGTGTGCATCAAGGTATTCAATGCATGATCTAAATGTATCTTCCTGTACCACAGTATCAGGATTTAGTAATAGAATATATTCGCCGTTTGATTTTTTAATCGCCTGGTTATTGGCGACTGAGAATCCAGAATTGATTGTATTGGCAATACAATGGACATTTGGAAACTTCTCACGAACCATTTCAACAGAACCGTCAACAGAATCATTATCTACAACCCAAATTTCGCCATCAACATTGGCCAACGCCTTTTGGACGGACAGCAAACATTGTTCAAGAAAATACTTGACGTTATAATTGACTATGACTACGGAGAGCTTCAATGCATTGATTTAATGCAAACTTAAATTAAAAATGCGGTACCTATGACTTCAATTTGTCGGCTAACCAAACCACAACTACACCACCAACAACGGCGGTAACAACGAAGCCTAATTTACTCGGTTCTGGAGATAGTCGCAACAATTTAAAAATCCAAGATCCTACAAACCCACCTATTGCGCCAAGCAGTAAGTTTTTAATGAACCCTTTGGATTCACGCTTTAGTAACTTTTGAGTTAACCAGCCCGAAAGAGCTCCAAGAATTATGTACCAAAACCAACCCATTAAGTTCCTGTTTTTGCGATGTTAAATGATATGCCGATAAAAGTCCCCCACTCCCAAACATTTCGTGTTGGTATAGTTAGATCCCCGGGTAGCAGCGAATTTTCGATTTCGTAACCCGCACCTAGTTTTTTAACTTGCCCTAAACTTGCCCCAGCATTTAAACCGCCTCTGCTGTCTGAACCAAACAGTGCTGTTAAACCCAGATACATGTTCACGTTCTTTTGTTCATCCTGCATTGGCACCCCTACTCCAAATGTACCTCCCAATTGAACGGTACGACCGGTGTAAGAATAAACATTGATGTAAGCCCCTAAATTTGGTGAGAATTTGCTGCCATCAACTGATATGATAGAACTGTCGCGATAGATATATTCGTTAGTCGTTTGATACTTAGGGAAGGCAAGTCCAATACTTGAAGACACTTTAATATCTCCTCTAACCGTGATGTTAATCCGTTTCTCTTTAATTCTTGACAACTCCCTTAGCTTGCTTCGATCTACAGACAAATGATTTCCTTTCTCGTCCATAGGTACCTTATAGAAGTTCAAAGTCAAATCAATTTCATCGTCTTTAGCCCCGTGGCTTGAATTAAACCTGTAACGTGTAGATATAATAGAAGAGTAAACCGTTTCCAAATAATCGATTTGTTCTGTGATAAAATCTGAATTGAATGTCTTTGTAATCTGACTTACTTCTGTGTTAAAACGGCGAACAGCAGCATCTAAACCCCGACCTTCAAAACTTCCCTCGTTTCTACTTGCATAAGAGTCATATTCCCTCAAAAACGATATCGTTGATGTTTTTAAGTTGGATAAAGATGAGATATAGTTCTTATTAAAACGAACAATAACTTCTGAGAAGTCACTTGGATTCATGACGGATTTGATGAAAATTTGAGCCACAATCCTGTTCGACATATTGACAATGGTATCCGATGGCAAGTAAGGATTATACTTCAGTTTGTTGAGTTTAGTAATAGCATAGTACACTGATTTCATGTCGTTTTCCAAGATAGACAATGTTTTGTAGGCATTTAATATGTCATCATACGCAGAGCTCGCTCCTCTTGAAGCCATCAAGCCTCCTCTACCTATTTCATCAGGTAGGCTGCCGCCCAGTGCAGTAAAAAAACTACCAGATCCCAATGGGTTAACCAAAGGGCTTATGATATCCAAAAAACCATGTCCGACTGTTTTTCAACTGTTTTAGATGTATAAGTGGCATCCGCGGCGTAAACAAATTTGTTGAAATTTATTACTTCAACGCTCACAATTTTGTCTCGGCCAACAACTGGGGAACTGATTTCTTTTCCGATTGGGTCACCGGCTTTGGTACGATAATAATGTACCTCATCTTGAATAAAATCATAAACGATACGCAAGGATTGGCTGTATCCCATTTGGGCTCCAATCAAAACAAACCCTGCTGCAAACAAGCTCCTTAATGCCTTCATTTTCGTTGCTTTATATAGTCAATACATCAATGTGTTGAATCACATATATTGACATTTGATTCACTATCAGATGATAAAGTAAACGAAAATAAGTGAAATTATCCCTTCAGACAATGCTGTGACGCACAGGAAAAGTAAAAATGTCTTACCTACGAATCCAAGACTGAGGGTCCAACTTGGTTGTCCCTTTCCAGATTTCGAAATGCAGTTCTGTAACGTTGTCCTCATTCTTCCCAACCTGACCAATAACGGATGAAGGCGTGAGAGGTTCGCCTTGTGTGCAACTTACACTGGCCAAATTAGCATATACAGAGTAGTATCCCCCATGTTTGACCAACACAGATGTATGCATTCCTGGTACTTCAATAATGGCACTTACCACACCTTGAAATACTGGGTATACTGTACTTTTATCCTCACAAATGATATTGATCCCGTTATTTTGAGTTGATACATTTTTGAAATCCTGGTGTTTATGTCGACCAAACCTTTCTGAGATATATCCAGTTTTCACGGGCCATGGTAAATTCCCAGGAACAAACTCCTGAATCCGGTTTGTGGTTGTTGAGTTTTTTATCGCCCTCCTGATGCTGGCCTCCAACTTTTGGGATCGCTTTTCCCTGCGTTGTATTTCAAGTAAAATTTGATCCTCCTTCGCTTTGAGGTTTTCTATCAACCCATTGTATTCGTCTTTCTCTTTTCGTAATTCATTTGCCTCATCTTCTTGCTCACTAAGAGACGATGCCATTTGGTTTTGCTTTTTTACAAGTTGGTTGATTCGTACAGAATTTTCCTGCTTCTTATTTTCAATCAACTGGAGTTGAAGCCTCCTAAAGTCCATGATGCGCTTTAAGTAATTCAATCGACGAATGAGGTCATTAAAACTGCTCGCCATGAAGACGTAATGCATCTTGCTCATTTTCTTATTGCTTTTGTAGCTTAGAACAATGGCCTCAGAAAACTCGATTTTTATCCGTTCAATTTCAACTGTGATGCCGCTAATTTCCTTCTTTGCCTCATCAATATCTACGTCCAATGCGTCAAGGTGGTCTTGGATATTGTCCAAACCTTGCTCTCGTAGTTCAATTTGGCTTTCGTAAATCGACAGTGTTTTTAAGGTCGTTCTTTCTTGGGCTAAAGTCTCCGCAAACACTTTTTTGGATAGTGCAAGTTGGCGTTGGTTTTCGTTGAGTCTATTGGTTAATTCTTGTTTGGTTTGGGCAAACCCTACCGTAAACACGAACAATGCACCAAAAAATAATCCAATCTTAGTTACCCTTTTCATATTTTGATGGCACTTTAAATCTTATGGGTTCGAACGGCGTTGTAGAAACAGAGGTGTACTCCATTACTAGGTTGTACTTTTTCCCGTTACCTTCAGCATCCACATTTACCATACTAGGTATATAACCCACTCCTTTTTCTTTCGTAAAGTTAGCATATTCAATCTTCACCTTGTTCTCATTGGTTGGAGAACTAAACTCCGTAATTTTTGACCTAAAACATCCAGACAATTGAATTCTATTTATGATGCCAGAGGCTTGATGTTGCAAATGGTCATTTCGTAAATCATCATTGGATGATCTAAACAGTTCAACAGCATACAATGGATTAGCAACAAAAAGGTCTTGGAGTTGCGATAAACTTAATTCCTGTCCAGTAAATTGCTTCAAATCTGCAATCGTCCCTTCATAATATTTACGGTTAATTCTATCCAACACTGTGAAACTATCAGGGGTGATATAAGCTCTTGCGACCTCAATAAGTACACTAACACGGACCCAAACGAATGAGTCTTTCTGCATTTTAACATTCATTGCAAAACCAGTACTGTTCTGACCTGTGGTGTAATTTGCCTTAATACCCAACGATAAATAATCATAGTCCGCTAAATTTTCTGTGACTTGACTCAAAACATTTGACGGGTGTTTGGTAAGAGACGTTGTGCAATCCGAATGTGGTTTACGTGATTTACAACCACACAGATTAGCTATCGTAATACAGCCAAATAAAAACAGGGTTAATATTTTAGACATTGAATTAATTTGTTTTGTTTAAGGCATCTCTCACTTTTTGAGCATCCCCATTTTTGCCCAATTTCTCTAGACAATCTGCGTAATGGTTTGCCACTTCTTTATCTTTTATAAAGTGACTATAAGCCTTTTCCAAAATTGGCAACGCTTCACTATATCTCTCTAATTGAAAAAGCACCCATCCTTTTGTATCTAAGTATGTTGGTCGATTAGGATTGATTAATAACGCCTTGTCAATCATGACCAATGCATCGTTTAACCGTACTTGCTGTTCAGATAAATAATATGCGTAATTGTTCATGGCCCCATCGTTCTTTGGATCCAATTCCAACACCTCATCATACGTTTCATAGGTCTTTTCGTATTGTCCTAATTCATATGACGCATCTGCAATCGTAACAAGTAAGTCAATTCTATCGCTTGGTAACAGCGCGATCTCAAGGCCTTCCTCTGCCATAGAAATGGCTTGTTCATATTTATAAGTAGAGTAGTTAGCAAATGAGTTAATTATGTATAAAAACGGTTGGTTTGGGAAATAAGACAGCGCTTCTTTTGAGTCATCTACCAACCACGCGTAATTACCCAATTCATCGTCTATACCGAGTAGCTTTTTCCAAATGCCTATGTTTCCGGGATTTAATTCGCTGGCGGTTATAATAAGCTTTCTAGCATCTTCTTGTTCACCAAGCACATGTAAGACGTCACTTCTTACCAAGTAAGCTTTATCTTCTTTATCATGTACCGTTATTAGCTTTTTGGTCAGTACAAGTGCCCTGTCTCTCATTTTGTCATTGGACCTTAGATAGGGGAAGAAGCTTCCAACTACTTTGATTTTCGTCTCAATGGGTATGATGACATCATCAAACCCTTTGGTTAAATGATAGAAACTGCTGTCTTCTTGCTTTTGACGTTTATAAATATCCGACAAACCAAAATGACCATATCCGTTGTCAGGCTCCATTTTCAATATCCGTAGATACAGCATTTTAGCCTTATCGTTTTGACGATCACGAACATAAGATTCCGCTAACAGGCCTATATACCTCACGTTGTCTGGATCCGAATCCGTCAACTTCTGCATCCACGATATGCCGTCTTTAGATTTACCCAGCTCAAAGTACAAGCCTTCTATCATTCTTGCCGCCTCTTCATCAATCCCAAAACGGTCTACATAAACCTCAAGTAACTTAATAGCTTTTTTAAACTCCTGCGCATTGATGTATTGTCGGCTAGCCTCCTGATAATTCGTAGGTCTTTCAGGTTCATTTTCGGCCATTACCTCAAACACTTGAGCTGATTTACGAAACTCCCCTACTTTACTATATGCTTGGGCCAATTGACCAGCATACCAATAATTGTAGACTGGATTATCTAACATTGACTTCTCAGCCCAATAAACAGCGTCGTGAAATCCAGAAACGGCCATGTTTAGATTAGCCAATTGATACATCGTCGCATGACTACGTGGGTCAATCTTTAAGGCGTCAGCAAATAATCTTGCTGCTTCAGGATAGTTTCCTAAGACTTTCTGTTTGGATGCTTTGAAGTATAGTTGATCAAATTGTGCTCTTTGCTGGAAGCTCAATTTACTCAACTCGGTTACCCCTTTTCTGTTCGCACAGGAAGTAGCCGTTAAAATAACTACTAATCCAATGAGTAACGACTGGGGTAAATTTTTCATTAATTGTTTTTTACTGTACTATAATCACTGATACTCAGCTGATTGGATTTCCCATCATATTCTACAAAATTTCCAACCATAGAGTTTTCGAATGCTGCGTTTTTTATGTTGGAATTAGACTGAATGATGCTATTCGTAATAACGGAATTTGTCACCTTGGTATTGTCTCCTATCGAAACATAGGGGCCGATTGTAGAGTGCTCTATCTGAACATTTTCACCAATAAAACAAGGCTCGATAATAGTGGCATTGACTGTTTTGTAAGTATCAGAAAGCATTTTCTCATCACCGGCATGCATCAGTACACGTTTGTTCGTGTCAACAGTTGCGTTTTTATTGCCACAATCCATCCAATCAATAACTTCACCAGGAACGAATTGTAATCCATCGTTTTTCATGTTTTCGAGGGCATTCGTTAACTGAAACTCGCCTTTATCTCGAATATTGTTATCAAGCAAATGTTCAATTTCACGTTTCAATCTGTCGCCGTCTTTGAAATAATAGATACCAATTATAGCAAGATCTGATACGAATGTTTCTGGCTTTTCGATGAAATCACTTATCACATTGTCTTCCGTAAGCTTTACCACGCCAAATGCGCTTGGGTCTTCTACTTGCTTCACCCAAATAACACCATCTTTTTCAGGGTCAATAGTAAAGTTCGCTCGAAACAGGGTGTCAGCAAAACCGACAATCACGTTTCCTGTAAGGATTTCTTTCGCACAGTACACAGCATGTGCAGTACCAAGTGCTTCATCCTGAAAACAGATATGTCCTTTTGCGCCAAGTGACGCTGCAATCGCATGTAAATCCGCTTCAACTTCTTTGCCAAAAGTTGGACCAATAATAAAAGCAATATTTTCAATTGTTTCATCGCAAACGCTTGCAATGTCTTCTACCAGTCTTTGAACAATTGGCTTACCCGCAATTGGCAATAATGGTTTGGGTGTTGTTAATGTGTGTGGCCGCATTCTTTTCCCCATCCCGGCCATTGGAATAATAATATTCATCTTTACTTTATTTAACCTTTTCCTGTACTTCCATAACCTCCAGATCCACGTTCGGTATCCTCAAGGCTTGGTGTTTCTACTAATCTTATTTTTTGGTATGGTGCAACGACCATTTGTGCAATGCGATCTCCTCTATGAATTTCAAAAACATCTTGTCCTAAGTTAATCAGCAACACTTTTATCTCTCCTCTATAATCGGCGTCTACAGTTCCTGGCGCATTTAAAACTGTTACCCCACTTTTATAAGCCAGACCACTTCTTGGTCGGATTTGTGCTTCAAACCCTTCGGGTAAAGCAATTTTTAATCCAGTACCAATAAGTTTCCGTTCCATCGGTTGAATGATTTCAGTATCCTCAATAGCTGCCCTTAAATCCACCCCAGCAGCAAAATCTGATTCGTGCTTCGGAATTTCTAAATCCGTCGTATTTACAGTGTTTATGTTAAGGATGTTTTTCATTCAAGCGGCAAACTTACGATTTTTGGTTGGACGTTCTATAAAGTACACCACGGCAATAAAGGCCGTTAGTGTTAATCCCGACCATAGCAATGCATAATTGTCCGCTATTTGGTTTAAAAATGCGTAAATCCAATATAACACCTGACAGAAAATGATGTAGAATACAATCATTTTTAAGTTATATGGAACCCTATAGTGCTTCTGACCCAAAATATAGCTCGCCACTGCCATACCAAAATAAACGACCAAGGTTGTTAACGCAGATCCCAAAATTCCTATGATAGGTATGAATATCACGTTAAGAATGATTGTCCCCAACGCACCTCCTATAGCGATCCACATACCGATATGCATCTTATTATTTAGTTTATACCAAATATTGAGGTTGTACATTACCCCAAGAAACAAATTCGCCAATAATAAAATGGGTGTTAACATTAAGGCTTGGGGATGTCTAAAATAAATCTCTCGTGTGATAATTACCGGCCCAATTTGTTTTAAAAAGACTAGCGTGACAAGGAATATTAGACACAGTGCGATGACAAAATAATGCATCACTTTGGCGTATATGAGCTTCGGATCTTGCCCTTTGGATTGTTCAAAAAAGAACGGTTCGGCTGCAAATCTGAAGCTTTGTACAAAAATGGTCATGAACATAGCCAGTTTGTAAAAAGCACTGTAGACCCCAATTTCAAAATCAGCGACTGACTCTGGCAACATTTTCAACAATAGAAGTCTGTCAATCATTTCATTGACAATTCCAGCTAAGCCAATAATAACCAAAGGGCGTCCATAGCGCCACATTTTTTGCCATAACCTAGCATCAAAACCTTCAGAAATAGCTTTCCACTGAGGTAATAGCATTAAAAACATGACCAGGCTGGCAATTAAACCAGAAAGAAAAATATACCCGATTCCAAATTCATGCTGGTAAAAAGGGATCGAATAACCTTTTCGGATTAGCCAAGGTATTAGAAACAGAAAAGTATAGTTGGCTCCAACATTGACCAAAATATTTGTGATACGAATAAAGCCGAACTTCAACGGCATTTTCTTAAAACGGAGCCATGCTAATGGTAGGTTTGATAAGGCATCTAAAGCCAAAATAAACACAAATATTCGAACGTATTCTGTTTGGTCAGGATGTTCTAAAAAATTAGCAATTCCCTGTTGACAGGTCAAGCCGACCAGCATCAAAATGCCTGTAGTAACTAGTAAAGAAATCTGGCCCGTTGCAAAAACTTTTTCAGGTTTTTCCTCTCGTGAGAAATTAAAGAAGGCCGTTTCCATTCCGTACATGAGCACCACAATGGCAAACGCAGCTACAGCATAATATGTGCTGACAACCCCGTATTCATTTGGCGGAAATAGAAGGATGTAAATAGGGACCAGAATGAAATTTATCAAACGCCCAATGGTATGGGTAATACCATAGATAGCCGTTTCTCCAGCTAGTTTTTGTAATATCTTATTTTTCAAGTTGAATTTACAGACTCAAATGTAACGGGGATTCATGTGGTTGGACCTATTTCGGTGGATTGATTATGAACGTTTTAGACAAAGGATTCACATTATAAGACAATTGACGTTTCCAGATATGACAATACTTCTATAGGCGTCCTCTTGTTTTTTTTAGTTTTCAGCATAAAAATTCCACTATGAAACGATTTATACTTTGTTTATTGGCTGTTGGTATTAGTGCCGTAGTTCATGCTCAAATACCAAATATCATTCCTTATCAGGGGTCCATTACAGACACCTCCGGTCTTGGTTTTGATGGAGATTTTGACTTTGAATTTAGAATTTTAGACAATAACGCTTCTTACCTTTGGGCGAGTGGTCTAATATCCGTTTCTGTTAACAATGGTAATTATTCCGTAAGTCTAGGAAGTGGCAGTCAACCTGCTATTGCCAAATCAATTTTTGACAACGATGAGATGTACCTCGAAATTCCATTTAACGACGGTATTAATGGCAAAGAACCCCTGACACCGAATGTGCGGATATTAGCTGTGCCCTAGCTGTACGTGCTGCTTATGCCGACAGTGCATCTAACAAAGCCAATTTCGTTTTGGCGATAGTTTGGTGCTTCGAGATAAAAACGGAGATGTAAGAATGGTTTTAAATCCAAATACTGGGGAATTTAAAATGGTTGCACACGATACCGTGTGGTATAATTTGAGTACGAATTCACCTACCAAACAAGTTGAAAAAACCCCAAATGGCGGTTTTCTATCCATAGAGAAAACACCATTCGCAGACGGATCTATCCAGATTGTTTCGACACTGCAGTATGGAAATAACAAAGGAAAAGTTATATCTACAGTCATGACAGTGCCTCCTAACAATGGTAGTGGTGTATGTAATATCTCTTTGTATTTAATATATTGTCCAGGTGGCAATCTATTAGAATATTCGAAAATTACAACTTGATACGAGAGAGATCCTGTAATTAAAGGCCTTTTCTATTCAGAGGGAATCGACGTAGAAGAGCGGTGGTAAGATTGCTCGGGCGTATTGTACATACTGATCCAAATTTATTAGAAACGAGATTCGAGAATCCTGAAGTCACAAAATCCGAATTCGTGAATAATGATGAACACCTCATCATACATAGGGTTGGTAAAGACACTTTTCACACCAAAATAAATCCCAAAACTGGCGAAATATCCAATTCAAAAACGGTGGATTAGACACGTTGTTGGCATGGAAGGTGGCAAAACAGTTGCTACTTATACTAACGACTCCAAAGGCAAGACTTCCTCGACATCTGTTAATCCAGACAAAAAAAGCGCAACGCGGAAAAACCAAGATTTCCAGATTTATGTACCTACTACAAATCAACAATGTTTCGGAACTGATTTGGGGAATGGGGATACTTTCTGGTTTTATATGAGCAATGTTGGATTTGAGTTTAATGATGTAATAATATCAGATGGCATTAAGTCCGACAGTTTTGTAGCTGAATACGACGGTAACCGTAGAGTTGTCATCCGAGGTGACACAAATGGAAATAGTAGGACGGAATACTACGACGATTTAGATCGGGCAATGAGCGAAACACATATGCCAGAAACTGATGAAGTTAAAAAAGAAGGTGTAAGACTTGAAACATATGAATTCGACGGCAACAACAATGTCGTTTTAGAATACGACAGCACTGGCGGTTCTAAGCAAACAAATCGAAGCAAAGGTTCGGAAATGAGAGAAGATAGAGACCCGGAGACTGGAACTGCGACTTACGATGGGTTCGATAGGCTTGTATACGACGAACGTGATTTAAGATATATAACAACCCGGGACTCTGGAACGCAAAAGAACAGTATTACCAATACAGGTGGCACAGTCCGATTCGAGTAGGAGTTCGACGGAAACGATAACGTAGTTAGACTGAAGGCAGTGGAACAAAAGAAGAGAAAACACATACCAAGGATACGACCATCCAGTTTGTCTAGACAGATACAGATGGGAATGTTATTGACCTAAAATTAGATCCTAAAGAAGGTCTGCAAGCGTTTGAAGGCATTGGTACAAACACATATGGCCAAAATGATTGGCAACATATTGTTATTACAGATACTTCAAAAGTCAAAAATCGCATTTCAGACGACGCAGTAACTGTTGAGTTTAAATGGGACTACGATGGGGCGAAGAGTGCTGTTACTAACGAAGGGAATAAAACAAAAGAAACTAAAACCCATGCCACTGACACAACAATCGTTTGGGACTTTGAAGATGATTTTGGGCATAAAATAGGAGAAGACGTTAGCCCAAGATTTGAGTCGTTCGGGAGATTTACTGCTAAGCTAACTATTGAAGATCGACTTTCTGATGGTAAAAAAACAGAAACCGTTGAGGACGATAACGGTCGTATAATAACAACAACAGTAGACCCAAAAGACAGCAACATCATTTATAGTGGATCGCCACTGGTTTTGAATCAGAGGGCATTTAAACGGGTTATGAATATGTAAATGGTGTGAGCTTGTTCGGTTCCAGAGATACAAATGATCACACTATGGCACTTGGGTTTACGCAATTCGACTCCACAATCTCATTAATTGGAAGTAGTAGGTACGTGGTATTTGTACCTACGACTTCATTCCAAAGTTTATACGATAACAGCTCTCGTCAAATGGGTACAGATTGGGATTATGCAACATCAAGCAAAACAACATTAGGTGTATCATCGTCACAAGTTGTGTTTAACACGGGCTGCTTGATGGTTGAAGAATCTCCAAATTCAGATGAGCTTTTCTTAAATTCGGTAGATTCCAGTGGTAATCAGCTCGGGTTACAGATAATACCATATCAAGGGTTTATGGCGTTGGATGCTGGCAGAAATCCAACCACATTCTCAGCAAGTTTTATCAATGCGGGCAACTCCTTATTCGTTCAGGATACGGCCTATATTAACAAGTTTGCTCAGGTAAATGGTAGCATGCAGATAAGCGGGAACCTCCAGGTAAACGGGAATATTAGTAAAGGTGGTGGAACATTTAGAATCGATCATCCCCAAGATCCTTACAACAAATACCTGTATCACTCATTTATCGAATCACCCGACATGATGAACATTTACAACGGAAATGCTCAAACAGATGAAAACAGCTAGATAGTTATAACTCTTCAGTCTTATTTCGAATCTCTTAATATGGAGTTCCGATATCAATTGACTTGCGTTGGCACTTTTGCCCAAGCCATTATATATGAAGAAATCACTGATAATCAGTTCACCATTAAAACCGACAAGCCCAATGTCAAGCTGAGCTGGCAGGTAACTGGAATTAGAAAAGACCCTTATGCCAATGAAAATAGAGTAGAAGTCGAGGTGGAGAAAGAACAAGGGCAAATTGGTACTTTAATATACACGCCTAAACAAACCAACAAATGAGACTAATACTAACGAGTATATGCCTGGTGTTTTGTTTAACAATATTTGTTCAGTCCAGCAGCACCCACTATAAATCCAATATTAGGGGTGTCCCACCTCCGGAAGTCTATTATCATGTGCAGATGTTGACGCTGCTATTGTAAGCATATGGACTGAAGCTCATGTTCAAACATCTACAAGTTACAAGAATGCTTCTTCTACTGTACCAAATTAGAAATAGACATATAATATTCAATAATTTAGCGTCAATAATATAAAGTTAATTATACACCATAATCCGAGTTATGATCTGTTCTATATTCAAACTAATTTAAGTAAACTGAGCGTTATTGTCTCCGACTTAACAGGAAAGGTGGTGTTTACTCAAGACGGTAATCAACCCATTTCTAGTCATGCTTGGCAAAAGGGTCTTTATCTTGTCACTGTGACTTCTGGCAACTTGTCTTCTACGGCACGTGTGGTGAAACTATAAACGTAAAACACTAACCGCAATACGTCCGGTTATGTAGCACGTATAAAACAAGACTAACCTCTAACATACACCACGTACGAATACGTGATTGTTTTTTCATTTCCAGGTTCAACGTCCATGGACCAAGTCACATTACTACCTTCATTCACATAATAATGATTGGCAATGGCAGTGATTTTCCAAGGAAGATCACTTTTCTTTAGTTCCCCATAAATCATTCGTTTGATTTCTAAATGGGCTTTTTTCGACTTATAATTATGCACTGTAATCGTTGAGGATACGTTGATCGCTACATATTTATTCTTATTCCAATATTTTGAGGCAGACGTTCTAGACGTTTCAATTTCTTCCTCTTTAATTTCAAGATCTGGGGCATTGGAGATGGTCGCGTAAGAGCAATTCTCTATCGCCGTGTAATCCAATTTTGCTGTTGCTAACGCTTGTTTGACACCATTCAAATCTTTATTGATGATTAGTGTTCCAGACGTAAATGGATTGGCTGAATTATTCCATATTTTTAACTGATGATAAAACTGTGAGACATCGGAAAAAGAGGCATACTTCTTTAAGTAGTTATTGTTGTTAACCACGGCATTTCCCGCCAAATTACATACGTATTTATGCTCCACTTTTACCTTTGTTTCAAACAATGGGAAAAACCCGCGTTCACCTTTATCCATTGAAAAATTGTCCAGCTTAAAGAGATATAAATCTGCTAAACCACTTGCTGTGATATTCACATTGCCATTATCGTTTCCTTTTGCATCCATTTCATAAAACCTTCCTGCTGCATTATTAGCAAATGCCAATCCGTTTGTATTTTTAAAATTATTAAACACATTAAACTGAAAGGAAATCAGATCACTGAGCTGGGTTGTTGTGAGGAAATTGGGACTTCCAACTACTAGATTTACTTGGGCATTCTCAATTTTTTCTGCATTATTTTTTATCGAGGCTTTCAAAGATAACGTGCCACTTGTTTCATCATTTAAGTTCAATTGATACATAGGTGTCCAATTAAATCCCTTAGACAAATACGTAGATTCTAGTGTTTGTTTGTCTTTCGGTTTTTGAAAGTTAATAGATATAGCTGTTTGAACATTTTTGGACTCTACCATTTGATTTAAATCACCTTTTATAGACACTTGTGTTATGTCGAATGACTTAATGATCAAGTAGCCAGTGGTTGTTTCAAGTAGAACAATTGCATCTAAGCCGTTTCCTTTTGCATTTACAATTTTCCCGGAAACCTTTTTGTCTTCTTCCATAACAATATCAGCTTCTTTGCCCACGTTTGATTGAATCAAATCCAAAAACGACACCCATTCTCTTTGTTTAACAATTGTATCTGCCTTGCTTTTAACTGACACGATGGTCCCCGTTGGAGACGAAAACCAAAAAGTACCGTAAATCGCTTCTGGTAAATTTTCTGTCCATACAAAACTGCTTTCCTTCGTTTTTACCTCCCCTGACTTCTGAATAAACGCCGTACCGTTTTTGAAAATAGTCACGTATTTAGTCTTTAATTGAGCAGAGCTTAATTGTGGCAGCATAGCCATAATTATAAGTAGGAAGAGGGTTTTTCGTAACGTCATGTTGTATGTTTTAAAATGAAAATTGTAAGTATCAAAAATAATCTGTTTTGAGACTAGTAACGTCACCGTTACCTAAGTAAATAACAACGCAGACTCAATTGAGACGTCATTTCAAAACAACCACTTTAAGGTGTTGATACTCAGAATTAGATAAAAGGTAAACGACCTGATCAATTGGCTCATATCCAGCGTACCATCTTTACTCATCAAAACTGTATGTGCATCGAAAAACTCAATACCAAACGAAATATACACATCAAAAATACAATTGTTGTATTCTTGCATGGATGAGCATCAGGCATGTATTACATAAGGATATTGACCTACAACTATGGAATGAGGCAATTGCTGGTGCATCAAATGCCGTGATATACGCAGACGCTTGGTATCTCGATATTAGTACAAACAAGCAATGGGATGCTTTGATTTTAGGTGACTACGAAGTCGTGATGCCATTGCCTTATAACCGTAAACTATTTGGTTACTACCAGATTTATCAGCCACTATTTTCACAGCAGCTGGGCGTTTTTTCTCAAAAGACTTCAATTGATGTTCAACCATTTATTGACACTATTCCAAAGAAATACCGTCGCATATATTACCCGTTGAACTATCAAAACGCAGGTAGCAGCAATCTCACTAAAACTAACTTAGTGATTGATTTATCAGTTCCATATAGTGAAACTCAAGCTCGATTCTCATCGTCTTTACGTAAACGACTTAGAAAATCCGCAGCCTTAACTTTCTCTGAATTTGAAGATGTAAACGCCTTAATCCAGTTCTATCAAACCCAACTTGAAGCCAAGGTTAAATTGGGACAGAAAGCCTACGATGTAGCGTTTGATTTGTTTAGTTATGCAATGACCCATCAATGCGCTAAAATGTATGTGATCAAGGATAACGAAACCACTTTGGCCATGGGATTGTTTCTGAATAAGTACAACCGATTGGTAAACGTATTTGGCGCTAGCAAGAGTACTAAAACAAACTCGAACACTATGTCCATCCTTTTGGCCAAGGTCATGGAACACCACAGTGAGCAACCTGTCACATTCGACTTTGAGGGCTCTGAGATTCCGGGGGTAAAAACCTATTTCGAAAGTTTTGGTAGTGTTGAGCAGAACTACCCTGTTCTCATCCAGGATAATCTACCCAAATGGATCAAGCTTATTCGTTAAATTTATTGTGTTTCAATTTCTTTAATAACGATTTCATTTCCAAAATTCAAACGCAGGATTATTGGCGCATTTGGATTATCCCACACCCACAAACTATGACCTTTGTTTAGCGTATCCTCAATATAAAGCACATTGAGCATGCGTAGTTTTCCGTCAATCAAATATTTAAGACTTTTATTTTCGACCACTTTGTACGGCAATGTGTTTTTCACAAAGCCAATCCGATAGGACAGGTCAACGCTTTCACCCAACTTCAATTGTTGGTAGGAATGACGGCTTATTTTTAGAGACGTCGCAGAAGTTTGCGTTTTATCAAGTCCGTTGAACGTATGAAATAATTCACTGGATGAGTCTATGGCCTTCGCAGTTGACTTAATTCTGCCAGACAAATTTTCCTCTTTGATCGTATACTCAAATATCCATTCAGGTTTGTCTTTTACGACTAGAACCTCAAGTCTAACGGATTTTTGGCCCGTAATTATATCGTATTTAAGTTTATAGTCTGGTTCTAATCCAATGTTTTTAATTGAACCACATGAAAACCCAAAAAGCAACAGGAACACCACAAAGCCAGTATGAAAATGTTTCATACACAAATATGGTCAAGTTGTTTAGGAAAACAATGATGACATATTTCAACTACGGACAAGTTTTATGATCATTCTTTAAATCCAGGTCTTAGATATTTGGCCAAAAATGATTCCATTGTTTCGTAGAATTCGAATTTATTTTCTTCGTTACTAAATCCGTGACCTTCATTTTCCTTCAACATGTATTGAACATCAATACCTCTGCTTTTTAGCGCTTCAACCATCTGGTCACTTTCAGCCTGTTTCACTCTTTGGTCATTCGCCCCTTGTGCTATGAACAGTGGTGTTTTAATTTGATCGACATGCAACACAGGTGAATATCTTGCTAGCATCTCTTTATCGTCCACAGGATCTCCAACCATCTCATACATCATGGCCTTATACTGAGACCAGTATGGTGGAATTGTTTCCATAAACGAAAACAAATTGCTCACTCCAACATAATCAACCGCACAAGCATATAAATCAGGCGTTAGCGTTACTCCAGCTAACGTGGCATATCCACCATAACTTGCACCATATATCCCAATTCTATTCTGATCCGCTATACCCTCTTTGACTAAATATCTGACGCCATCACTAATATCATTCTGCATGTTTTGACCCCATTGTTTGAAGGACGCTTCCCAAAAACTTCTACCATATGAAGTCGATCCTCTGAAATTCATTTGAAGCACGGCGTAACCCCTGTTTGCCAAAAACTGAACCTCTGGATTAAACCCCCAGACATCTCTTGCCCATGGTCCACCATGCGGATTAATAATGACAGGTAAGTTTTCCGCTTTAACACCTATTGGCAGGGTGAGGTAACCATGGATCGTGAGGCCATCTCGACTTTTATAGGTAATCGGTTTCATTTCGGATAAAACATTAGGGTTGAGCCAAGGTGAAATATCCGCAACCTTCTGTAATGATTTGGTTGCTACGGTATAGGTATAATAACTACCCCTCGTTCTATCATTCATTGTACGAACCATATACAAGTTTTCAGCTTCATTGCGTGATGTGAGATAAACCTCCATACCTGGTAGTTCCGTCTGTAATTGAGTATAAATCTGCTCTATGGCAGGATCAAAACCACTACGTTCTGCTTTTTCTCCAATCCAGAATACAGATGTGAGTACCTTTCTTTTATGTGAAAAAGCAGCACCAGTAATGTCGTAGTTGTCATTTTTATAGAGCTCCTCAACTTCTTTGCCTGTCGACATATCAAACCGGACAAGGGCCATTTTATCTCGACCAATATTAGACACCCCATAAACGACTGCCGTGTCATGAAAATCAAAAAACTGTGGATTAAATGACTCCTTAAAATCCGTCGTGATAACCGTATCCCAAACGTCAAGTTCTGTCTTTCTATATAGAATACTAGTATTTACCCCGTCTGTAACTGTGGCCAAACGTAACTTGCCTTCATGGTCGGTCATCCAACCAGAAATTGATCCGGGGTTTTCGGCAATTAATAATAAGTCTCCGGTATTGATATTTAATCGATACGCGTCAAAAACCCTTGAATCTCGTTTGTTCAATCCAAGAATTATGTGATTTGCATCATCTTTTAGTCGATCAATTATCTGAGTCATAACCTTATCGAACTGGGTATAGGCACGAACACTTCCGCTGTCAATTTTTGTTCCGTATAGCGCATAGTTTTCGTCTCCCCCCACATCTTTTAAATACATAATGTGGTTATTCCCTTTCCAGAAAAAATCAGCAATACTACGACTCGTTTCGAAAGTGATTTGCTTACTGTTTTCAGAACCAATTTTTTGAACAAACACATTCATGCGTTGTTTCACCGGTGACATAAATGCAAAATGAGTCCCATCTGGAGATATGGAATATCCGCTTTTTTCCGGATTCCTAAAAAAGTCAACTATTGGTATAGTTGGTACGTCTAATTCAGGTTCTTTATTCACTTGGCAACTGTTTAATGATATCAATACTATGATAAAAGCAAAACTGGTTTTCATACATTTCATACAAATTGGTTACAATTATAAGTCGTCCAAACGCTTATGTTATGCGAATTAAAC
This sequence comes from Bacteroidia bacterium, assembly GCA_047620825.1. GTDB lineage: Bacteria > Bacteroidota > Bacteroidia > NS11-12g > UBA9320 > UBA987. The sequence continues at coordinate 4,704 of JBLHOC010000002.1, read as the reverse complement.
CTGTTTAATCGGCATAATTCAAAACGACTTTGATGGTATTCAAATGTAATTCGCTTACACTCTGGTCAGTGGCTTATGCTAAAAACAGAGTTATCTCTTGCTAAATCAGTGTTTTTTTTTAACTTTTGTAAAAAAATAATACAAAATGAAATTTAAAATTGCAGCACTTATTATAGGCTTTATGGCGATTGTAACTTCTTGTGACGATTTAAGCATTATTAATTACGACATGGACTTTGCTACTGCAGAGTTAACAATTGACGCCACAACATCTTCTGATACTTCATATGTGTTGGAATCTGGCTTAATTGATCCAAAAAGTGAAATGGAAAAGAATGGTGTTTCTGCAGATGCAATTAAAAATGCGACGCTTAAGACTGTTCAAATCAATTTAATATCTCCTGAAACTGGAAATTTTGATTGGGCTAAAACAGCAAAGGTTTATATCACTGCTGAAGGACAACCAGAAACTGAAGTAGCTGGTGTTGATAATGTTGACTTGGGTATTAAAGTAATTGACATTGCTGGACTTGATATTGAATTAACTGATTACATCAAAGGTGGTTCATTTTCATTCAAATTAGAAGCAACGAATGATGACGTTATTCCTGTTGATCATACAGTAACGGTTACAACGACATTTAACGTAGAGATTTAATAATCGTACGATATTTGAAAAAGGTTGGGTTCTGCTCAACCTTTTTTTTATGCCTTTTTTTAAGGAAATATTATGTGATTTACTAAAAAGATGATTTTGAATAAATGAAAAAAGCCTCCACCAACTTCACGCTACCATTATGCATCCCTGCATGTGGTAATATCTGTAGTGTGTAATTAAGTATAAAGTGTTACTGGCAGAGGCTTATTTCTATTTCGTATCAATATTAAGCCAATGTTCAGCTTAGATTAGATGCTTTCTTAAGTATACTTTATATGTATTAGACGATTACAATCGCAATATGTTGCATTGATTTGGAAATAAAATCAATATCTGATAATTATCAGTTCAAATACGATAAGAAAACTGAATATTCGCGAACATGTCATTAGAATTCCTTGAAATTAGACCTCGGTTTAGGAAACAGAGCCAACAATCTTTGGAGGCATTGTTATCACAATTGCAGCTCATATTCGACAACAACGAAGATCAGATATTAGGTTCTATTGTACACCGACATGCAACGGTTAACATTCCCTTAGACCAGGCTCATTTTTGGTCGCCTCAATTAACCTTAAACTTTGAAGAAGTTGACGAGGGCACACTAATTCGTGGACTTTATGGAACGAATCCGAATGTTTGGCTTTTGTTCATGTTTCTATATTTTTTTATGGGGTTTGTGGCCATGATGTTACTTGTGGGGTAGCCCTTAGGAGCCTTATGTCGAACATTTTTCAAGTATATTTGCCTCATTAATAGGCGATTATGTTTTTAAGGTGTTGTAAAATTGGGGTTCTAAAGAAGTTCGCAATAACGGCATTTATAAAATATAATGGCTTTGATTTTGGCTTATGACAACAAGAAAATCATATCATTCTACGATTAAACTTGCTTTTGCTCTTGATATTCACAAAAACTGGCTTCCTAAGGAGTTTCTAGAAACCATTCCTCGCTCTACGACTCATGGATGGAAAAATGAAACACATGATAAGTTTGTTGGTTATGAACTGGCCAATGGAATTGGTGAAAATATTGATGAGTTAAAGCTTTTGTATGATCACAAAGTATCTAAAGAAAAACAGTTATTCATTACCTACACCAAGATTAAACTTACCCTGATTCATATTATAGGTAAGGATACGATTCGCGATGCTTTTCGTGATAATTTTAGAATGGTTGTTAAACTGATTGAATCCACTCAGGTATCTTTTGGTGAGGGAGTCAAAACCCTTTGTTCCTTTCTTGATATCAAGACCCATACATTCCGATACTGGAAAAACGTTTCTAAGTTCAAATGTAATATGTCTCCATTAGGTCTCTGTGTTAAAAAGGTACCCAATCAAGCTACGCAAGCTGAAATATCAACCATGAAGCGATTGCTTAATCGAAAACGATTTGAACATTGGCCAATTTGTTCAGTATGGGGATATGCTATTCGAAAAGGCCATGTTTCTTTATCGCTTAATTCTTGGTACCGATACAATCAAAAATTTGAGTTTCGTAAAAAAGACAAGAAAGGTCGATTTAAGAAAGTTTACGACCCAATAACTGCACCACGACCAAATCATACTTGGCATGCTGATATTACTGTTGTTACAACCTTGGATAGGGTGAAACACTATGTGTATCTTATCGTTGATAATTACTCTAAGCACATTCTGAATTCGAAGGTGGCCTCTAGGTGTAATGGTAAGATTCGTACACAAACGATTAAGGAGGCAGTCTATCAAGAATTTGGTGATGATATAAATCAAACCAGTTCGATTGACTTGATCGTAGATGGTGGATCAGAAAACAATAACAAAACTATAAAGCAGTTTATCAAAGATTCTCAAGTAGATATTACCAAGAAGATTGCCTTAAAAGACATTGTTCAATCCAATTCTATGGTTGAAGCGAATAACAAGATTATAAAACATAGTTACCTTTTTCGAAAGCCCTTATACAATTGAGACCATCTGGACCTTCATCTACAAGAAGATGTTCAGGATTACTGCCACATTCGTCCTCATTATTCCCTAGGTATTTACACACCCTTTGAGGTTCATACCAATTCAAGGCCAAAGATTAGTCCTAATTTTATTTCAAATGCTGTTAAAGAACGAAGAATAGCAAATAAGTCGTTAAGCTGCGATTTGAATTGTTAATTCAATTTTGAGGCATTAATCTTAGAGTTATCTTTTAAAAAACAACCCTTCAATCCTACTTTTTCGTTATTCCTATCTCGAAAGTACTTCCTTTTAAAACGACTTCAAAATCAGAAAGCACGTTTTCGTAATATGCTATATATCAAGGCGTCCGTTATAACGAACATCCGATATGAGGATTTCTAGGTCTTTTACATACCGTCAATACTCAGTTTGTTTCGTTTTTACTTCTAATTTTCTGTTTTTAGTGCCTCTGATTGTTTGCCTCTGAGTGATAATAGACAAATTTCAATAACGGCTTGAATTTACTGAAATTATAAACTGCTCAAAATCACTTTGTACAATCTTCTTGTGAATCTTGTTTTGGCAGAAAAATTGATGAAATTTGCCAGATGCGACAAAACCCTTGTTTGCTCAAGTAAATGGTTCTGTCACATTAATTATTTTGACTGCAAAATGGGGTAAATGCAAAAATTACAATTTTATCAGTTTTAAACCTTGACTGTATGATCCTTCAATACGCAGCAGATATGAGCCTTTGGTAAGATTTTCCAGATTGATTATCTCGTTTTGCTTATTGATGTTTCCTCGCAGCACTTCTTTGCCAACCAAATCAAAGAGTATATACTGGACTCCGAATGCACTTTCATCAAAGGCTACCTGAGCATTTCCTATAGTGGGATTTGGATAGACCTTCATATTAATTGATGTGTTTTTTAAATCTGGAAGACTTAAAATGTCACCAAATTTTTCAATTTTGAACGTTTTTTCTTGCTTATCTGAATAAGCAACATACGGTTCATTGGAAGATGGGTTGAAAGCAAGTGATATCCCTTCATCAAAACTAGTAAACCCTAAATCAACACCAACTTGAGCCCATGATGTTCCATTGAATTTATGAATTTTAAAAGCATAATCCAGTGGATTTGCATAGGCAACGTAAGGTTCTTTTGTGGAAGGATTAAAAGCCAATGAAACTCCAAGTCCACGGCCGGCATAACCTATGACCGTACCAACTTGAGCCCAGGATGTGCCATCGAATTTTTGAATTTTGAAGGCATAATCATCGAAAGATGGATAGGCCACATATGGTTTGTTCGTGGATGGGTTAAAAGCGATTGAAATACCCTTTCCATCGGAAGCATAATCTAAATTGGCACCAACTTGGGTCCAAGATGTGTTGTCGAATTTTTGAATTGTATACGTACTAGACGGAAAATCACGATAGGCAACATAAGGTTCGTTTGTACTGGGGTTGAAAGCGATGGCAATTGTACTGCTTGACCAATAACTTTGGTTTTTAGCAACACTTAAATCTGAACCAACTTGGGTCCAAGTTGTACCGTTGAATTTTTGAATTTTAAAGGCACTATCTGCTCCATCTGAATAAGCAACGTAAGGTTCATTGGTTGATGGATTGAAAATAATTGAAATTTCGTCAAAAGAGGAAGAATAGCCCAAATCTGCCCCAACTTGCGACCATGTTGTTCCGTCGAATTTATGGATTTCAAAAGCGTCATCTTCTATAGATTGAAAAGCGACATATGGTTCGTTTGTGTTTGGGTTGAAAGCGATGGAAATTACTCTTTGGAAACGAGCAACCCCTAAATCATCGCCAACTTGGGACCAAGATGATCCGTTGAATTTTTGAATTTTAAAGGTGTTATCTGTATAAGAGTAATATGCCACATGCGGCTCGTTTGTAGAGGGCTTGAAAGCAACTGAAATTGTACTTTGACTGGAAGTTACTCCTAAGTCGGTACCTACCTGCGACCATTGAGCCGATAGTTGATTTGAAATCAATGGCGTCCTAAATAGCAAAATGGAGATGAGGTTTCCCCAAATACCTTTGGGGTTGAAAACACACCACACCTCCAATGCCGAATTACACATTATTTT
>JBLHOC010000001.1:0-62365 GCA_047620825.1 Bacteroidia bacterium | reverse complement strand
ATTTGTCCAAACCCCAAGTCAGCCCTTCCAAACTTAAATCCAACAAATAGACATGTTTTTTTAACAAGATTGTTTCAAAATCTTGGGCATAGAATTCAAAATAGGGTGATCGATTATAAGCTGTTTTAACACTTCTAAGGTGATTTGTGATCCAATCGTCCGTGTAACTTATCTTAACGTCTTTCAGTCGCTGTCGTGATTGCTTTATGGTTGGAACAGATAAATTTAGTCTACCATTTGGCCCCGCAATTTCGTAGCGACTTCTGAAACTTTGCTTTACCCAGTTTTCATAAATATCCAGAATCACTTCATTACAATGTGATACGCCTTGCATCCACCCTACATTTGGGAACAAGTGCATTGGAAGTACACATGATTTATGCATTTTCTTCTGATTCAATTAACTCCAATAACAATTGAGACACTGTCTTTTCAAGTAATGGATGAACGTAATCAGGAACAACCTCATTCATAGGTTCCAACACAAATTTACGTTGATGCATGTATGGGTGTGGAATCTCTAATATATCCGATTGATACACCATGTTTCCATAAAAGATAATATCGATGTCGATCAAACGCGGGCCCCACTTCTCTTGTCGGACTCTGCCAAGTTCGGATTCAAGGTTTAAAACCGAATCAAGCAAAACACCTGGACTTAAGTTGGTATTATACACAAGCGCCATATTCAAAAATGCATCTTGATCTATATTACCCCAAGGTGGTGTTTCATAAACCGATGAAATTTCGACAGGCTCGCCCAATATAGATTTGAGCCCATCCATGGCGTTTAACAAATTATTGGGTTTATCACCCAAATTGGTTCCAAGTAACAAGACCAATACATCTGATCTGTGTGCTATTTCGAAGTCTCTGTCCATAAATACGGCCCAAAGGTCTAATAAATTAATCCATCCGCCAAGAGCCGCTATATTGTCGGACCATTTATATACATTTGTTTTATGGATATCAAACAGATACTCATTCTGGTCGGGTTCGCAGTTTATTATTTTATAAAGAATAGTAATAAAAAAGAAAAGGACCAAACCAACCCTAACGCTCGTAAACCACAACAAGCAGCTGGCTCGCAGCGGTCAATTGAATCCATTTTAAGGGATTTAAGTGAGAAATCAATCCCGGTGAAGGAAGCGCCAAAAGCAAGCGTTGAGCCGGTTAGTCCAAGCTACTCAGAGGCCACAGAAAATAAACCTCGACGACCACATAGAAAGAAAACAATTCCTGAAAGCATACAGATTGAAACGTTAGATGATGACGTACATTTTGATCTACGTCAAGCCATCATTAATGATGCTATTCTGAATCGGCCTCATCAGTAGCCTTCTTATCTTTAAAAACCCACAATTTCTGGCCAATAAAAGTGATTACGCTTGAAACGCCTGTAGCCAGCACAAACGCAAACAACTTGTCTGTTTTGAATGGGAAAAGTGTTACAGCCACTTGTTCATGGTTCGTATACAATAAGGCTATTTCGTTATTGAGGAATGTGTGCAATCCCCATTTATTAATAATAATATTCACGACAAGTGACACCAAGTATAAGATAGTGAAGTTGGCAAGTCGTTTGTTGTTGCGGTCTGAAGTTCTCCAAGTCCAGAATTTATTTAAGTTGTAAGACACAAAGGTGCCTGTCAAAAATCCAAAGCCCTTGTAAAAATCGTTCCAATGAAGACCCCCTGCTAAGACGTCATCAGCATTACCAACCAAATTACTTAGACCATAATACACAGCAAAATCAACTAATACCGCAATAATTCCGCTTATCGTGAATTTGGTTATTTGCTTACCGGTTTGATACATTGCCATAGTGAGAAAAGAGGGCAAAAATAAACCATTTAGAATTTTGACCAATTTATGTGGGTTTGAGTACAGTAATAATTTATATTTGCACCGCAAATAATAGCCGCATTTAATTATTTGCAAATGTCTAACGATTCTCACTCAAAAATTTCTTATCACGGTCTAACTTTCGACGATGTCTTGGTGTTACCACGATATTCAGAAGTACTGCCACGCGACGTATCTACGCTAACGCGTTTAACGAAAACACTGTCCATCAACTTACCGATTATTTCTGCAGCTATGGACACGGTAACCGAAAGCAAACTTGCCATTGCAATTGCCCGAGAAGGCGGCATTGGCATTATTCACAAAAACATGTCTATCGAAGCGCAAGCTGCCGAGGTCAAAAAAGTGAAGCGTTCTGAAAGCGGGATGATAAAAGATCCGATTACGCTGAAAGTGGATGCAACTTTGGAACATGCACTCGCTCTAATGAAAGAACATCGAATTGGTGGAATTCCAGTGGTTGATGATTTCGGTGTATTGAAAGGCATCATAACAAATCGTGATTTACGTTTTGAAAAAACCTTAGATAAGCCAATTTCTGAGGTCATGACGAGGGAAAATTTGATCACAACAGATGTTGATACAGATTTAACCAAAGCGAAAGGCATTCTCCAACAATACAAAATCGAGAAATTACCTGTAGTGGATTCGGATGGTGTATTAAAGGGGTTAATCACATTCAAGGACATTGAGAAAGTTAAAAACCACCCAACATCGTCGAAAGATTCGTTTGGACGTCTATTAGTAGGTGCAGCGGTAGGCGTAACGGCTGACACCTTGGATCGTGTAAAAGCCTTAGTTAAAGAAGAAGTAGATGTTATCACCCTTGATACGGCTCATGGCCATTCGAAAGGTGTTGTAGATGAATTAAAGAAGATAAAAAGTCAATATCCAACCCTTCAAGTCATTGTTGGCAACGTTGCAACAGCAGATGCCGTTGACTTTTTGGCTGAAGCTGGCGCGGATGCTATTAAGGTCGGTGTTGGGCCAGGGTCGATATGCACGACAAGAATCATTGCCGGAATTGGGGTTCCTCAATTGTCAGCGATTATTCAATGCGCTGAAGCCGCTAAAAAACATGGTGTGCCAATTATTGCTGATGGCGGTATTCGTTACAGTGGGGATTTGGTAAAGGCTATCGTTGGAGGTGCTGATTGTATTATGGCAGGTTCATTGTTCGCTGGCACCGAAGAAGCGCCAGGAGAAACGAGCATTTTTGAAGGTCGAAAAGTGAAGTCTTACAGAGGTATGGGCAGCATTGAGGCTATGAAAAAAGGCAGTAGCGATCGATATTTCCAAGATGCAGAAGCTGGTATAGCCAAATTGGTCCCGGAAGGCATCGTTGGTACAGTCCCTTATAAAGGCAGCTTAAATGAGGTGATTTATCAATACGTTGGTGGTCTTCGAGCTGGAATGGGTTACTGTGGTGCTCCAACTATATCAGACTTAAAACAGGCTACATTTACACAAATCACTGGTAGTGGTATGCGCGAAAGCCACCCACATGACGTGAACATAACCAAAGAAGCTCCTAACTATAGTCGTTAATGAGATATCTTTAGGGGCATCCCATGTTTTGTTAGCTTAAATGCCCAAGATCATTCTTCTCTCCCCATTTGTAGCCACGTTCTGAATTCCAATCTTTTGGGTTGGCTCTAATTTTAAATTGTCCCTTCGTTCAAAAAATTATGTTACTGAAGCATAAGCTTACCTGAAGATGCCACACCACTAGGCGTTTGAATCTTATAAGTATAAACACCCTTAGGTAAGTTTCGAGCATCAATCTGTGTTTTTGATGCAGAATTTGTTCGCTCAAGCACAATTTGGCCAAGTGTATTGGTTAGTGTAAACGTATAATCTGTAACACCTGCTATCTCTATTATCCCATACGACGGGTTTGGACTAATTCGAATTCTATTGTTGTCTACGTCCTTAACATCCAAATTAAATTTTGCCACTACCTCTTTTTCAATTGTATCTACGGAACATGTATTTGAAACAATCAGTCGAACTGTGTACGTGTTGCGTGTTGCATACGTATGTTTTGGGCTGCCTTCTGACGAATTATTTCCGTCTCCAAAAGACCATTGCTGGCCCTCATAATCGGCGCTGTTGTTGGTGAATTCAAAGTCCATTCCATCGTCAATTACTGCAAAATCAGCATTTGCGTCATTTAATATCGTTGCCGTTTGCGTGGTTACGGTACTCGTGCCACATGCATTTTTAGCAGCAACTGTTAGGTCGTGATTACCCGCAGCACTCCAAGTGATGATCACCGTTCGATCTTTGTTAGAACCAAATATAGATCCCCCTGAAGGAAGCGCCCAAATGTAGGATGTTGCTCCCGTCACGGCATTAACTTCGTATGTTTGATTCCCTTCACCAATACAAGTCGTATCAATAACAATCGCGATTGGCGATTCAGGTGTACCTGCTTGAACTTTTACAATTAGATATGCCGTATCACTTCCAAAATCATTCGTCGCTATAAGTCTGACTGTTTTGTCGCCTGCTGTGCTGTAGTCTACAACATATGGCCCACTGCCGGTTGCCGAAGCTGTTGAGGCATCCTGACCAAAGTCCCACGCATATGCCGTCACTTTTCCTTCGGTTTTATCTGTAAATCTAACACTTGTGCCCGGACATGGTGAGGGTATATTAACCTCTAATTTTGCCTTTGGTTTAGTGATATTACAGTCGTTTACATTGATAGACGCATATAAATTTTTACCACAGTATTTACCGCTTTTACTTTCGTTGCTTACAAATACACCACCATCCAAATCATCCTGATGAAGCGTCGTATTTCGACTCCCATTTGTTAGTGAATAATGCATGATTTTCTTTGTATCAATAACATGAGACAACTGATGTCCATGACCTAATTCATGTGTTGCTACAGTTTCAAAATCAAACTGACTTGATCCTGGTTTGTTTGTGCCATAATACCAGTTTCTCGTAGAATCGAATATAATATCAAGCTCAGCGACATACCAAAACGCATTACTGCCTTGAAGACATCCTCTATACCAACTACTACAAACACCCAATCTGCTGTCCGTAAATTTTGTAAATACTACGATATTGATTGCGTCCGAAGCCACTTTTTTAATCGTCGTTGTAGAATTCGATATATCCCAATTCATTAGCGTACCACATCTCCATTTTTGCGCCGCTCTATAGAATGCATTTACCGCAGCTTCATTTCCTGAAAAATTGTCCGACAACGTCCAGCGGTATCCACCATTTCCGTTAAGGTTTATGTGTCTTGGTAAAAACAACCCTGAATCAACCGATGAAGTTCCACCATATCCGTAGTTTGAATAAGCGTATCTAACAACGATTGAACTAGAAGACTGAGTTGTTTCAGCACTGTTATTAGTCACTCTGATTTTACCTGTTCCTGCCCTTGCTGGCACATATACTTCAATTTTGCTGTTGCTCCACGACTTAAATGACGTGCCATAATGCAATTCATAAAATCGGCCGTCTCCATAATTAGGATCAACAAACTCTAAATATCCTTTTCCCTTAATGAACCCAAAATTACTGCCCGTAATGGTTAATAATTCACGTGTCCCTGCGGTTAACGTGTCTTTGTCAATCGATGTAATCACTGGAGCTGCAAGTTTCCGCATCGAACCAATGCCGAGCGGATCAGTGCCAATCTTTTGTTGTTTCTGTTGGGTATAGGTTTCTATCAATGGAAACAAATAGCCCTTGATGTTTTCGAATTTTTCAAAATATCCATGAGCCGTTCGGTTGATCATGTCATACTTTAAAAATGATTGAACACTGGCAACAGGTTGAAAAAAAATACCCGGTTTTGTTTTAAACTGAAGATTCGATTTTCTCAATAAGAAAATTCCAACTTCCCCTACTTGTAATTGTAACGATGGTTCTACAACCAGTGCGTCTAGGGCAACCAAACCACCTTCTGTAATCAACTCGATATCTTGTGTTACTATTTCACCTTTAAACACACTCGAAACCCTTAATAAGTTTGTGGTATGAATGTAATCGTGTTCATCATTCCAAAAACTTTCTTTCTGAAGCAATGTGGCCTCCACTATGACATCCGCCATGTAGACCTTTTTTTGTAGACTGAAAGGAACTATCGTACACTGCGCAGAGAGTTGTAATGCGATAATTGAGATTGATAATATGATTATGAATCTTTTCATTTATTGTGATTTTTTCCAAATATCGTGTAAAATACACATCCGTTTTAGTCCCTGTTTAATCATACCTTTGAAACCGTATAAAAAATGACACAACCTTTTAAAACAACGATAGGAATTATTGGCGGTGGCCAATTGGGTAAGATGTTAATTGAGAGTGCCAAACCTTGGAATGTTTCCTTTAATATTCTTGAAGCATCAACTGATTGTCCTTGTTACGCATACGCTGATACTTTTATAGAAGGCAGTTTAATGGATGCCGAAAAAATTAAAGCCTTAGCTCAAATTAGCGACGTAATTACTTACGAAATAGAACACGTAGATGTTGCAACACTTAAGTATTTAGAAGCACAAGGTACTCAGGTTATTCCGTCGGCACATATCCTAGAAATAATTCAGGACAAAGGGAAACAAAAGGCGTTTTATAAACAACACGCATTAGCCAGTTCTCACTATATATTAACAGACCCCGATCAAGCGAAAATGATTGATCTATCCATTTTTGATGGCGATCAAGTCGTCGTCAAAAGTTGTCGGGGTGGATATGACGGAAAAGGTGTCTCCATCATGTCTAAAACTTCTATAACAAATGGGACGTTGGTAGATGTTTTTAAAGGTGAGGTGATCATCGAAGCATTTGTACCTGATGTGATTGAATTATCTGTGATTGTAGCGCGTAACTCAAAGGGTGTTGTTAAAAGCTTCCCGATGGTTGAGATGGTTTTTGATCCTACAATGAATTTGGTGGACTACCTGTTTGCTCCAAGTGCTGTGTCATCTGAAATAACGGAAGACGCAACAACCTTGGCGCATAATGCAATTCAGGCGTTAGAAGGTGTGGGTATTTTTGCAGTTGAACTGTTTTTAACTCAAGATAAAACGTGCTTAATAAATGAAATTGCACCACGTCCACATAATTCCGGTCATCATACCATAGAAGCAAATTACACTTCTCAATATGAGCAACTTATGAGAATTATGCTCGAATTACCTTTAGGCAATACGGATCTTATTACCCCAGCGGTCATGACTAACATTGTTGGTTCGGCTGATGTTGTTGGAGATTATAAGTTAGAAGGAATAGACGAACTCATGTCGACGCCAGGTGCCTACCTACATTGGTACAATAAATCTGTTTCGAAGCCTGGGCGCAAAATGGGACATTTCACTGTTTTAGATAAAGACCTCAATGCTGCTATTGAAAAGTCACATTATTTGAAATCAAAACTAAAAACGGCTCAGTTATAATATTCTACCAAAATAGGTAGCTTTGCCAAAACAAGCACAGTACATATGTCAATTCAAGTCGGAATAATCATGGGTTCAGATTCGGATCTTCCTGTTATGTCGGAAGCCGCAAAAATTCTAGATGAGCTTAATATAGCGTATGAACTAACCGTTGTAAGTGCACATCGAACACCAAAACGTTTATACGATTATGCTGAAAACGCGGTTGGAAACGGACTAAAAGTAATAATCGCTGGTGCTGGTGGTGCAGCTCATTTACCAGGTATGGTTGCCTCGTTAACACCATTGCCTGTTATTGGCGTACCGGTTAAATCTTCCACCATGAGTGGAATAGATTCTCTATACAGTATTGTTCAAATGCCTCCTGGTGTGCCAGTAGCGACTGTTGCCATAAACGGATCTAAAAATGCAGGCATACTTGCAGCTCAGATTATTGGCTGTTCAAACCCTACTGTATTAGAAGCAGTAGCAAAATTCAAATCAGAGATGGAATCAACTGTTCTAGATAAGGCGAAAAAGTTGGAAGAAATTGGATATAAATCATACCTCTCTAAGTCATGATTATTCATGAAGATACGCTTATAAGCGATGACATATTAAAAGAGTTTTTTGCCTGTGATGTGCTTAAATGCAAAGGTGCATGTTGTATCGAAGGAGACAAGGGCGCACCAATCACTAAAGCAGAAGTTGAGAAGATTGAGGAGATTATGCCCACAATTTTTGAAGAGTTAACTGAAGAACACATTGATTTTATTCATGAAAATGGATTCTACGAAAAAGACGACGACGGAGAACTTGTTACAACATGTTTAGATGATGGGAGATGTTGTTTTGTAGTGAAGCAACCCAATGGCATACTCAATTGCGGGATAGAAAATGCCTTTTATAAAAACAAAATCGACTTTGTAAAACCAATCAGTTGTCACATGTATCCTGTTCGAGTAAAAGAATATGATACCTACACCGCTTTAAATTACCATCAATGGTATTTGTGTACAGAAGCTTGCGCTAAGGGCGACCAAGAGCAAGTAAAGGTGTACGAATTTGTTGAAAATGCCTTACGACGTAGATTCGGTGATGCATGGTTCGAAGGTCTTAAAAAAATAGATCAAGACTTAAACAACGCTACAAGGTCATTCTAAGTTGTAACATGGCCATCCGCGGAGCGCCAATGTCTGCAGGTCGCACCATATATTCAATGTTGCTGTTGTTATTGATGATTAAGGCCATTTTTAGTTTAGACGAAATCCTATACGACACTCGTAAATCTGTAATCCAGTAACCTTTCGGATTTAAGTCCAAACCCGTTTGGATACCAGGTACAAAAAAGGCAAATAAAGGATCAACAAAAGCCTTATCAATATTTTGCATTTGGCTTTGGTATCTCCATGATACACCAAATTGTAAGCGTTTTCTAGAAAATGACAAATCCATTTTGAACGTTCGTAAACTGCGGTATTTCAATATGCCATTTGTGGTGTCAGAACTTGTTGTACTATAAGACAAGTCATTTCCTACACTATCCGTAGCGAACTTGTATCGAACATCATCTGCAACAGGTAAGCTACTGGTATAACCGCCAAATGCCCTTAGGCTTCCCTTCAGAATACGAACTTGACCAACCAAACTAAGGTCAATACCTTTTATGGATGTCGGACCTGTATTTAAAGACTTAAAACCTAAACCATAACCATTGTCCGCCGATACATCTGACGACCATTGCCCGAACGTGAATTCCATCATGTTTTGATAGCTCATTTGAAACAAGGCCACATCAAAATATCCTTTAATATTTTTAAGTTTAAACCCTTGCTTAAGTCCAATTTCTATATTGTCACCTGTTTCGGATTGAAGGTTATTATTTGGATAAATAGATATCGCACCAACCGTAGTCTTTATATATGACTCCCCAATTGTAGGAAACCTATACCCCTGTCCATATGATGCTCGTATATATGTTGCTTTCGCCAGCCCATAATTCATTCCAGCACGAAACACAGGTTTAGATTCCTTAAAGTCATTCAATGCATAATTCTCATATCTAATACCAACAGAGTATGTCAATTTTTTCCATTTCTGATTGAGTTGTCCATACAAGGCTTGATTGTTTGCTTTTTGAGTTCCGGTAAACAATGGGGAGTTTGTAATCGTCGAAATTACAGTCGCACCAAAAATCAAGTCCCCCTTTTTGTTAATGGGATAAGTTGTTTGATAATCGGCATAATACATTTTACTTTTGTTGGACTGATCCACTGACGTGTCGCCATTATCTACCTGATTATTAATAGATAACAGCCTTGATTTAAAGTGATGCTGCCATCCATTTTTTGTCCTTATAGAGATGAATGGATCCACCCGATACTTAAGCCCATTGGTTTCCGTTGTTTGGTCATCCAGTGCATTGTAAGCACTGTCATAGCTTTTCCAAAGCAAAAATGATCCGTTGTTGGTTGATAATAAGTGTGTTCGAATACCAAGTTCAATGTTTTTGTTTAACTTATATCGGTAGTCTAATCCGCCATGAAGTCTTTTATCAAAATCCCCAAATCTGTATCCTTGATCATCAATATATTCAAAAGTTGTTACAACATCATGCTTGCCCTTTGATCTTAAGTCTGTAATTCTTAATCCACTAGAATACAAACTTTTAGAACTCCAATCTAAAGTACTTCTTGATGCATCCGAGTATTTCCCACTAAAGAATGTCACCTTGGTTTGAGGCTTTTGTCCCGGCCATGCAGACCGAATATTGATCATTCCGTTTAACGCGGCTGAGCCATAAAGCACAGAACTCGCACCTTTCACGACTTCCATGTTTCGAATGTTATCCGTTGCAATAAAATTCCATTGTACCTGTCCGGCGTCTCCACTAATCAGAGGCATGCCATCCACCACAACTAACGCCCTAGTACCAGCACCATAACTCCATCCTGCACCGTTTCTTATACTTATTTGTCCATCAGAGATAACAACTCCTGAAACTTGATTCAAAATTTCGTCGACTGTCACAGGGTTTTTATTTATGATTAAACTAGGACTTACTGATTCAACTGAGACAATTTGGTTTTTAAGCGCTCTGCCAATTTTATCTGACCCAACTACCGTTTGATCTAGTACAGTTGTATGCCCAGATTCTATTGTAATACGAGAACCATTAATGAAGCCCGAAGTATTTATGATTTCCGTCTTATAGGATATATGTTTGATTTCTAACTGTTTAGCCGCTGTCAGAACCGAAAACCGGCCTAGACTATCTGTAATCACAAAATTATTGATGCTATCTCCATCCAAAATTACCGCATCTGATACGGGTTTTTTATTTTGCTCATCAATTACAAAACCTTCTATTTGACGGAATTGTGCCTGCGTTGAAGTGCAGATTCCAAGGAAAATGCCTATTAATATCCATTGTTTCATCAGCCTAAAATTAACTAAATTCGTATTACACAAGTTTAACAAAAATATGCGACGCATTTCTCTAGTTCTTTGTTCCATACTTATATCTGCCATTGGATATAGCCAAACCTGCATTTCAGATCAGAATATTACCGATGTTGGTTTTCATCCAAAAACGATTGAACCAGCATATGTCGATTCAATCTATAAACAGGTACTACAAGTCCGTATTTTTAAAGACACTTCGGTGCTTTTAAATGGTAATCCTGTGTTCGCTACCATTGATTCTATTGTAGTGACAGGCATTGAAGGTTTGCCTACCGGCTTCTACTATACTTGTGCGCATAAGAATTGCACTTTCATACCTGACTCTACTGGTTGCGCTACTTTAGAGGGAACGGCAATAAAGAGTGATGTTGGGAACCACCCAATAGACATACAGATTGTGATATATGCCAAGATATTTGGGACGGTTAGTACCACTCAAAAAGACACCATCCGACAATTCACCATGACTGTGGACGACTTAAACAGTGTAGGTGATCTTGATTTGCAACAAGTATACTTGTATCCAAACCCATCAAGAAATGGAAATATTTATGTTTCCAATAAACTTTTGGATGATGTCGAGTCTGTAATTTGTTTAAATCCTATCGGTCAAGTCGTTGATTATAAAATCAATAATGGTAAGATCTCTTTAAAAAACAGTAGTGCGGGGTTGTACACTATCCTTTTAACAATGACATCCGGTAAAACCATTAGCCAACGTGTTTTGTTTACCGATTAAAGGTTAATTAAATTACCGAAATGAAACGAGTTGTAGTGGGTCTTTCCGGAGGAGTAGACTCTTCTGTTGCAGCTGCCTTATTGGTAGATCAAGGGTATGATGTTATTGGTGTCTTTATGAAAAATTGGCACGATACAGATGTGACCATTAGTGATGACTGCCCATGGGAAGAAGATAGTAAAGACGCTCTAATTGTGGCTGAGAAACTCGGCATTCCATTTCAGACTTTAGACTTAAGTGACTCTTACAAAACTCGTATAGTCGATTATATGTTTGATGAATATGAGGCTGGACGAACGCCTAATCCCGACGTTTTATGTAACCGTGAAATCAAGTTTGATGTATTTTTGGATGCTGCCTTGCAACTTGGCGCAGACTATGTTGCCACAGGGCATTATTGCCAAAAAGAAAGTGTTATCGTAAATGGCGTTGAAACATTTCGATTATTGGCGGGTAACGACAACAGGAAGGATCAATCCTATTTTCTATGTCAAGTCAATCAAGACCAGCTTAAAAAAGCACTTTTCCCTATTGGGCATCTTGAAAAAGAAAAAGTTCGTGAAATCGCTAAAGACAAAGACCTTATCACGGCTGGAAAAAAAGATTCACAAGGACTATGTTTCATTGGAAAAGTGAGACTACCAGATTTTCTACAACAGCAATTAAAAACCAAGACCGGAAATATTGTTGAAATAGCCAAAGACTCAGACATATACCAAACTGTTGCGCCAGACAATCAACATGAAATATCGTATTCCGAGTCTGATGGCACAGTCGTCGGACAGCATCAAGGTGCCCATTTCTATACCATTGGACAACGCAAAGGTTTAGGCGTTGGTGGCAAGACTGAACCGTTGTTTATTATCGCAACCAACGTAGTTACAAACACCATTTACGTCGGTATGGGAGAAACTCATCCTGGTCTATCCCGCAATAACCTATTTGTCACAAATGCAGAAACACATTGGGTTCGACCAGATATGACACTTGATTCCGGTCAAGAAAAAGATTATATATGTCGAATTAGGTACAGGCAACCGTTGCAAAAAGCTACTGTTACGAAAGTTTCAGATGGATTGATTATATCTTTTGAAACCCGTCAAAAAGCGATAGCCGCGGGCCAGTTTGTTGCATGGTACCATGAAAATGAATTGATTGGAAGTGGTGTAATTAGTAGTTAATCGAATCGGAAACCGAGCCGTATATCTACTCGATGAAAATTTACCTGCTCGCTCACCTCTGCTGCCCTATTTGAACCAAATTCCCATATTGTTGCCTGGTATGTGGCTGAAATGGTTTGGTATTTATAGCCAAATTTTAAATACCAGCTTCTTTTCAAATGACGTTTGTTTGTAATTCCAAAACCAGAGGTAAAGTAACCTCCTCCTTTAACCTTTGAATTGTCGAGCCATGTATATTCTGATAAATGAGGGAAGGCAAAACCAGTTCCTGCATAATAAAACCAAGACCGGCCCTGTTCTTTAAATCGGTTGTAATATTCTAAGCCCAAAGGCACAACCGTAACGTTTGGCCATAAATATCCTTCATATCCGATGGTTGCCGCTACATGGTGGTTATGACTAAAGCTTCGCCCAAAACCATATGTACCACTGCCGCCGGCAACTGGGTAATTCCAGTAGTCTAATCCTAGAGGAATGCCAAAATCAAAAAATGTATAATACCCAGTATTATTAAATGGTACATTCTTTTTTTTTGGCTTTACCAGCTGTTTTGCTCGTTGGTGAACTTCCTTCGTGATGAAATCTAGAGAGGCAATATCTACCCATGGAATATGCATGGTATCACTATTTGGCATTAAAATATCAACGTACTTTTGGTACTCAATTTTAACCATTTCACCTTCAATGTTTGTCCCAGAATGTAGTTGTACTCTAACATAGTTGACTGAAACTTGCGCATTTGTTCCTGTAAAGAAACAAAGCATCAATAGACACACCGTAAAATGAAATAACTGTGAAGTTACGTTATCAGAAAGTCTTAAAAACTTTATTAGTTTTGAATGCATTGCTCGGCGTAATTTATGAAAAACCTACCTCTTTCTCTCGTCATTTTTTTATTCGGAGTGTCCTCACTGACTTCTTGCATATCTAACTGTGATAAAACCGTTTATTACTACACGAAAATTCCGGTGTATGGAAGCTTTGAATCCATCAGAAATAGCTTTGAAGTTCTTGGTGTTCAACCTATGGACTCAATCGATCGTATAATTGAATTAGACCATGCCTACTTTTTACAAGAAAAGGGAAAAGGGATACACGTCATTAGCAAGCCAACGACAAGTTTACCCACTCGGACATCCTTTATAAGCGTCCCAGGATGTCTTTCCATCGAAGGACAAGGGAACACCATTTACGTTGGTCAAGCAACAGACTTAATTATTATTGACGTTTCCGATCTAAATAACATGTCAAAAACCAAAGTGGTTCGAGACATTTTCAATGAAGAATTTGTCAAACAAGACTCTTTCATTACTGATTATAAATACGAATACATTGAACGGCTCTTGGAGAATACCGACTGCGCTGATGGTTATATCTATCCCGAAAACACGACTGAATCTTTTAGTACATCCCAAGGACCTCATGTGGATTTTCATATTACAAAGGATCACTTAATTACAGCTGATAATGCTCAATTACGGAACTTCCTTATTGGTATTACCGGTACACTAACCTTTAAACAATCCATGAACTTAGTGCTCTCAAATAGAGCTGGAGAAATCCTTGTTTCAAGCTCAGATACGTTTATTGTGGTTGGTTCACCAACAAAAAACATGATCCTTTTGTCAAATGACGGAGCACTTTCGAGGATAAACGGCACTAGTGCGAGTTCACCGTTTACTTGTGGTAAGTTTTTTATGATTCAGAATGCCATTTTCTATCCAGACTTTTCCGACCATAACAACCCAAATTGCAATTCCAACAATATGTTAATTGTAGTCCCTTTAAGAACAAATGTTAACGCTCCACCAACAGGTACATTCTCATTTACAGAACCTCAGTATGTATCAACTATCGAATCAAAGATGCTGCTGTGTGATGGCGCCGGAGGATTAGCAATGTTTGACGTATCAAATCCGCCCTTATTCAATAGTACAGTTGACATATTGGATGAACTTCCAAACATACACAGTAAGGTAAGTGTGATGTCTGCAAAATTTGCCTTGGTATGGGGTGCAGGTGGATTGTTTTATATCAACGTAAGTGATCCACGAAATATCTTTGTGATATCTAAAATAGAATAAAGGGCGCGAAAGTTGAAAAATCCCTAAAAGATAGGATTTGGCCCCCAACTATATCGCAACCTTCCACCGTTTGACTTGCGTCTCTTTCACCGAAGTGATGAGGCCTGGTTTTGACATGCCGGTTAAGCCGGTAAAGTATAAGTGTTGAATTTTTCAATCGTTTACACGCCCTCTTTCAAAGGTACATATTTTATGAGTGTCTCAACTTTCTAAAGCCATATTTTTGTTAAAGCCTTTATGCTCGATTTAAGAGGAAAACATTCTATTATTAGCATCATTCTCCCATTTAAAAATGAGGAGAAATATTTGCACGCTTGTATCGAATCCATTTTATCTCAGACCTACGATCATTGGGAGCTTATTTTAGTGGATGACAATAGTACCGACAATAGCAGTGCTATCGCAAAGCTGATGGTTGCCCAAGATCGTCGCGTTCGATATTTAAAAAACCCTCATGTTGGTGTAATTCATGCATTACATCATGGATTCTTAGCGTCTACCGGAAATTACATTACCAGAATGGATGGTGATGACCTAAAAACGCCAGACAACCTTGAACAATTGTTATTGGTAACCGCTCCAGGAACCATTGGTGTTGGTCAAATAAAATACTTTCGGGATCAGGGACTGGGTGATGGCTATCGGCATTACGAACAATGGTTAAATGGTTTAATAAAAGCCAATAATAATTTTACAGCGGTCTATAAGGAGTGTGTGATACCTTCACCATGTTGGATGGCCGTGCGTGATGATTTTCTTTCAGCTGGGGGGTTTGACTCTCCACTCTATCCTGAAGATTACGACTTGTGTTTTCGATTTTATAAAGCTGGATTAAAAACCTCTGGAACACAAGGTGTTATTCACCTTTGGCGTGATCATGAAACCAGAACAACACGAACCTCATCACTGTATGCAGATAATAGGTTTATGGAGTTAAAGTTGCATTATTTCAAAGAAATCGATTATGACTCTACCAAACCTTTGGTGCTTTGGGGTGCAGGTAAAAAAGGGAAAGTGGTGGCTAAGGATTGGATATCTGCGAATCTGCCATTTGTGTGGCTCACAGATAATCCAAACAAAATTGGCCATAATATTTATGGTATAGTGTTAGAAGATAGTCGTGTCGCTCTATTGGATGACGAACAACAAATCGTAATCGTCGTCGCAGATAAAACAGGACAAAAAGATATTAATCTACAATTGAACCAGTTGGGTAATACGCCTTTTTGGTTTTGTTAGGCCAACTCAAAAACGGTGATTTCTGGCCATATACCAAGTCGTCCAGGAAAACCTAAATAACCAAAACCACGATTGACATAAAGTTGCTGTGTACCTTCTTTATATAAACCAGCCCACTCAGGATAAAGATATTTCACTGGGCTCCATTTCATACCACCAGTTTCGATTCCAAACTGCATGCCATGGGTATGGCCACTGAAAGTCGCGTCAACTTGTGGAAATTTTTGAATCACCTCAGCGCGCCAATGGCTTGGGTCGTGAGACAATAACAATGTTGGTAAAGCTTGGTCAACACCAGAAATCGCTTTATTCAAATCACCATACTTTTTAAAATGCATTTTCGCACCCCAATTTTCTATACCAACGACAGCTAATTTTGCATCGTTCTTTTCTAAAATGGTATGTTCGTTCATAAGCAAACGCCATCCCAACTTTTTATGTACTGCTTCTATATTAGCAACATTAGTTGGCAAATCTGACGGTTTGAACCCTGGCACATATTCGCCATAATCATGGTTACCTAGCGTAGAAAATACACCCATTGGTGCAGTGATTTGAGAAAACACGTCCAGGTAATCATCCATTTCATGTGCTTCGTTGTTGACTAAATCTCCGGTAAAAAAAATAAGATCTGCGTTTTGCTCTTTGATTAA
Source organism: Bacteroidia bacterium (assembly GCA_047620825.1). Lineage (GTDB taxonomy): Bacteria > Bacteroidota > Bacteroidia > NS11-12g > UBA9320 > UBA987. Next base: position 45,730 of record JBLHOC010000001.1, on the reverse strand, counting down.
GTCAACACCTTTTTGGACTGCATTTTTGTTCCAAAAACTACCGCTATGTATGTCGCTAATTTGCAATAACTTTAGTCCTTTTAGACCTTCCGGTAAGTTGGGAATTGTCAGTTTTTGATTAATCACTTGGTATTGATGCGACCCTCTCACCACACCATATGCCAATGCGGCCCCAAAACCAGTTGCGACAAATGCGCCAGATTTCATCAAAAAGGATTTACGTGAGATGCCATTTTCAACCGTTGATGCCTTCGTAAAGAAAGAACCAATCCACTGAAATAGTCGAACAATATCATCTATAGTCATAAAAAGACTCCAGACCAGCTGAACAACAAGTATGATAAAGAAGTAGCTCAATGCTACTTTTGTCCAAAATGTTTGAGGATTGGTGCCCATGCGTGTCATGGTGTAACCCAGCGCTAGGTAGGCCATCAATACCAATACCCAGTACCCTATTTTAGCTAAAAGAGCCATTTTGCCTTCAAAATTTTGAATCAAAATTTTGTACCCTTGGAAAACATAGAGATTTAAAAGGAATAGGATTCCGATAAAAATTGCAACTCGTTTCATATGTAATGCCATCCCTAGCTATTAAAGGGCAATGCAAATAAGACAAATCGTTACCCTTTTTGTTTTGATTTTCGTCAATCAGTCGATTTTAGAAGACAATATTAATTTTCACCAAACAACTTTACCCTTTTAATTGTATATACATGTAATTTTGCACTATGTCACTGGAAGAAGATATTAAACAAGAGAAATTTAGCTCCGAGTATCAAAAGTTGAATATCAACATTGCGTTCACACATAGTTACTTGACTAATTTATTGAACAAAATATTGAAACCTTATGACTTGTCTATGCAGCAGTACAACGTTCTAAGAATTCTCAGAGGCCAACACCCTAACCCTGTGTCTATCAATACGATAACCGATAGAATGATAGACAAAATGAGCAACGCTTCACGATTGGTGGAGAAATTGCGTAAGAAGTCTATGATAAATCGTGAGACTTGCAGCGCAGACAAACGTCAAGTTGATGTCTGTTTAGCAACTCCGGGTTTAGAAACTTTAAAACGAATTGATATTCTGATGGTAGACTACGAAAAACTATTCGACCACTTAGATGTCTCAGAAGTAAAACTAGCCAATAAAGTGCTAGATCAAATAAGAAAAACAATTAAAAATTAAATGACAAAAAAGATTAAAAATTTCGGACTCGCACTGATTGGTGCTTTTACTCTATTAAGCTTTACAATGGCTGTATCTGGAACGGATTATACCATTCTTACAGATAAAAGCAATGTGAAATGGACAGGCTATAAGCCAGCCGGTGAACATAAAGGATTGGTTAACATTAAAAGTGGAACCCTCAACATTCAAGATGACTTGATTCAAACAGGAAATTTCGTTCTTGATATGCCGAGCATAAAGGTTACGGATTCTGAAAGTCCAAAACTGCTCAAACATTTGAAGGGTGAAGATTTTTTCGATGTAAAAAAATACACAACAAGTACCTTGGTTATTGACAGTAGTAGATCAGTGAGTAGTGATACATCTGGCAAACACACCTTAGAGATCTTTGGAGATTTAACAATTCGTGGTAAAACTTTACCCATCACTTTTACTGCTAAAAACACCGCTAAAACAGACAACTATATGTTCTATACAGCAAATATTACCCTTGACCGGACAAAATATGGCATCGTTTATAAATCAAGCTTATTAGGTGACGCCATGATTAAAGATAATTTCGACTTAGCCATTAAGATTATTGCCAAGAAGAATTAAGATGAGGTTCAAAGAAATACAAAAAGGTCTCAAACGGGGCCTTTTTTTTTGGTCAAATTTTTAGGTTGACCAAGCTCAATATCTTCTTCATTCCAATAAACTATTAGTAGCCCAATTAGTTTGCAAGGATTGCTTCTATACTATTTGAAGACACGGAATGGTAACCAGGTTTGGCTATCTCATATACACGTTTCGCCCAAACCTTACCATCTTCTGTTTTGACTAAATCTTCATACAACGGACTCAAGAATTTTCTTCTTCCTACTGACGTTAAAAATAGTTCTAGGTTAGGGTAGGCTGTTTCATACTTAACATCAATACAATGTTGAAACCAGTCGCACAATATTTCGTTGTTTCCACTGTTTGTGAGGTCAAAAGTGTTATCCAGATCAGTCACCTGTTCGATGCTGAGTTTGTCTGATAATCCACGAAGGAAATAAAGCCAATGGTGGGTTGTCCACTGTTCTACATTAAGATCTTCTGCATAGGAGCCATTCATACATTTTAATATTTCCGCCTCTACTTTTGCTAATTCTGCTGATTGCGGATCAGGTGCATTATCTGGTAATCCTGGTCCATAAATCCATTTTTTTGGTTGGATCTTTTTATATAACGCAGAATCTCCATGTAGCAAGTGTGCATCTAGATAGGCTTCAAAACGAGCCGTGTTCATAGGTTTAAACGCGTTTTCTGTAAAATATTTTTTCAAGAAGACATCAAACGCAGGCCTTCCAACTGCATACTCAATGGTTTGTAAGAAAAACCGGCCTTTTTCATAAGCAATATCCGTTAAGCCATCGTCAGGGTTTCTTCCCGATAATTCTAAATACAAATGTGTGTCCTCTACTTTGTTTGATTTCGTTAAGCGTTCAATGGTATGCTCAAGGTCTCCCATTCCCAACTTAGTTTGCATTTCAGCATATGGTTTTCCAAATATTTTTTCCATGATGCGTTGCTCGAAATACACGGTAAATCCTTCGTTTAACCAGAAGTCATTCCACGTTTCGTTCGTCACCAAGTTACCAGACCATGAATGTGCTAGTTCATGCGCTACGAGGGCTACTAAACTTCTATCGCCGGCAATAATCGTAGGTGTTGCAAAAGTCAACCTGGGGTTTTCCATACCACCAAAAGGAAAACTTGGAGGTAAAACAACTACATCGTATTGTCCCCATGCATATTTACCATATAATGCCTCTGCACTGTCGATCATGCCTTGCATATCCGCGAACTCCCACACACATTTCTCAACCATATTAGGTTCAGCGTATACGCCACAATTTCTACCCAATGATTGATACTCCAAATCACCAACTGTTAGTGCTAAAAGATATGAGGATACCGGTTGGTCCATTTTAAATTGATATAAACCATCTTCATTTTTCGTCTGTCCATTTTCAGCACTCATGAGTGCTATGAGGCTAGGACTTGTTTTAATACTCGCACTGTAAGTGAACTTAACCCCAGGGCTGTCCTGACAAGGAATCCATGTTCGTGCCAAAATGGCTTGTGATTGGCTAAAGAGGTATGGGTGTTTACCGCCTGATGTTTGTTCGGGTTTTAACCACTGTAATGCCTCCGCTTTTGGGTCGGTTGAATAATATATGGTCACCTGCTTCGTTTTCTTTTTTAAGCTGATTGCCAAATCTTGCCCAAAATACTCTACATCATTAGCAAGTGAGTATTGAGCCTCTGAGCCATCATCCAATAGAATCTTATCAATGGCCAATTGTCTACTGTCCAAGTGTAAAACGTATGCCTTTGTCTTCCGATTTAAGTCTAGTCTAACACTGCCAGATAATACGCTTTTATCGAAATCGACTGACAAATCGAGGTGCATATGTGAAATTGAAACATCGTTTGGATTGCTGAAGGAATGGGCGTCTGCAGCTACATCCGTAACACCTAAAGAGTCCGTTACATTTACATCTACATCATTTGCGGTATTGTTTTTGCAACTGTTTAAAGTACACAGTGATACTAAAACTAAACAGGTGTTAAATATGCTTCTTGTGATTATCTTCATTCTTGTCGATTACGTGGCGTCAAATATAGCATCCCAACAATAAAACTGTGTTTATAACGTTCACAGCGTAACCGAAAAATAATTAGGCAAAGTGAACTTAATTTTTAATTTTGCACAACTTGTTAAGAAATGATAAAGATTTTTAAACTCCATCCGGTACAAACCAAAGCGTGTCTAAACAAGCTTAGTCTACTGCTTTTAATGCTTTTTAGCATTGCTTTCATATCTCAAGCTCAAGACGACGATTACTACGACGAAAGCGATGACGATTATTATGAAGAGAGTGGCGACGACCATTCCAATGGTGATAGCAGTGATGATTACTCTAGTAGTGATTACTCAGAAGACGGTGATTATGGTGATGATTACGGAGGAGGCATAGGGGATGCATTTGGTTCTAGCGACCGAGAAGAATATGTTCCAAAGAAAATAGTTCACAAACCTTATATAAGATATATACCTCCTTACGACTCAACGCGCGAGTTGGTGTTGTATAAAGCAGTAATAGAAGTAAAAGATCGTGACGGGTATGAAGTTGAAATTGACACCATAAACTTTCGGACTCACCAATGGTTAGAATTGGAGTATGGTAAAAACCTTAAGAAGTTCTTAACCCTTGACGCGATTAATGAAAATGCGGGTGAAATGGAGTATAAAATCACCATTCATGGCACATTCCCTTGTGAAATTCAACCAAACGAGTTTACCACAGTAACAAACGGACAGGTAGAATACGACATGGAGATTAGAGTGAGAGATGGTCGGTATAGATATACAGTTAAAAACTTGGTGCACATTGCGGACCCTAGACCTGGAGAAAAAGAAGGTGAACGGACTTACTTCGAATATTTAATGAAGAGTGAGGACGATGTACGCGCAGGAGACAGAGTACTCATTGCAGCAGATAAAAAAATTAATACGATGATGGCCGCGTTACAAAAATCTTGTCAAACTGCGCCACTTGAAGAAGAGGATGACTGGTAGGTCATTTTCGGTATGAAAAATATTGATACCCCTATGTCAAGAATCAATTGGTATAGGGGTTTTTTATGCTTGAACTTTGTTGTACCAAAAGAGTTACGACATGACAAATTCGATACTAGGTTTAAATGCCAACGGTGTTTCTAGCACTGTAAAACGGTTAAACGACTTACTTTCTTCGTATCAAGTGTTTTACCAAAATTTACGCGGCTATCATTGGAATATTATCGGTAAAAATTTTTTTGAGCTGCACCTCAAGTTTGAGGAGTTTTACAACAATGCTCAAATCAAGATAGACGAAATAGCAGAGCGTATTTTGACCCTAGAGTCAACCCCATTTCATAGTTTTAAGGACTATATGACACATACTAAGGTAAATGTTCATGTGAACATAACAGACGGCGCTGAGGCTGTGAGTCAGATAAGAATACAGCTTGAACAACTTGTGGTACAGCAAAGAGAAACGTTGCAGCTAGCGGAAGACAATGGTGACATTGCTACATCAGACTTGATGACGCAATATATTTCAGAACAAGAAAAGACAATCTGGATGTTAAAATCTTTTTTATCTTAACACGTTACTTATTTCTGATGTGCTTTATTCCTTTCCATACGATTGGGGGCATCCAGGCATTCGCAAAATTTACAATGCCATTGTAAACACGCATCCCTTTTTCGGTTTCAACACCTTTGCGATCCACAAATAATGTGGTGTGGTCTTCCAATCCTTCATTCACCTCGCTAGCAGGGCGTCCATTGGTATAATAGTACAAGGCCAAAGAACGTCGACTTCGGTCTTTAGGACAATTTAGTTTGTCTGGATGTCCGTGATAAGAGAAGTCTGTGGTCGAAAACATAGCCATTCTATTGAACAAGGGCAATATCTTCTTTTCTCCTTTTGTCATGTCTCCATTCCAAAGCTCAAAGTGCCCTCCATACTCCTCTTTCCAGTCTTTGTTTAAATACACCAATACGTTTAACCGTCGATCAAGGTCGGTTCGTTTGTGTTTGTTAAAGTCTGCATGTACTTTTAGAAATCCGCCTCGTTTGATTTGATGACACCCACCACCTTCATAATATGGGTCTCCCATTAAATCTTCAATTCCTGTAAGTTCAGATAAAAAGTTTAAAAACGGTTCTGAATTTAAAAAATGCATGAACACTTTAGTCGCCTTACCAAATCGATCTTCACCTCTAGACGCTAATTTTACCTCGTTTGGGGTTTTATACTGAATATCCCCTTTATCACCCATCTCAGGAAACTCGGATAACACCTCTGATAAAAACGCATCATTGAAGAAATCGTCGAAATAAATGTTAGGAAATGGAGAATTGCCTTGATACGCGTTTTTATAGTGACTTGCTAGTCCTATTAGCTCGTCATATTCGACGTCTAGGACTTTATATTCTCCGATATACATACATTAACTTTTAGGTGTAAAAAAAAGAAATATTTTTGTGACAATAAAGACACGCACGAATATGATACAATATAAATTCTGGAACAACATTCTTGGTTGGTTAAGTTTTGCTATCGCAATGGTGGTTTACACTCTAACTGTTGAGCCTTCTGTTCCTCTTTGGGACTGTGGTGAATTCATTTCTGCTTCCAAAAGTTTGCAAGTTGTACACCCTCCTGGAGCACCTCTTTTCTTGTTGATAGGCAGGTTGTTTTCCATGTTTGCCCCTAGTGCTGAATATATAGCGCTTGCCGTAAATATGCTATCTGTTGTTGCAAGTGCATTAACTGTTGGGTTTACATTTTGGATTATTACGCATTTCGCTGTGAAAGCATTGGGATTAAATGTTCAAGATCCTAAAGTGTCTTTTGAAAATGCACTCTCCATTTTTGGCTCTGGTCTTATTGGAGGCTTAGCACTGACTTTTATGGATACTTTCTGGTTCAGTGCCGTTGAAGCAGAGGTTTACGCGTCATCTTCGTTATTTACCGCGCTATCATTCTGGGGCATTCTTAAATGGGAAACCAATAAAAATAAGTCGACAGCCAATCGTTGGTTGGTCTTTATAGCATACACCATCGGTTTGTCTATTGGCCTTCACTTGCTAAACTTACTAGTAATACCCGCAGTAGTCTTATACTATTTCTTTAACCAATATCAAGTATCAAAACTTAATGTTTTGCGTGCATTGGGTATTGGCGCTGGGGCATTGGTAGTTATCAATTGGGGTTTGATTCCTGGGATACCTAAGCTAGCAGCTTTCTTCGATAAGATATTCGTTAACACTATGGGATTGCCTTTTAATTCAGGCGTGCTCTTTACGGTAGCCCTTGTAATTGCTTTAGTAGTTCTGGGCATTCGTTATACAATTAAAACCAACAAGCCATTGTTGAATTTGGTGATGTTATGTACAACATTCATTCTGATCGGATATAGCTCATATTCCATGGTTGTAATTCGATCATTGGCTGAACCAGCTATCGATATGAACGACCCTGAGGACGCCCACAGTCTTTTAAGCTACATTCAGCGTGAGCAATATGGCGACAGGCCATTATTTAAAGGGCCATACTACAACGGTCGTTTAGCGCCTCCATATTATAAACAAGGTTCCGCGACTTATAGAAACGGTAAGGACGCAAGTGGAAAGGATGTTTATGTTAAAACTGGAAACCGAACAGAGTACGTTTGGGATGAGAGATATTTAACGAATTTCCCAAGAATGGGTGATTTGACAGACAAAAACAAAGGATATAAGTATTGGTACAAGGAGCGTGAAAAAGCAAACCCTAACAATCCAGACGGTCCTAAGGAGGTTGTAACACCTGATTTTAAAGACAACATGGGTTTCATGATGAATTATCAATTGGGATGGATGTATTGGCGCTATTTTTTCTGGAATTTTGGTGGAAGACAAAGTGATATTCAAAACGTAGACAATAACATTTTCGATGGAAACTGGATGAGTGGAATTGGTGCTTTTGATACCCGTCGTATTGGTCCACAAGACAACATTCCTGCCTCCCTTTCAAGCAATAAGGCACGTAATAAATATTATTTAATCCCGTTCCTACTTGGCCTAATTGGTATTTTGTTCCAATTCACACGTCAAAAGCTTGATGCTATAGTTGTCTTGACGCTATTTGTGTTTACTGGTATGATGATCGTAATGTACCTAAACCAGCCGCCACTAGAACCTAGAGAGCGTGATTATACCAACGTTGGGTCTTTTCAAACATTCTGTATTTGGATAGGCTTGGCCGTGTTAGCAATCGCCCAAGCACTTAAGAAATATATGAACGGACGACTTGCGGCTGTAATAGCCATCATTCTGTGTTCGACCGCACCATATCTTATGGGGTCTGAAAACTGGGATGATCACGATAGATCGGATAGATACCTAGGTATTAGCTTTGCTAAAAACTATCTTAATTCATGTGCGCCAAATGCTATTTTATTCACCAATGGTGACAACGATACATATCCACTTTGGTACGCTCAAAACGTAGAAGGTTACAGAACGGACGTAAGAGTTATTAACCTTAGTTTATTGAGCACAGAATACTATGCGCAAGCCTTAACACGGAAGTATTATGGTTCTGAACCATTGCCTTTGTCCATTATCCCAAATGAAAAACTTAGGGACGGTGAACGTGAAGGTATTTCTTGGAAACGTGAAAATCCATTCTTTAACGATAAAGACTATTATAAGCTTTCAACAATACTTAAGTTTTTAGTTAGTGATAATGACCGCCACAAAGCAGCTCAAAATTCGGCTAAACCGGGTGACTTAGAAAATTACCTGCCGAGTCGAAATGTGTTGGTACCTGTTGACAGAGCCGCTGTATTAAAAGCTGGTGTTGTAACGGAAGCAGATACTGCCAACATTGTTGACTTTATCCAATTTAACTTAGGTACTAGATTGATGAAAGGAAGTGTTGTTATGCTTGATATCATAGCGACCAACGCCGCAAATGGATGGGAACGACCTATCTATTTCACAACCACTACAGGTGACGACACCTATGCTGGTTTAGAATCATATTTGAGGCATGAAGGCTTAACTTACAGATTAGTGCCAATGAAGCACAAGTGGGATCAATTAAGAGGCTTAACAGATAAGGATCTAATTTATCAGCGGTTGATGAAAGACTTTGAGTGGGGTAATATGGACAAGGGCACAATGTTCCTTGATCACAAAGCAACACTTGTACCTCGTAACTTGAGAATCTTGTTCGTGCAAGTTGCACAACAGTACATCAGTCAAGGAGATACGGCAAGGGCCAAAGAGTTGCTTGTTGAAGCATTACGTGTTATACCAGAGTCTGTTTTACCAATGGATACGTATATCCGTTCCTACTATGTAGAAATGCTAAACTCAAGCGGAGAGCCTGAACTTGCAAGAGAGCTGTTACACAAAAGTGTGACTCAGATTTCTGAAGAAATGGCTTATTATAGAATCTTGGCCACTCAGAAAAACAGAAAGTTTAAGAAAATTGGAAAGCAAAAACTGGAAGCAACAACTAGAGATCTGCAACAGAATTTGAATATGGCACAACGATTTAACGATTCAACTGCAGTTCAAACACTGACTAATTTACAAGGTGGTTTAAGGTAAACTATTCACCGTAAGGCATAAGTCAAACGGACAGTTATGGAAAAACAAGCACCTAAAAAGCAATTGATTTACGGTATTCATGCCGTACAAGAAGCGATAGAGTCTGGAAAAGAGTTTGAAAGAATTTATATTCTAAAGACTGATAAAGGCTCGGCATTGATGGAATTGAATGCGCTTATTAAATCCAAACGCATGCCGGTCCATCACGTGCCAATTCATAAACTGAATAGGTTGAATAGAGGCAATCATCAAGGTGTAGTTGCCTTCTTGTCCCTCATTCCTAATGTCGGTATTGACGAAATAATTACACGAACATTTGAAGCAGGAGAAAATCCAAAAATATTAGTGTTAGATGGTATTACTGATGTTCGGAATTTTGGTGCATTAAGTCGTTCTGCTTTGGCTTTTGGTTTTCATGCTGTTGTTGTTCCAAACAAGGGGTCTGCACTGATTCATGAAGATGCCGTAAAGGCATCTGCTGGGGCACTTATGAAAATACCCGTAGCCAAAGTAATTAACTTAAGCAGAAGCTTAGAAGCCATGAAAGGTTTTGGTTTAAAAGTGATCGGTATAACTGAAAAATCGAAAGTTTCGATTCAAAAAATGACGGTTACCGACCCCATTGCCATCGTCCTTGGAAGTGAAGAAACAGGTATACATGAAAACAGTTTATCGCTTTGTGATGAGACATATCGCATTGATATTTCAGACGATATTGAGTCGTTAAATGTGTCGGTTGCTGGTGCAATCGCCATGTTTCAAGCGTCAAATTAGGTTGGACAACCTCTTTTTATGAAGAGAAATGCTGTTAATAGTCTGCTATGTAGGATGCAATTTGTTTATTAACAGTCACTTATGTTGATTTTAATGAAAAAATGCTAAAATAAAAACTAATAACATTTTAGCTTGTTTTTTTCATATAGAAAATTATTTTCGCGAACAATTGGGACAGATAAATTTAGAATTATGTATTGGACTTTAGAATTAGCATCATATTTGGACGACGCACCATGGCCAGCGAGCAAGGATGAGTTGATTGATTATGCAATTCGTTCTGGATCACCTCTTGAAGTAGTTGAAAACTTACAAGAGCTTGAGGATGATGGAGACGCTTTCGAATCCATCGATGAAGTTTGGAGTGAATATCCAACAACAGACGATTATTTCTTTAATGAGGATGAGCTATAATTAGCTTCTCCATATGACTTACGACCGGGCTATTAAGCTCGGTTTTTTTTTGCCAAAAAATCAACGACAAAATCAACGACGTCTGGATCTTTAATACCTCCATTGTGCCCAAGGTTTTGGGTAATATGAAGTTCCCCTTTCATCAACTTGGCTAAATCCTTTGCTTCACCCACTGGTACTTCCAAATCATGTTCATCACCAATCACCAATAGGTCAGGTACTTTTGAAACTTCTTGGATTCTGTCAATGGTGGAGTAATAATCAAAATCTTGACCAAATTCCGCCTTTAACTTTTTATATAGAGCACGTCTGATTTTATCGTTCCCATGGATTTGCTCCATAAAACGATCCATGATCGTTCCAGCATAAACCGCGGAATTGAAGACCACCAATTTGTTTGTAACAACCTCATTGTCGGCCAACAGTAAAATACATGCCATAGCACCCAGCGAGTGCCCTACGAGCCCATTTACCTGCCCAAAATGGGTAATAATGGCGTTAATCGTTTCCTTAAACTCCAGGACATTGGTAGATTTCCCCTCAGAATTGACGTGACCTGGCAAATCTGGAATGACAACTGTAAGACCGCGTTTAACCATTGGGTCAATAAAGTTTCTAAAATGAAAACCTTTACTGCTCCAACCGTGGACCAAAATTACAACCGGACCTTCCCCCCAATACCAAGCACTCGTTTTTTTATTGGCAATCGTGAAATCAAGCTGGGTTCCAGTTGCTTTTTTTTCTAAGTCTTTTGGATGTGATTTCAACCTAAAAGGTTTAAAAAAGAGGAAAAATGCGATTCCAGCTCCAAGCCTTGGGTGTATCCCACCCAAAACCCTCATGATAAATTGTATTGCTTTCTGCATCCCTAAAAATTTGTTCAAAGGTGTAACATTGTACTATGAAAACGCTAACAGTGATTGGTTTAATTTGTCAGTTCTTCGCGTTCTGGTTTGCAGCTCCAGAGTTGTTGGGTGCACAAACCTTAATCCGAATGGAGTCTGGTATCAAAAAGCTTGTTACCTATATTCCAATCATCGTGACGCTGACTATTATTCTTGGCTATGGTCTAACATTTATTGGCATTAGTGGCTATAACGCATATCAGATGTCACAAACTGGAGAGATTTATATCAACCCTACAATATATTTCATTACCATGGGTCTATTTACGTTGCTATACATCGTTTTTATGTTTAGATATAAAAAAATCAAATCCTACTTAGAAAATAAAGTGGCGATTCCGTTAACATTCAAACTATTGCACAATAACGAAACACGGAAAAATGCACTGATCATTGGCGCCATCCTCTTTACGTTTGGATTTGTTGCCCAATTAATTGCTGTCCTATTGACCTAATGCTGTTTGAATGACGTCATTCGTTTCATGAACCAACAATCGATGACCCTTATCTATCAAGAATAGCTGTGCATTGGGTATTTGTTTCTCAAATCGCTCCGCACTTTTGTAAGAAATAACAGTATCCCTTTTGCCATAGATTAAGTAAACCTTTATGTCCGACTGTTGTAATTCTCTCGTGGTCTTTTTTACGCCTGGACTAATTCGAGCCGTGCTCGCCCAGCGATTAAACAGTTCTTGCCTTTTAATAACCGTATCTATGGTAGACTTATAAAACTTCAAGGGTTTTGGATCCACGAGGCCTAGTTTTTTTACCACTTTAATAGTTGAAAAAAACCAACCTGGATACAAAACAAATAATCTAAATAACCACCTACCAAGACTTGTTTTAGTGATAAAATTGAACGCAGGTTTACGCTTTAAACCGTCTGCGGCTATTAACCACAAATCATTAATTCGGGCTTTAAAAGCCATGGAAAATCCAAGTGCATAATTTCCGCCAATGCTGTAACCCAATAGACTTATTTTTTTGCTTGCATTGACGTGGTTTAAAAATCTCGTCATTAAATCCCCAAGCAAGATTGGACTTAGTTTTTCAGATTCGCCCCAAACCGTTTTTCCTTGGAAAGGTAAATCGACAGACACCAAATGATACCGCAGACCCAAACTGGGTTCTAAAACATTAAACACTGTACAATCTTGGCCATAACCATGAAAACAGATTAAAGTCTCTTGACCAGATCCAAATTCAACGTAATTTATGGTTGAATTCCTCCAATGAAATTGCTTTTCCACAATAAGGTATTTAGTATATTATTGTCTTAATTTTGCCGAATTTGAAACACATCTAATGCCCAAAGATACCTCAATAAAATCAGTCTTAATTATCGGAAGCGGTCCCATTATAATTGGTCAAGCATGTGAGTTTGATTACGCTGGCTCTCAAGCTTCCAGAAGTTTAATGGAAGAAGGGATTTCAGTGACACTGATCAATTCCAACCCGGCTACTATAATGACCGACCCTGTAATGGCAGACAACATTTACTTGTTGCCGTTAACACCCGAGTCGATCGTCACCATTTTAAAGAAGCATCAAATAGATGCCGTTTTGCCAACCATGGGTGGGCAAACTGCATTAAACCTAGCCAAGGAAGTAGATGAACTTGGCATATGGGAAGAGTACAATATTCGAATGATTGGGGTTGACATGGAGGCCGTTGAAAAAACGGAAAATCGTGAAGAGTTCCGAAAATTAATGGTCGAAATTGGTGTTGGGGTTGCACCATCTAAAATCGCAAATTCCTTTCTTGAAGGAAAAGAAGCTGCTCAACTATTGGGTTTCCCATTAGTAATTCGTCCGTCATACACCCTTGGTGGTTATGGTGGTGGGTTTGTCCATGACAAAAGTGAATTCGATGAATTACTCAAAAGAGGCCTCGAAGCTTCACCTACACATGAGGTGCTTGTTGAAAGAGCTGTTTTGGGTTGGAAAGAATATGAATTAGAGTTACTGCGAGACTCAAACGACAATATTGCCATCATTTGCACCATTGAAAATTTTGATCCAATGGGCATACATACAGGTGACTCTATAACCGTTGCGCCTGCAATGACGTTAAGTGATACCTGTTTTCAAGACATGCGAGATCAGTCCATCAAAATGATGCGAAGCATCGGAAACTTTGCTGGAGGATGTAATGTTCAATTTTCTGTTGATCCAGATACTGAAAACATTATTGCCATTGAAATAAATCCTAGAGTTAGTCGGTCATCGGCGTTGGCTTCCAAAGCCACGGGTTATCCGATTGCCAAAATCGCAGCAAAGTTGGCTGTTGGATATTACTTAGATGAACTAAAAAATCCGGTTACCAAAACAACCTCTGCATTTTTTGAGCCTTCGATTGATTACACCATTGTAAAAATCCCAAGATGGAATTTTGCTAAATTCCCTGGTGCTGATACAGAACTGGGCTTGCAGATGAAGTCGGTTGGAGAAGTAATGGCTATTGGTCGGAGTTTCCAAGAAGCCCTTCAAAAAGCTTGTCAGAGTTTGGAACTTAAGCGAATGGGCCTAGGTTGCGATGGCTACCAAGAACGAAACCTTGATGTAATCGTAAACAGCTTAAAACATCCAAGTTGGGACAGACTATTCCACATAAAAGATGCTGTTTCCTTGGGTATACCTATTACCTCGATTCAAGAAATCACAAAGATCGATCGCTGGTTTTTGGAACAGATTTATGATCTTGTTAAAACCGAACGTGAAATCAAAAAATACACCCTTCAAAATGTTGAACCTTCCATTCTAAGAATCGCCAAAGAAAAAGGTTTTTCCGATTTTCAGATTGCCCATGTGATGGGAGACTGTACAGAGGATGAGGTCTTTCTTAAAAGAAAATCATTAGGCATATCTCGAGTTTATAAGATGGTTGACACATGTTCAGCTGAATTCGAATCGCCTACAAATTATTATTACTCAACTTTTGAAGGTGAAAACGAGTCCATCGTATCTGATAAAAAGAAGGTCGTTGTATTAGGGGCAGGACCTAATCGAATTGGACAAGGTATTGAGTTTGATTATTGTTGTGTTCATGGTCTAATTGCCGCAAAAGAAATGGACTATGAGGCCATCATGATTAACTGTAACCCAGAAACGGTTTCAACTGATTTCGACATGGCAAGTAAGCTATATTTTGAACCAGTTTTTTGGGAGCACTTGTTAGAAATAATTGAACTTGAGAAACCAGAAGGTGTCATCGTTCAGTTAGGCGGACAAACAGCATTGAAGCTTGCAGAAAAACTGCACGCTCGTGGCATTAAAATTATTGGAACCGATTATCCAGACATGGATTTAGCTGAAGACCGTGGATCATTCTCCGACTTATTGAAAGAGTTGGGCATCCCATATCCAGAGTATGGTGTGGCAGAAAATGCTTATGAAGCGGTTGAAATTGCGAATCGCGTAGGTTATCCTGTGTTGGTTCGTCCATCATATGTTTTGGGTGGACAAGGCATGAAAATCGTTATTAACGATGAAGATTTACAGAAAGCGGTCATTGAACTACAAGGTGACTTGCCAGACAATAAAATATTAGTTGATCATTTCTTAGACCGTGCAGAGGAGTCTGAAAGCGATAGTATTTGTGACGGAGAGGATGTGCATATTTTGGGTATGATGGAGCATATTGAACCAGCTGGAATTCATTCTGGCGATTCATCTGCAGTGCTTCCTCCATTTAGTTTCTCCCAGGTGGTTTTAGACCAAATGGAAGCTTACACCATACAGATTGCACATGCGCTTAATATCATAGGTCTTTTAAATATACAATTCGCAGTTAAGAATGAAAAAGTGTATGTGATTGAGGCTAACCCGCGTGGTTCTCGGACTGTTCCATTTATTTGCAAAGCCTATGAAGTGCCATATGTAAATATTGCAACGAAAATAATGTTGGGTACACACAAACTAAAAGACTTCGACATTGTTAAAAAACCTAAAGGATACGCCATTAAAAAACCAGTTTTCTCGTTTAACAAATTCCCAAATGTAAATAAGGAATTAGGCCCAGAAATGAAATCCACTGGTGAATCCATTTACTTTGTAGATGATTTGAAAGACCCATACTTTAGAGAGTTATACAAAGAAAAATCAATGTACTTAAGTAAGTAATTTGAGAAACATACTTTTAATTATAGTCGGTTATTTGGTGATCCAATTTATTCGCAGGGCATGGAAGTTCCGCAAGTTGGTCTTACAACAACGTGATGCGATTATTGATCAAACGCGTGCAGCTCAGAAACAAACTAGGCACGAAGGAGAGATTAACATAGAATCCAAGAACACACCCCCCCAATCCACAAAGGATGACGGGACGTATGTAGATTACGAAGAGGTAGACTAAATATTTGTGTTTTAAATTAGTTTTCATTTCATACGTATTTCGCTGCAAGAACCCCTGTTCCTTTGAGTGGAAAACAATCAATTGCCTGATTGTAGTCACCGTGAACAAAGGTTTATGCATAATATTGTATAAATAGCCTTGTTATGAAAGCTCCCATTTACACCTTAATTATTCTCTTATTTTGCGGTTTTAGTCTTACGTCCTCTGCACAAAACGTTGCGTTAAACTTTGACGGAAGCGATGATTTTATTCAAACAACACATCCTGGTATTTCTGGGCAAAACGCAAGGACTGTGGAAGCAATGATACGAACCACTGCCAATTGTGACCCAAATAAAGGAGGGAAGCAAAAGGTGATTGTGGATTGGGGTGCTGCTAGTTCTGGAGCTAGATTTACGCTAAATATATTATCTGGAAATGCACTACGATTAGAGTTTTCTGGGGCAGGAATAAATGGTAAAACTGCAATTAATGATGGCAAGTGGCACCATGTTGCGGCCACCTATGCTCAGATCGGAAAGCAAAATGACATAAAACTTTATGTTGACGGGGTGTTGGATGCGAGCGGAAGTATTACTGCCACAAATATTAGCACTGGCACGTCTGTTAACATTCGCATAGGTCAGCGAATTGATGGGACCAATAACTTCGACGGTGATATTGACGAAGTTAGAATTTTCAACTTTGTTCGGTCAGCATCCGCTATTAAAGCCGATATGGAAAAAGAATATTGTAATTACCCCAAGGGTTTAGTCGGTTATTTTAAACTAAATGAGGGAGACGCAGATTCTTCTAATAAGTCCAACAAAACGGCCAAAGACTATTCAAGCAGCAAGAAAAACGGTACGCTTAGTAACTTTACGCTATCAGGATCAGGATCTAATTGGATTACAGGAGACACATTAACAGGTGGCGATACCAAATCCAACAAAGATGTTTTTGGTTGCTATAGTTACACGACGTCAAAAGGTAAAGTATATACTTCTCCTGGTACTTATACAACAACGTTAACCAACACCGCTGGATGTGATTCTATAATCACATTAAAAGTAGAACTTGGTAGAATATATAAATTCACTAGACATACAGTTTGCGATTCATTTGTTACACCGTTAGGAAATGTATATTATCAAACTGGGTTGTATCGAGACACCTTAAAAGGTGTAACACCAAAGGGTTGTGACTCCGTACTTTTAATGGAAGTGCTTGTAAACCAAAAATTGGAGACTCAAGAAGATTTAGTTGTGTGTGATTCTACTCGCGTGGATGGCAAATGGTATTTTACCGATGTGCAATTGACTCAAAACGGAACCGCTGTTACTGGGTGTGACTCTACACACACCATAGATATTGACGTGAATGAATCAAGTTCATTTACAATGGTTGAAACACATTGCGATCGTTTTAAATCAAGCCTAGGCAATACGTACACCAAGACCGGCATTTATAAAGAAAAACTATCTAAGGCCAATCAACATAAATGTGATTCATTGATAATTATAGACTTAACTATTCACGACATAAGTAATGTAACCGTACCTGTGCAAGACTGTGATTCATTTATTGCTCCATCTGGAAAGCACTATTTAACTAATGGCGTGCACACAGAACGTTATACCTCTCAGTTTGGTTGTGATTCTATCATTGCTTATGACTTAGTCTTGTCTGATACTAAAGTAACCAGTGACAAGGTAGAAGCTTGTGATTCCATTATGGTCAATAACATATGGCGAACCTCATCCGAAGTCATTGAATTTACAGATGTTACTGGTCAAGGCTGTGACTCCTTTGTTACCATCGATCTTGAAGTAACGACCATCAATAACAACGTAATGGTATCTGGTAGCACGCTAACAGCTGATCAAGTTGCAGATGGATACCAATGGGTGGATTGTAAAACCGATAGGTCAATAAATGGTGAAACATCTATATCGTATACACCGCAAAGTTCTGGGACTTATGCGGTCGACATTACCTTAAGTAACTGTACAAAAAGGTCAGATTGCATTGATGCTATTGGTCTTAGCGTACCTGGTTTTGATAACAACCATCAGGCTACGGTTATACCAAATCCATCAACCGGCAATTTTATAATTGAAACTACTGGTGAAGCGATAAATACCATTCGAATTACAGATATTAACGGTCGCGTAATGTACAAAACAACAAACTTGAATCAGTCAAGATTTGAAGTGACGTCACATTTGGCACCAGGTGTTTACCATGTAACGATTGATATGGAAAATAAAACAGCTGTTAAACGAGTTGTTGTTCAGTAGTCCTCTAGATTTCTAGTGGGGTTGCTATTTAACCAATTCCTAAAACATGAAGAAATCACTCATTCTAATTTGTACTGTACTTGCGTGTGCCGTTTCTAGTTTTTCTTTTGGTCAAAATGCTGCGATTCAGTTAAACAACAATAATGCATTGTATGTTGGCATTCCGGATAACATACAAGTTTCAATAAGCAATGTTAAAGCCAGTAAAATCATTGTTAAAACATCTGATAACATTGAACTGAAAAAGTCAGATAGCAGCACTTCTATATTGGCCTTATCACGAGGTAGAGGCACTGTTTACGTCGGATACAAGCGTAAAAAGGATACGATTTGGATTGACTCTCTTAGCATAAGGTTAAAACAGTTACCCAAACCTATAGCTAAACTTGGTACAATTGAATCGGGGTCACATATGGCCAGAAGCGCAGTTGCTATTCATACAAGCATTCGCCTGTCATATGGGAACACGGGTCTTAGTTCTCTACCAAGTGCTAAGGTAACTTCCTATCGCATGATAATAATAGATGCAGAAGGTTTCTCAAAATTTCTATTTAAGGGTTCGCATATTCCTGATTCAATCAGACACAGAATATATAAAGCAAGAGGGGGCACTATATTGGTTGACCGTCTCCGAGGGTTTAACCCTACAACGAAAGAAACGTTCCATTTAAAACCGATTTACATATTTTTAGATAAATCCAATTTCCGATACGTCAATGCGTCGATCGTAACGCAAACCGGAGCATTACGTACTTTTAATGATGTCACCAAACTGTATACCATAGACTCAATTTATCAATCTATAAACTCAGGAACTATTTCGACTTTCTATGACAATTATCGCTTCGATAAAAAATATCACAATGGCGTAATAACACAAAAATCTTATCATGACGATATGAATCGTCTCGTGTATGTTATGGAACCAATTGGTCCCCAAACTTGGTCTTTTCAGAAGTTTGATATCAGTGGGAGTTTGCGTATCCAAACAACAATTCACGATACTTTAAAGTTTAAGGGCTCAGATGAAATTGTAAATTCCTTTAATTGGCGAACGCGTGGTTACGTAATGGACAGTGTAGCTCTTGAATTTGACATGCAAACTGTAGATTACGACTACCATCTAACTCCACTCGATTCTTTCACGTCCTTCTACACCAATGGTCAGATCAAAACTAATGGCATACTAATCTTTTCACCTTCAACACACCATCGAGGTGCCTTTTCACATGGCGACCGCATGTTAAAAAGTTATAACACTTCAGTCATGCACGGTAAATGGACATTCTACAACGAGAGTGGCGAAATACTTGAAGAACGGATTTACGATATGGGAATATTGGTCAAAGAATAAACTCATACTGTTTGTCGGTTTAATCTTAGCTTTGATGAACACATGTAATCAATGACAAACGCAATTGGGTATCTAATTGAGCAAATAATCCATTTCTGGATAACAATCACAGGAAGAAAGATAAATTTTGAATCAGATCCCTGGCTTGAAAGTCCAATGGGCGACAAAACTTATATCGGTTCTGAGTTTTACGCCGACCTAGCACTTAAGCGCGACTTGAAGATTGAAAAGTCTCCAGACGCTGGCTTACTTAAAGATTTTAGTGTACTGGATAGCGTAGCATTTGATTCTTCAAAAGTCAATCCTGCAATAACACACTTCTATGAACATACGTCTGAATACGATTTGGAAGCTTGGAGTCATTCTGCTTTTCCCTCAAGACTCTTTTTATGGATACTGACCACCTTTGTTAGTCGGAGAATGAATCAATTGAACTTTCCTGTAACGGCAATGGAATTAGCAGGAGGAATGAAGAGCGAGGTGTTGCCAATGATTGATAACCAGGGGAATAGGAAGTACACCGGTTGGTTACGGAAGTTGTCAAACCCAGAAAAAGTAATTTATACTGGACTATACTCAAGCGTAAAGCCACCAAAATGTGTTCAAACATGTGTTAAGGTCAGCTTCCCACTTCCACAAGGTAGTTCGACGGTTTTTTTAAAGCCAAAAGCAGAAGCCGATGGCAGTTTTAAGTTGATTTCCTCAGGTAAAGGTTTCGGTGATTCTGGTTATTATAGGATGGTTGCGAATTCTAACAATCGTGTAAAAGTCAGGTACCTGCGCACCCTAAAAGAAAACTTTCATGTCTATGAAGATGACGCCGGATTACTTCGAACCGACCATTTTGTTAAATTTTTGTGGATGCCTGTTATAACTTTACATTATAAAATTCGGAAAAAAGACTAAAAGAAAAGCAGCCACCTAGGTAGCTGCTTTTAACATATTACTTTTTAGTGGGTCACAACTATTTTCGCATTACAGACGTGTTCACCCTGTTTAATTCTCATGAAATATATGCCCGTTTTGATTTTTCCTAAATCGAACTGATACAAATCTTTACCAAGTTGTTTGGGTTGAATCGTATGCTGTTTTCCGGTGATATCAAATAGTCTAACATCAACATCCAAAACCCCTTGCAACACTTTAACTTTTATGTCATTGTTGGCTGGATTAGGGTAAACAATAAAGCGTTCTGTGTCACTCGGTAAGTTAGATATACTCACCATGCCGACACGGATTGTTTTCGTTATGGTGTCCCAACATCCAAAATCATTTATCCCGAACAAGCTTGCTGTATAGACGCCTCGTACCGGATATGCACGTGTTACCACTTTTGCAGATGACGTATCGTCCAAATTCAAGTTAAATACCCAGTATATCTCACCTCCACCTGTGGCCGTTTGAGTAAATGTTACTGAATCTCCAATGTTGATATTAAGGTCTGTATTGCTGAAAGACAAACTTGGTCCGCTTGCCACATTTAAACGTGACGTGGCCGTAGACTTGCCACAGCCATTTTTTGCTACAATATTAACGTCATACATACCTGCCTCCGAGTACACATACATCATATGCGGTAGATTTACATCTCCATCAAAACTGTTACCATCACCCATATCCCAAGTAATAGATTGTGCCCCATTCGCAAACACATCGAAGAAAAACTCTTGATTTACACATTGCGTAAGTGGATAGAAGTAATAACTCAAGGATGGGTTAAGAAAGGTGTCCCAAACGTCCAGCGTATAGTAACCAGTCAATTTAGACCCACACATATTTTCGGCTGTGGCTTTTATAAGATGTTGTCCTTTAGTAAAAGTTATCTTACCACTTTCACCCGTTAATGAAGATCCATCTTCAAAAGTAAACATGGCATTTTTGAGCGTGAACTGTTCCGCGCTCATCCTTAACATAATGGTATCGTCCTGGCATAAAGGGGATTCCTGACCAGCGTAATCAGCTGTAATGCTTAAATGTGGCATGGCACCTGAGGCCACAGTTACAGTCGTCTGGCTTTGATTTGAAAAGCCACAGGCATTGGATTTGGTTGCTTTAACCAAGTAACTTCCCGCCGTATCATAAACATGAGATACTGCGCCAACGGTATCGAAAAATTGAGCTGATGTACCATCTCCAAAATCAAACTTTAGCGTATCTCCAAGGTATAACCATGGTGGATTGAATTGAACGAGTTCTGTAGGACAAAATGAGTTTCTGTAAGGGGTTATTGAAAAATTAAATACTTGAGTACCAATAGTAACTGTCTTGATTGCGGTATCAGGTTCGCCACAAAAATATTCAAAGATTGCGGTGACGTCGTAAGTCCCATTTACTGTATATACATGTTTAAACGAATAGTTATCGCTCAGCGTATCGATGCTTCCATCGTCGTAATTTAGGATGGCCCGCATAGCAGAACCAGCGCCTAAAGATCCCCTTAAGGATTGACCTAAGCAAAGATCTTCCCCGTTAACATAAATACTTCCTCTTCGTTTTATACTTTTCGTTACGTTAATTAAACGTTCGGCTGTGTCTGCACCACATGTATTGTAAGTCACGGCCTTAACGTTGTACATCCCTTCATTCATTTACGTATAGTCAAATTCGTCCAACATCGTCGAGTTTCCATCACCAAGGTAGACCCTAGTGCTGTCTGGTGGCGTACTTCCTGCCCATACACTAATGTTAATCATTTCTCCCGGGCAAATTGTGTTTGGATATGCACTTAAACTGGTATTTGCCTTTCCGCGTTCATCGTCCGCAATGCCAACACTTATTGAGTCTTCATCTTCACCACAATATCCTTTTAGCCTCAGCTTTAATTGGTACTGCCCCGGTGTCGTATAGGTGTGATTTGGATAGAGCTCGTTAGACATATAACCGTCTCCAACATCCCAAAAGATTGAATCAAACCCTTGTATGGTACTCCATTCCGAAATAGACAAATTGGAGCCCAGACAATAGTAACCGGTGCTCGTGGATTCGTTTAAGCTAAAAGACATGTCTATCAGCTGTCGTACCCTTATAAACTGAGTTACTGTATCTGACGTCACGCTATCTGTTGCTACCAACTTCACTAAGTAGGTGCCTGGTCTTGAATAATTCTTTGTTTTTATAGGGTTGGTCGTCGACTGTGACACTGTACCGTCTCCAAAATCCCAGTGAAATAGTTTTGCATCTTGTCCTGTGTAGGTAAATCTTGTCAATTTCCCACCGCAAACAATGGTGTCCGACGTGCTAAAATCAGCTGTTACCTGAGCCTCAGATTGGCTTGACCAAAATAGACTGATTAGTGTAATTGTTAATAAATGTTTTCTCATGCCTTTTTTATACAAAGTTGGCATCGAAAATTAGTCCTTGCTATGTCTATAATCAGCTCAGTTGTATGATTGTGGGCATTGAGAAATCTTTAATATTTACTTAACTTTTAAGGTTACACCTTCCTGTAATGACAGGTCAATTGGCTATTCGTGGTCCAACAAATTGATGTTTCACACCCAAAAAGTTCACACAAAAGTTTGAATATATTGTAAGCTACATTAAGACATCATTTACGGGCTTAATTGCTGGTGGCAAATTGGTTTCACCTAACATTTCCTTTAGGTCAATTTCAATTGTGCGACATATAGATAACATCGGAATATCATTGCCAAGACCTTCAAAAGGGTTTTCTGAATAATCGCCAATAAGCTCCATCATTAAAAACACCCACCCCACTATGACTGTAAATGGTATCGACAACCAGGCGCCCCATTCGCTTAGATCATGAAACACTTGTACCAACCCAAACGGTAAGAGGAAGATGAATAATCCAACAAACACCATGCTCATACTACCATATTGTCGTGGAAGCGGAAATTTTTTGATTCTTTCAGCTTTTCCCTGGTGCACATAGAAATCGTTTAAGATTTTTTGCAATTCCATGTGTCGAAAGTCATCAATCAAATTGTCAGCTCTTAATTGTTTTAAATCTTGCGATTGCTGGTCAATTATTTGTGTTGCCGTATTTTGACTGTTAATCAATTTCTCGACTTCATCAGCTGGCAGACATCTAGGTATTTCAAATGTAGTATGCTCATCTCCATACAAACCAATTCCGTAGGTCTTCAATGACGATTTTGTTTTTCGCCTGACCAATCTACCTTGGTTGATATGTTCCCATTGAGTTGGTATTAACAATTGACTTCTTAGAGCATACAACCAGGCGATGTGACGGTATAATAGTTTGGTGTGCCACATCTTGATGGCTTTTTCACCCTCAGGCTCGTCTTTAAATTGATTAGAAACAAACCCTTTCACATTCGTACCCCAAATTCTACTGCTGTTGACAATAGCACCCCAGATTTTACGTGCCTCCCATAAACGATCGTATGAACTGTTGTTTTTAAAACCAACATAAAATGCAACTGCGGTACCAACCAATGACACGACTAACCATGGTACTTGGAACCCAAAAATATCGCGTTTATGTAGCGATTCAATAAACACGGGTACCACTGTGGCCCATGCGGTTAGCCATACTAAATGCGCTCCAGAAAAAGACATGACGCCTTTAAACGTAAAATTCTTCTTTACATACATATTTAGCCAATGTTGTTTGTGTTATACATTATTTGGATTTTAAAACCCGAACAAGATTTTACGAAAGTCAACATAAAGTTACTTTCACATTGTTTTTAAACACTCAGAACATCTTTGAGTTTTAAATATGGTAGAATTCTATCCTACTCAACAATTAGTTTTTGAGATTTCACGCCTTGGTTAGAAGTGATTTCTAAGACATAGATGCCAGTTGTAAGCTTAGACTTTATTTTCTGCTTACCTTTTGAATCCAATGCTTGCGTATAAACCAATTTACCAGCATTGTCGTAGATCGTAACTGTTACGTCCAAGACGTCTTTGTCCAATTCAATGGTAAAAGTGCCATCATTCGGATTTGGATACACTTTGGCATTAAGCACATTAAGTGTTTTAATGCTACTTAAAGTATCTTTCGAAATGATAACTGTATAGTCTTCCACTTCTCCTGATTCTAGACCACATGGGTCCACTTCATTACTGGTATATCTACAAACCACTCTAAGTCGTAAACTGTCATCTAAAACTACATCGCTTGGAACTGTAAATTGACCAATGCTTCCGTGTGATCCGTCTATAGTACCCATTGTAATTTTTTCATCCGCATCGAACTCAGCATTTTTATTATAGTCTATCCAAGCAGCAATCTTATTTAAATCAAAGTGAAAGTTTAGTTTCATTTCAAGGCTATACGTGTGATTCTGCATCAGGTTTGCGACCTTATCTGTATAGTCTCCATAATACTCTTGAATAGTGGTATTGTTTATCTCTTCAAGTTCAACGTGATTAATCCAATCTGCCCCTGTTCCTGCGCCACCTCGCCCTAAGCAATACACAAATGGTCGCACCACGTAATGGAATCGAAATGATTCTGTGACTTGATTACTGTTTGATTCAACAATCAATTGGAAGTACATATTGTCATTGTCATTTTCTGAAGGAATACCGGTTTTAGACTTCCACACATTGCCTGAGACGTTCTCCAATTCGATCTCATTACTAAGGCTAATATTGTTTTTTGACCATCTAAGTTTAGCTGACTTCACGCCATTACTAGATTCAATTTCAGTTGTAACAAACTGATCAAGTCCTTTCCTAGGTTTTCTATCCGATGGCGTTTCTGTGATGCTCGTTTGTAGCATTCTTGGATAAGTAGCCTTTCCAATCGTCGTATTTTCCCATAATCCACGGCCCCACGTCGCCGCTCTCAACGTATTACTGCCATAGTGTATCTCCAGGTCTTTAACGGTCACATTGGGGAAGTTTTCGTTGTACAGCTTCCATTCAGTTCCATTCAGGCTTTTATAGTAAACACCTATTTCACCCCCCACATATAAGTAAGAAGAATCCGATTGGTCGATGGTAACCGTTCTTAGCGGCATGTCAACCAAATTATAGGTGATATTGCTCCATGTTTTTCCTAAATCATTGGATATAAATATTTTCTGATTGTCTTTCTGATACCGATTATATGTTACAACAATTGTACTGTCACGCGTTGGATCAAATTCAATGTCTGTTACGCTGTAATTTGGTAAGTTGGACCGAATATCTGACCATGTTTTTCCAGCATCCGTTGTTAACCGGATGGTCGAATTACGAGAAATTGCGATGATATCAGGATTGTTTTGCGCGATGGCTGCGTCTTTAACTTGACCAATTTCTGGTGCACTATAAAATTCCCATGTGATACCAAAGTCATCACTTGAATAAATGGTATCAGCAAAGTGATACAATCTAAATTGATGCAAAGGATCCATCAGTAATGGCGCTTCCCAATTGGCTTGACCTGAACCACGCCTTGGGTTATTTGCAGTCTTTCTTGTTTGTCCGCCATCTCTTGTGTAGTTCCGTGAACCATATTGCCAGCTTCCAATCAACCAATCACTGTTAAGAGTTTGTACAAGACCCTCCATTCCATCACCACCATTCCATTCTATCCAACCACTTTCTTCCAGTATACTCGTTCCATTATCCTGAGAACCAGCAATGTTCAGTTCAATATTAGATTGACTAAGGCCAACCGCATAAAACTCTCGGATAGCAGTACCGTCATTCAATCTAGTCCATGTTTTTCCGTTGTCTGAGCTTTTAGCCAAATAACCATCAGTGCCAATATAAAAAACACCATCCATGCATTCTAACGTTCTGATATCAGCGTGTACATAGGCCGCATTGCGGTTGCTCCATTTTGTTACTTGTGTAAATGTTTGGCCTTCATCAGAACTCGCTTCGGTATCCACATATCCATACAACATGTTTTTAACGTCCAAATCAGACACTGCAAATCCTTGACAACTTTCATCTGGGTTACTTAAAAACGTAAAAAACGCGCCTTGATTTTTAGATCGCCAAATCCCATTGGATGAGGCGACATAAACATTGTTGGGTTGATTTTTAGAAACAGATATAAAAAGCTTTGCATTGTTATTATTAGAAATTAATGCTGAATTATTCCAAGTCGCACCCGTATCGCTTGAATATTTCAAATAGTTTTGACCAGTCTGGTAATTGCTATAGGCGTACACTACGTTGGATTTTGTTGGGTGGAACTCGATATCCGTCCCATAACCAGAAAACACCTGTGACCAGGATTGCAAATCGTTTTTAGAACGATACATGCCATTTGACGTTCCTATGTATACCAACCCCTTGCGGGTAGGATGAAAGGCCAATTTGTAGATTCTTTGGTTTTTGCCTAAACCACCAATATTGGCGTCTCTCGGATTGAATTTTGTTTCAACCCAGGTCGTTCCACCATCTAAAGATCGATAAATACCATGTGTATTTGCGTTACCACCCTGTTGAATTGCTATTAAAACGTCTTTTATGTCAAATGGGTTTACCGCAATTGATACGACACCAGATACGACAAGGGTGTCAGTCGTGTTTTCCCAGTTTTTACCTCCGTCCATTGTTCGCCAAAACCCCCCACTTCTAGAACCAAGGAAAATATGATCCGTGTTTAATGGGTTAACCCAAAAAGTTTCAACGCGTCCGATGCCTGGTGAATAGTGTGTTGTTATGTTATTCGCGTCCCATGGTCCAAGTTCTTCCCATCCGTTTTCTAAGGCTTTTGCATGGCTGTTTACCGTGCCATTGTTCAACGTTTGGTAACTGTGTTGTGCCCCGCTGTAATAAGCTTGCTTGCGATCACCGGTTGGATAAAACTTGCTTTCATTTTCATTCTTCCATCGCTGGTATCCTTTCCAACCACTGCCTTTACCCGTTCCATGAATGTCAAAATAGGCCTCCGCCGAATCAACAACTTCATAGAAGTTGTAGGCCACATCGTCCATCAAGTACTTATATGTTTTGCCCTGCCCAAAAACCGACAACGACATTGTAAAAGATAGAAATAAAAGATATGCTTTTTTAAAAGACTTAATCATAGCGTCAAATTTAAGCGTAATGAATGATTGAATATTAAGAAGTGCCTAGTTTGTTTGTCACAATTGCTCGTTTCGAAGCATTGGTCGGTGCATTTATATTTGATTCGGGATTTGCTCCGTTGTAAACTCATACAGTCGGTCTGCCTCTTCTTCTTTTAGCTTTTTAACCAACTCCAGCGCATCTGGTACAACGTCGCTACACAACACAATTAATGACCCTTTTTCAGCCGTATTCACTGCATGTATAATCGCGTCTTTTTCTGAAGGGATAATGGTCGTTTTTTTATTAGGATCGAACATTTTTATGCCATCACTAAGCATTTTGATTAACTCCTCTTCCGTTTTACCTCTTAGTCTTTTGTCTTGTCTGATAATAATTTCATCAAACATTTCAGCTGCAATACTGCCCATTTCATTGTTGTCTTCTTCACGTCTGTCTCCAATTCCGGCAATGATTCCAACAATTTTTGTAGCCTCAATGTTTTCAATAAACTGATGCAGTGCACGCATTCCCGCTGGGTTGTGTGCGTAATCCAACAAGATCGTAAAATCCTTAAAGTTAAATATATTCAACCTACCTGGTGTTTGCGTAGGAGATGGAATAAATGTTTCTAAGGCAACTTTGATATCTTCATTACTAAAACCTTGAACATGTGCAGCCAATACTGCTGGCAACACATTCTGTATCATGAATTTTGCTTTGCCGCCATATGTTAAAGGCACATTTACGGCCTTTATTATCCTCATTTTCCATTCGCCCTTGCAAATTGTGATGAAACCGTTTTCGTAAACCGCGCTTAAGCCATCTCTCTTTTGCATTGCTTTGATATGGATATTGTCTTCATCCATAGAGAACAACGCCACATTGCATTCTACATTCTTTCGCATTTTATAAACCAGCTCGTCGTCTGCGTTTAAAATCGCGTATCCACTGGGTAAAACCGTTTCAGGAACAACACCTTTTACTTTGGCAAGTTGTTCAACGGTATGAATACCTTTAAGACCTAAATGATCAGCTGCGACATTGGTTACGATACCGACATCACAATTTTCGAATCCAAGACCGGCACGTAATAATCCACCTCTAGCACACTCCAACACTGCAAAATTTACGGTTGGATCTTTAAGTACAAACTCGGCACTGGCTGGTCCAGTGCAATCACCCTTCATGAGCAACCTATTTTGAATATACACACCGTCCGTAGTGGTGTACCCAACTTTATACCCCTTCATTTTTGCGATATGAGCAATCAATCGTGTAGTTGTTGTTTTTCCATTTGTTCCAGACACCGCAATGATTGGAATTCGGGAGTTTGATCCAGGAGGAAATAATTTATCGATTACCGGAGATGCTACATTACGTGGTAGTCCTGAAGTTGGTGCCAAGTGCATTCTAAACCCTGGTCCAGCATTTACTTCAAGCACAGCGCCACCTGTCTCTGATAAAGGAATGCTGATGTCAGATGTCATAACATCTATGCCGCAAATATCCAGATCGATAATTTTAGAAATCCGTTCTGCCATAAACACATTGGCTGGGTGAACAATGTCTGTAACATCCTCAGCCGTTCCTCCCGTACTTAAGTTTGCCGTGTCTTTTAAAATGAGTGTTTCTCCATCTCGTAAAACCGAATCCAACCCATACCCTTTACCTCGAATTAAGGTTAATGTTAGTTCATTGGCTGTGATGGCTGTTAACACTTTTTCGTGGCCATACCCTCTCCGCGGATCTATATTTACTTCATCAATGAGTTCTTGTATTGTGGATTTTCCGTTACCTACCACATTTGCAGGTGTCCGTTTTGCAGCAGCTACCAATTTGTTGTTGATAACGAGTAATCGATAATCCTCACCTGTAATAAGTTTTTCGATGATAACGGCTTTTGACACCTTTTGTGCTTCCCTAAATGCTGTTAGTGCATCTTCATGGGAATTAATGTTAACTGTTATGCCTCTACCATGATTGCCATCTACTGGTTTAATTACAAGTGGAAAACCAACATATCTACACGACTCTTCCAAACTCCGTTCTCTTCGGATTATCTCACCACGTGGAACTTCTACTTCTGCACGTTCCAATAAATATTTTGTATCCTCCTTATCACAGGCTAGTTCTACACCTATGTTGCTTGTTTCACTTGTTACGGTAGCTTGAATTCGTTTTTGATTCGCACCATAACCCAGTTGACATAACGAATATTTGTTTAATCGAATCCAAGGAATGCCACGTTTCTCCGCTTCTTCAACAATCGATCCTGTACTTGGACCGAGTCGTTCATTTTCACGTAAAACCCGCATTTCCTGAATGTCTTCCGTCAAATCATATGGTTTCCCCTCTATTAACGCTTCACAAATTCCAACGGCAGACTTTGCAGCATATCGCCCTGCAGTTTCTTCCATGTAAGCGAAAACCACATTGTAAACACCTTCTTCACCATACGTTCGTGTCCTTCCAAAACCAACTTCCATCCCTGCCAAAGATTGAATTTCCAGCGCAATATGTTCAATGATATGACCCATCCAGGTACCGTCTTCCACACGTTGAAAAAATCCACCTGGTTCACCAACTGAACATCGATGCTCGAACATTGTAGGAAACATCGCCTTTAAACGATCCGAAAATCCATCAATTTTATTTGATGGTAATTCCTCCATTTCTTCAAGATCCAGCACCATTACGATAAGTTTATGCCTTCTTACAGACCAATAATTTGGGCCGCGCATAGCGAGAATTTCTCTGATTTTCATATTCTTCCGATCTTTCTAATTAAGGTAAACGTGTTCTACAGAATGCTTATCACTGCCGCAGACGTTGCGATTTGACAAGCCACTTATACAATAATAACTTTTTTAACAATTAATGAAATAATACTTTCAATTATATACAAATTTGCTGGATGATTAAGGGTACGTTAATTCCGATTGGTGGGAATGAGAATAAAGGGGAAGAAACAGACGAAAATATATCGTTCGAATTTATTAAAAAGGGCATTTTATCACATGTTGTGAGAGAGAGTGGTGGACCTGACTCTAAAATTATTGTTATCCCGACAGCATCTAGTGTTCCCGAAGAAGTAGCTAAAAACTATCTAGATGCATTTGGTATACTTGGTTGTACCGATATTGAAATATTAGACATAAGGTCTAGAGAAGATTCCGAATCGTCGAGGGCTGTTGACTTAATCAAAGCAGCTGACTGTGTGATGTTTTCTGGAGGAGATCAATCTAAAATCACTAAAAAAATTGAGGGTACCACAATTCATCAAATCATGATGGAGCGATATCAAAATGACGAATCCTTTGTAATCGCCGGTACTAGTGCTGGTGCGATGGCCATGTCGAGCCATATGATTGCCGGCGGGAGTAGCACGGAAGCGTTCATTAAAGGTGCTGTTATTATGTATCACGGTTTAGGGTTAATGCCCGAAATAATGATTGACACTCATTTCATAATGCGAGGTCGATTTGGAAGAATATGTGAAGCCGTGGCTAAGTACCCCACTTTGGTTGGTTTTGGCTTGGCTGAAGACACTGGACTAGTGATCAAAAACGGAAACGACATGAAGGTCATTGGATCTGGTATGGTGATTGTTTTTGATGGACGAAGTTTGGTGCACAACAACGAAAATATTCTTGCTCCGGGTACTCCGATGACTATAACTGATTTAAAGGTTCACGTCTTATCTAATTCAGACCACTATTCCTTAGCGGAGCGAAAAGTTACAGTATTGCCAATTGACGCGCCGTTTGAATTTGATTAGGCTTAGTCCTTATAAATCAAAACTTGAGATAAACCGTTTGAGGATTTCTGACCTCTATACATACCTTCCGTATTAAACGGCATTGATATAACACCCTGGTTGTCAACAGATATTAACCCACCGTCTCCTCCAATTTCTAATATCCTTTTATGAATCACTTCGCTCGCGGCATCATGCACATTCAATCCCTTAAACTCCATTAACGCACTGACTTCGTAGGCAACCACGCCACGTATAAAATACTCCCCACTACCAGTACAAGACACGGCACAAGTCTTATTGTTTGCATAATTCCCCGACCCAATCAGTGGACTATCGCCTATTCGGCCAAATCGCTTATTTGTCATACCTCCAGTTGATGTTGCTGCTGCTAAATTTCCTTGTGCATCACATGCCACGGCACCTACGGTTCCAAATTTTGAATCTTTCGATTTACTATGGTCCAATTGAAAGTGATCTGAATCTTTGATTTCTAGCCATTGATTGTATCGTAACTCATTATAGAAGTATGCTGGATCTAACACCTCATATCCCAGCGAATTGGCAAATTGCATGGCACCTTCACCTGCTAAAAAAACATGTTCCGATTTCTCCATGACATCACGAGCCAGTTTAATTGGGTTTTTTATGCCAGTAATTAGGCTCACAGCTCCAGCGTCTTTCGAACGGCCATCCATGATTGAGGCATCCATTTCGTGATTGCCTGAAGCTGTAAAAACGCTCCCTTTACCTGCGTTAAAAAGGGGTGAGTTTTCTAAATAAGTTACAGCGGTTTCAACTGCGTGAATAGCAGATTCACCTTTTTTCAACATGTCGTATCCCGCATCCAGACTTTCTTGTAGCGCATGTTTGTATTGTTCCTCAAGATCATCTGTCATCATACCCTTGAGCAATGTTCCCGCACCTCCGTGTATCGCTATTGAAAAGTTTTTCATACCAAACGTTTAAACTATTTATACAATTTTTTCTTTAACCAAAACGACAATCGTACCAACAAAATGAGTGCAGGTACTTCAACTAATGGTCCTATAACCCCTGCAAAAGCTTGTTTACTGTGTAATCCGAATACGGCAATTGCGACCGCGATTGCCAATTCAAAATTATTGCCCGCGGCTGTAAATGAAATGGACGCATTCTGGGCATAGCTCGCACCAAATATTTTGCTAAACCCAAAACTGATCAAAAACATAATAACGAAGTATAACACGAGTGGTACAGAAATACGAAGCACATCCAGAGGTAGATTTACAATGTGTTCTCCCTTCAGTGAAAACATGACCAGAATTGTAAATAACAAAGCTATAAGCGTCATTGGTGAAATGGCAGGGATAAACTTGTTGTTGTACCAGTCCTCACCCTTTCGCCTAACCAACACCATTCTAGACACCAATCCGGCTACAAATGGAAGGCCCAAATAAATGGCCACACTTTCTGCGATGGTGCCTATTGACACTTCGACTAGCGCACCTTCAAATCCAAAAAGAGGTGGAAGTTTGGTTATAAATAACCAAGCATAAAAACTATATCCAAAGACTTGAAAAACACTATTTAGTGCTACAAGCCCGGCTCCATATTCACTACTTCCGTCAGCTAAGTCATTCCATACCAGTACCATAGCAATACATCGTGCCAAACCAATCAATATAACGCCAACCATATATTGAGGATAGTCGTGTAAAAATATGAGGGCCAACGCAAACATCAATATGGGTCCGACAACCCAATTCAATAGGAGTGATAAACTCAACACCCGCACATTTGTAAATACTGCAGGAAGTAATTTATAGTTCACTTTTGCTAACGGCGGATACATCATTACAATGAGGCCTATTGCAATTGGAATATTGGTGGTGCCATTGCTCAAGGAGTCAACAAATCCAGCCGTTTCAGGTATGAAATACCCAATTCCGACACCTATAGCCATGGCTAGAAATATCCAAAGCGTAAGGTATTGATTGAGGAAACTTAATTTTTTTGTGTTCTGCGACATAATGCTTACAAATGTGATAGAATATAATTGATTTCTGTGGCTATGAGCAACGACGTGTCGAGATAAGCTTGTTGCTCGCGTGGTGAGTTATCAAATGCTTTGGGGTCCACATACTTTAATGCCCATCTTTCACTAGCGTTAGGTATAAACGGACAATTTTGATCAGCATGGTCACAAGTCATGATGGCTACGAATCCACTTGGCGTTGATTTATGGTCGTACAATTTGGAATACAATTCAATGACCGGTTTAGTGTCGTCATATGTAACCTTGTAAATGGTATTGGAGTCTTGTGAAGCAGAAATGGGAAACCCGACTGCCTTTAAAGCCGCAATCGTTCTTTTATTACATGTCGTCACTTCAACACCTCCGGAGTAACACATGATATTCTTTTTATACTTCGCCGCTAAGGTCTGCATCCAAACTTGTGCAAATTGGCTACGTCTAGAATTATGTGTGCAAATAAAATTTAAGTTAACTGACTGACCATCTTCTATTTTGAGACATAATTTCTCAACAATACCATCAAGGGTTACGGCCCTTTCTTTTGGGATGTGAGATGCGTCAAGTTGCTGGATGTATGTTGCCAATCGATCGTTTTGCATCTTTCTACTTATGTTTTAACAACAACCGCCACCAGGGGTGCAGCATGATTCATCGTTTTCACCTATACTGGCTAAGCTCATCTTAATTTTATCTGTTGGAATCCCGCAATTATCTTTGGCCAAACAGTCGGTAAATGTGTTGGTGAGTACAAAATCTTTACCATCAAAATCAAGTCCGTATTTTCCTATTGTATTGGATTGATACTCCACTTCAATGTTTTCATCGGTCAAGTTTAGGATGCGCTCAGAAAGGTTGATGATATCCAACATTTTATTGGGCGCAATGCGATGATCGAAGTCGTTGGCTTCCCAAAATTGAAAGTTGATTACTTTTTCATCTCTAACCACTCCACCACAATCGATAAATTTCTTTGAGATGACTCCAACTTCTGTCACATGAAAGTGTTGAGGTACATATGAGCCATTCGGCAATTTAAAACGTACTTCTCCAATTGTTTTTAAGCTTGATTTTACATCTGATAATATCATAATACTTGAGTATTTAATGTTTAACAGCAATTGTCATCAACACAGCAATATTGGTCGAACAAATTATTTAATAAATCTCGAACCTGTTGCCAGCGCACTGAGTTTATACAATAGCTAATGGTAGTTCCTTCTATTGAACCTTGAATAATACCTGTGTCCTTTAACTCTCTAAGATGCTGGCTAATCGTAGCCTGCGCTAAACCAAGCTCATTGACCAAATCCCCGTTGATGCAGGCATTCGCCTTAAGCAAATGTTGGATGATAGCAATTCGTGCTGGGTGCGCGAAAGCCTTGGCAATTGATGCCAATTCGTTTTGAGCTACATCAAATAAGTCTGTTTTTGTGATTCCCATAGGTACATTGCAATATTACGATTAGTTAATGTATAAACCAAACTTTAGACAAACATTTTGTCTGCTTTAAATAAATTTAAACATGAATCAAATGGGTTTTCTTTTAGCTATTGCACTGTCCATACTTAGGAAAACTTAAGCACAGGTTCTAGATAAAATCTAGATATTCCTGAGGGTCATCTTCATTCATCAAACCATAAACTACTTTGAATATGTCCTCTGCATTCGGCTTGGAAAAATAATCACCATCTGTGCTGTACGCAGCTCTGTGAGCTCTGGAAGTGATCGTTTTTGGTTGGGCATCAAGATGCACGTAGCCGCTTTGCTTCTCTAATACCTGTTGCAACATATAAGCTGTAGCTCCACCAGGCACATCTTCATCTAAGAATACAATCTTATTGGTTTTCTCTAATGATTTTACAATGTCTTTGTTTAAATCAAATGGTAACAAGGACTGCACGTCAATCAATTCAACTGAAACACCATGTTCTTCCAATTGTTTTATTGCATCTTCAGCAATTCTGCAACATGATCCATAGGTCACCAACGTTACATCTGTGCCTTCTTTTAAGGTCTCCACCTGGCCCAAAGGCATGGTATAGGAACCTAAATTATCTGGCTTTCTCTCTTTTAGTCTGTATCCATTCAAACACTCGACAACAATAGCTGGTTCGTCAGATAGTAACAACGTATTATAAAACCCCGCTGCTTTCACCATGTTTCTAGGAACAAGCACATGCATGCCCCGAACTGCATTGATAATCATTGACATAGGCGAGCCACTGTGCCAAATGCCCTCTAACCGATGACCTCTGGTTCGAATAATCACCGGATTCTTCTGACCGCCTTTCGTTCTGTATTGAAGAGTGGCAATATCATCACTCATAATTTGAATGGCATAAATCAAGTAGTCCAGGTATTGAATTTCTGCGATAGGACGTAATCCCCTCAGTGAGGCTCCCACAGCTTGTCCAATAATTGTATTCTCCCGTATACCGGTATCCATCACACGGTTTAATCCATGTTTTTCCTGAAGTCCAGCAAACCCCTGGTTAACATCACCAATATGTCCAAGATCTTCACCGAACGCAACTACAGTCTTGTCACGTGTAAGCGCTTCGTCGAAACAATGTTGGAGTATCTCAAAACCATTCAACACGGGACTCTCATCGCTGTAAGCTGCTGGTATTTCGTTAACCTTCAGTGCATTCCATTGTGACTCACTATATAAGTGACTGCTATATCGCTCGTAGTTGGCACTTTTATAATCCTGATACCAATTTATGAGTCCATTTTTACTCTCCAAATCTTCCCCTATAGTTAAACGTAAAACCTTAGATACGGTCACCCCTAAATCTTTCCGAATGGCTTGTTTGTCTTTTGCTAGATCAGAAATCAATTGTGAAATATCGTCGTTAACGGCTTCCTCTCCAACCGTTTGCAATACTTGAATACAATCTTCCTTTTCCGCATTGATGGGCTCCATATAGGCTTTCCATGCTGTATCTTTTGACTGCCTTACAAATTCAATTGCTTCAGATTCTAACGTTTGCAGTTCCTTCTCAGTAATAACGTTGGACCTAATCATCCAGTCACGCATTTGAGTAAGGCAATCGTATGACACTTCCCACTCCAACCGTTGTTTAGATTTATATCTCTCGTGTGAACCGGATGTCGAATGACCTTGTGGCTGTGTAACTTCAGTTACGTGTATGATAGCAGGTACATGTGTTTTCCGACATTTGGCTGCTGCTTTCGCGTATGTCTTTACCAATTCGGGGTAGTCCCAGCCCTTTACAGTATATAAATCATACCCTTGACCATCTTTATCGGTTTTAAAACCCTTTAAGATTGAGCTAAGATTTTCCTTAGTCGTTTGATATTTTGCTGGAACAGATATGCCATAAGCATCATCCCAGATAGACACCAACATTGGTATCTGAAGTACTCCCGCTGCATTGATTGATTCCCAGAACACCCCTTCACTCGTGCTGGCATTTCCAATTGTACCAAAAGCAACCTCATTACCATCGATAGAAAAATTAGACAAATCTTTAAGCTGCTCGTTATTTCGATACAACTTAGACGCCCAAGCCAATCCAACCAATCTGCTCATTTGGCCTGCAGTAGGGCTTATGTCACTTGAAGAGTTGAATGCCTCAGTTTGGCTTTTCCAACTACCGTCTTCGTTAAGCAATCGGGTTCCAAAATGCCCGTTCATGCTCCGACCTGCGCTTGCTGGCTCTTCATTTACATCTGTAATGGCGTACAATTGGGCAAAAAACTCTTGTTCAGAACTCATGCCTTTAGCAAACATGAAAGTCTGGTCACGATAGTATCCAGACCTGAAGTCTCCTTTTTCGAACGCCTTGGCCATGGCCAATTGTGCGACTTCCTTACCATCCCCGAAAATGCCAAATTTAGCCTTACCAGTAAGCACTTCTTTCCGCCCCAACAAGCTTGCTTGTCGACTTCTGAATGCGATTTTATAATCGTTGATGATTTCTTGAAGAAATTCTGTTTTACTGATATTTGCTTTTTCGGTCACTTGAGTCATGTATTCCTTGATTTGAAACTTATGAAAAAAACCCCTCTATTTGCTACGTGAACTTGTACCTTTAGAGTGGTGCAAAAGTACCAATTTTGAGAAACTTTATTCAACTTTGCGGCATTACAGTTGTTAATGTGAGAAGAACTAAAACAAATAGGTGGGCTCTTTAGTAAACAGTGAATCTCCAATAATTTTTTTTGATGGCGTATGCAATCTATGCAACACGTCTGTTGATTACGTGATAAAAAAGGATAAAAAGCACCTATTTAGGTTTGCTTCCTTACAATCAAATACCGCCAAGGAACTATTAATACACACGTCAATAGCGCTTCAAAATCCAGAAAGCCTCGTGTACTACAACAATGGTGTTATAAAACAAAAATCAAATGCTGTGTTGGCAATTGCTTTAGGGTTGGGCTTTCCATACGCCCTGACTTACGTTTTTAAGTTGATGCCCCGGTTTTTACGAAATTACATGTACGATGTAATCGCTCGAAATCGATATAAATGGTTTGGTCAAAAAAATACATGTCGAATTCCTACCGACGCGGAAAGATCAGTCTTTATAGACTAATCCATTTGTTTAATTGAGGCTCCAACAGATCTATCAACTTTGATTGTTGGGTTTCCTTGGTACTTAAAGTTAGACGCACCTTTCATATTTCCTGTCACTTCTGAAATAGCTATAATAATCGCTTGTGAAGCTCCAGTCATGTCCAAGTTGACATTTTCTGCCGTTAAGCCAGATCCATCAAAATTAGACGCCCCGTCTGCTTCAAGTAATAACAAATCGGTTTCTCCTGAAAAACTGGCGTAAGATGCGCCACTCATTTCTAACGATATTTTGTCGCATTTTGCATCCACAAATTTAATTTTTGAAGCCCCTTTAAGTTCAATATCAACGTATGCTTTTTCAAGTTCACTTGCATCTACTCTAGCGCTTGACGCACCTGTTAGTTTAATCGATTTCAGTACTGGAATGTAGACCATGATTTCTTGGTTATCTGACACTAATCCATTCTTCTGTTTTAGGTACAATGTGTTGTTATGGATTTCTGCGTCCACCCATTTTTTACCATCCATCCGTTCTGGTATTTCAACATCCTGTTTTTCTCCTTCTATTATCGCCACTTTTAATGCACCACTTACTTCTAATCTATTAAAACCTTGGTTGTAGCTTTTTGTAGAGCTACGCTTATCTTGGCTTTTGCAGTCAAGGCACCTGAACCCTGCTTCAGACATATAAAATGAATGACCTGCCATATTTGGATCGTAGATATTCTGAAGATTTTCGATATTATGAATGACCTTTTTTGTGGATTCATGAAAAATAACGGTGTGGCCGATTGGTACCTTTACTGTTATGGATAATGTGGGTGCAACTGCTTTTCCATCCCCCTTCAATAACACTTTTTCACTCAGCATTAGTGTGTTTTTTGAGAGTCGATAAGCATCGGCTATGTGTGCAGTTGAAGACTTTGCTGTTGCCTCATCACTTCCTCTTGCAGATTTCTGTGTTTTGATCTCGACCAAACCATCATCAGACTGGATAACATCTAACCTTATAGAGTGTTTTGTCGCATTAAACTCTTCTACAAAAATGTCGTCTACTCTAATAATTAGGGTGTCACTGTCTATTTCGACAGTCGTAATTTCTGTTGCAATACCTTCCGACTGATATTGCCGTGCACTATAGAAAAATCCTACAATGGCGAGTATAATGACAATAAACCAACCAGATATCATGGATTGCTTTATTGGTTTTGTTGGTTTAGGCACTGACAATAGTTCTGGCAAGATGTGCATCCCGATGTATACCAGTGGAATTGCAAAGATGAGGTAAAACGCAATTTTAAATAACCAAGAACCAGTACCTAATACTAAGGCGTCAAATACATGACCATCGAATCTTACGTTCGAGTTTACGTTAAAGAAATGGCCATTAAATATGATGCCAATCAATGACGTAACCAAGAGAATAATAATGCCAACGAATGCGATGATTGCAAATAATTTAAAAAAGACACCAAAGGCTCTGCGTAAGAAAGCAATTACAGATTCAAAGAAATTTGATATTGTTTTTCTGTTTTCAGGTGTCGCAATTCGTTGATAAGTCGCCTTTGCCTCGTCTTGTATCGTGTTTTTAATATTCTCGATATTGGGAGATTTCCCCATCATCTCTAGTTTGTCGGCTGCTGTTTTTGCACCAGGCAAAATGGCCCACAAAATGATGTATATCCAGAAACCGAAACCAAATACAAGTAAAGAAAGCACCCATAAAATTCTGAGTACCATAGGATCGAAATCAAAGTATTTTGCAAGACCCCCACAAACACCTCCAACCTTTTGGTTTTCCACATCTCTGAACAAGCGTCTCGTTTTTCTTGAGCTTGACTTCTCCTTGGAGTCTGTCGACTTTTTTTCTTTAGATTTCTTTTCAGGTTCTGCACTTGGCTGGGCATCTTCGACTTCAAAATCTGAAGGGTATCCCATTGTTTGGGCCACCTCTTCAACATCCCCAATGTTGATTGATATTTTTGCTTCGCTCAATTTTGATTGAAGCACCTCTCCAACGCGCAATTCAATGTCAGAGATTATTTCGTCTCCATTTTCGGTGTTCTTAAAATGGTTTCCGATGTTTCTTAGGTAATCTCGAAGAGCGTCAAACGCGTCCTCTTCAATCGTAATGGCAATTCCGCCAATGTTAATAGTAACTATTTTATTCATTGTCTAATTATAGGCTTGTTAGTTGTTTTACAGAATAGCTTAACACTTTCCATGTTTTATCTAATTCAGTCAAAAAATCTTTCCCGTCACTCGTGATGGAATAATACTTTCTCGGTGGTCCTTGGTCTGATTCTTTCCAGTTATATGTCAAAAATCCAGCATTTTTAAGTCTGGTTAATAGCGGATATAACGTGCCTTCAACTATTAATAATTTGGCTGCTTTGAGCTTCCCTATTATATCAGAGGCATATATTTCTTCACTACTTATTATTGCCAATACGCAATACTCAAGTATTCCCTTTCGCATCTGTGCTTGTATATTTTCTAACTTCATTTAGACCTCATTCCTATTTGGTTATGCAAATATATGGGTTTTAAATGGTACTATGCATTACAAAGTACTATAAAAGTTTTGTTTTACTCGACCAGCCGACTCAGGTTAGTCGAAGCATTCCATTAAGATTAGGATGCCTTTATTAAACTGTATCTCAATAATACCGTCGGACACAGCCTCATTACTACTACCCGTTCTCTCAGGCAAAATGAAGTCTTCTTGGGCTAAATTATATTTTAGTCCAGACGTTGTTAAACCATAAACATTCGTCATGGGCAACAGAGAAATGTTGGATTCGGCTGGATAATATTTGGTAAACTTTGAAGGTGATGCTTGTAAACAGTAGGCCTTTGAATAATCATCAAGGATACATAAGGCCATGGCTTTACTGTATTTCGCAATCGTAATTAAGTTGTTGTGCGCATGGTCTAACCGTTTTCCAGTACCCCAAACGACATTGGCTGCGCTATGTCCGGTCTTCAAAAGATACTTTATGCCTTTTTCTAGATCGGTAGAATCTTGTTCTTCTTGAACAATCCATTCAATTAACTGCTCATCCTCTACGCCAAGTTGGTTCACTGTAATGCTATCAAAATCCCCAATCACAGCGTCGACTTTGATGCCCTTTTTTAGAACACGATCAAGGGCTCCATCCAACACCAGGACAAATGGATTCCACTCCAATAATTGATTCAGAAGGTCATTTGAACACTCATCGCCATTTGCTATAATTAGGGCGGGTTCTTGTTTATCTCGGACGAAATGATGTGATGACATTATTGACTATACGATTACAACTATCTATTTTTAAAACCCTTACTTTGTTACTGATAAAGATGTTGTACAAAATTAGGTCAATCATATAATGCGGACAAAATTCATTCTAGGGGTCGCTGTGTCGCTCTTATTATTTGCGTGTAACCGCGATCAAAAGCATTGGGATACACGTATTAAGGCTCCCTTGTTAAAGGCGGAGCTTGGCTTTGACGACCTATTGCATGATAGTTTGCTCATTGCAGATACGGACAAAAGTTACAATCTGCGTTACGAATATGTGTTCGCCATTGACAGTGTAGGCAGTTACCTTGATGTACCTGATACCTTAGATAAGGTTAAAATCACACTGGACAAATTGATACTGGCCGACCGTACATATCTCGACACATTCACGTTACGAGAAATGGATCCAACTACCGGTTTATTTGATGGTTTAACGTTGCCTTTCGACGCACAAAAAATTGAAAATCCTCAAGGTGAGCAGATTATTGATGTCAGTGAAGAATTCTTTAAAACCGCCAAGTTTAATAAAGGGTTTCTTGATATTACCATTCACAATGATCTTCCAGTATACGTTGATAAGATCATATTCAAATTGGTGAATCAGGCGAGTGGGATAATTGTTGCACAAGATACTTTTATTGACATTGCCCCCAATACATCATCTTTAAAGTCCATCGATTTGGCCGGAAAAGTAGTAGATGGCGTAATGGTTGGTAGTATTGTTTTAGTTGAAACTCGAGCAAGTAATGGCCCTGTTTTAATAGATGCAGATAAAGGTGTTCGGTTAGAACTATCTGTGCATTCACTTGAACCAGAATATGCAACTGCCATTTTCCCGGAGCAAACATTGGTTGAAGACAAGCAAGAGGTCTTATACAAATTTGGTGGGCCCCTTATTACAGAAATTAAAGCAAGAACTGGCTGGGTAAAAATGAAAATATCAAGTACCATTCAGGAAGAAATAATCATTGACTATTCTTTCCCAAACAGTGGTGAAGAAGGGGATTTTAATAAACCTTTTACAAAACAGTATCGTGTTCCAGCAGCCAGTCCTGGCACCATTCAAGTCATTGAGGGAGAATTTCCACTAGATGGCTTTGTGATGCAATACAAGGGCAAGGATCCTACGCAAGCCCCATTTTTTAACACGGTTTACAGTGAACTTACAGCCAGAACTGTTTATTCAGGAAAGGTTCGTGACCTCTCACTTGACGATTTTGTAGAAATAGAATTCGGCTTAGTAGATATCAAACCAGAATACGCCTTTGGGGATTTTGGTAGAAAAGAGTTTGAAGTAAATGAGACGGTTGATATTGCAATATTTAAAGACGTCTCAGGAAAATTGGATTTGGAAGTTGTAAAAATGAATTTGTTTCTAGACAACGCATTCGGTATCCAAGCCCTTACAACTGTAAATTCTATTGTCGCAACGAACTCCAACAATAACACAACTGTTTCTTTAACACACCCTTGGCTCATTGGTCAAGACGTTCTATTAACGAGGGCAACAAATCCGCCGTTAATTGCCCATACCCAGTTCTATGAATTCGACGACGTTAGTTCCAACATAAAGGACTTTGTTGAGGTGCTCCCGGATAAAATAACAACTAACATTAAGATTATAAGTCGACCAAATGGCAGCAGAGACTACACTGACTTTGTAAAGGACGACAGTTATTTGAGGGCACGTCTTAGCGTAAGTCTGCCTGTTCATTTTGCTGCCGACAATTTAACCTTGGTTCAAAAACAGGCATTTAACTTTAGTGAACTCGAAAACTCAGATAAAATCAAAAGTGGCGCATTTAAACTTAGAGTTGAAAATAACTTTCCATTAGATGCTACTGTTGAGGTGGAGTTTCTAAATGAAAACGATGAAGTTATGTTGTCTATCTTTAATTCCGGCGAAAAGATCGAAGCTGGTGTTGTAAATTCATTGACTGGAAAAACAGACGGACCAGTTCTGTCGTATTTAACCGCGACCGTGTCCGTACAGCAAATGGATATTATACGCGAAGCCACAAAGATTCGAATTAGGAGTGTTTTCGACACGCCAAATGGATCACCCAACAAAATATATAGCGACTACCTTCTAAAAACTCAACTGTCAGCTGACTTTGTTTATGAACAGACTTTATAATCTCGCGTTACTAATTGTTTTTAGTTTTTCGTTATCGGCCCAAACCATGGACAGTACTGTTTCTTGGAGCGGCCCAAACGATTATCTTTTCGACAACTCAAAAAAATTAGTCCTATCATCTGACGCCGGTTTGGTGTCAAGTTTTTTAATAAATTCTCTCATCTTTCAGGACTTTTGGACAGATGACATCATTCAAAACCAGTCAAATGCCCTTAGCAGTTCAAACAGATTGGGTGGTTTTATAAATACTGGGGCCACTTTTTATTCAGGTAAAAAGCAGGGTTTGTATTTCGGCATTAACCACAACGCCATTACTGGTCTCTCTAGTCAAAAAGACGTAGTCAAAATGGTGTTGAGAGGGAATCATGATTTTCCTAGCTTGTCGTTGGATCAAAACAATAAATTTGAATCACAACGATATAGTGCCCTCACCATAGGGTTAAGCGAGTTTGACTCTTCTAGTAAAACGAAAATGAGTTTTGGTTTCAGCCTTCTTTTCGGGCATCAGTATGCTATGATTGAAGGATCTTCCGGATTGTTTGTAACAGACTCCTCAGGAGAGGAGATTACGGTTACGGGAGCTGATCTGGTTATTCAAGAAGATTTGTCAAACTTCTTTGGTACCATTGGTGCTGGATTTAATTTCCAAGTGGTACAACAAAGGCCTAACAGCGATGTGTGGTCCTTTCAAGTATCTGATTTTGGTTTTATTCAATCATCAAATATTAAAACATCTACTTTATTGAAGGACTTTACTTTTGACGGCTTTGACGTCTCCTCTCAAATAAATTCATCTGGTGGACTAAAAATTAAGGATTCAGTAGATCAAAATTATTTAGACATAGATACTTCTAGTGGTACACGACTAGCTCCTTTCCAAACGGCCTTTAGGTTTATTAAAAGTCTTGGTAACTCCAATCAATTAGATACACGAATTAGTTATTTATATTTTTCTGGATATTATCCATTGTTAGAGTCAAATTATCAGCAACAGATCAAAGGCAAAAAAGGCAGTTGGAGAATTGGCGCTAGGCTTGGTGGATTTGGTGCCTACGGCATAAACTTTGGTGCGGTATTACCCTTCTCCTCTAGACATTTGTTAATGATTGATGTGACTGGTTTAGAGTCTATGGCCTCAAACAATTTACCTGTTTATTGGTACGGCAAATTGGGTCTAACCTTTAAGCTGTAGGTGGTTCCTTTGTTACCAGCGCAACCAATCCTTTTGTGAACTCTAATAATTCTTCGACCTCAGTAGAACTTGCGTATCTATAGTTTTGAA
Organism: Bacteroidia bacterium; assembly: GCA_047620825.1. Taxonomy (GTDB): domain Bacteria; phylum Bacteroidota; class Bacteroidia; order NS11-12g; family UBA9320; genus UBA987. Next base: position 1,296 of record JBLHOC010000001.1, on the reverse strand, counting down.
AGACCATTAATCCGTTCTCATTTCCTTCAATGTGATATCTGTTTTGTGCAGTCAGATACTTGATAACCTCTTCCGTGAAGAATGCTTTTACCTGCTCCGGGTCTGTTCCTTTTACGGCAAAGTCCCCTGTAAATCGTGCATCATCAAAGGAAATCTCTTCGCGTTTGGCTAAATCCAAAATACGCTTTAACCAGCCTTCCTTTTCAATTTCGAAACGTGGAATGTCGTAATTCGCCATCGACACTAAAACAACTGTAGTATTATGCACTTCTGTGGCAAGAAAAGCTCCTTCATCAAATGTGATGTCACATATTTCCCAAAGTATATTTCGGTCCTTCATCTCGCCTTTGATCCTGTTCTTAGAAAACTCAATCGGTCTCGAATCAAACATCATGAATTTGCGAAATCTGGTTTTACTCCAAACAACATTAGGGTCGAACGTCCATTTGTGTTTGGCTGATAATTCTTTTAAACGCTGTTGCCTTCTGCTTAGGAAAAGACTTGATTTTGGAGGAAGCACATGTAAACTTAATGGGTGTCGAGAAGTTGTGACATGCATATCCAGCCCTACTATATCAAAGCTCCCACCTTCGTTCGCATTTTTGTCATCCCATTCTTTTAATATCTCCAATACCGAATGATCTACCAATCTGGCTTGAGAAAAGTCTATGATGACGTCTTTACCAAAGCCAATCTGGCTAAGTTTTTTGGTTAAATTTAAAACGTTTGTAAAATTTGAAATGCCTTTCACTTTTAAGAGGACCTTCTGTTCATCATTTGAAATCAGGTATTGAGGTTTTCTAAGATACTTAAAAAACAGATTTATAGGTATGTGTGATTTAACTAAATGGATAAGAATTGTGATCAATATACCAAAGATCAATCCCGTTTTTAAATCGTATTGCAGTGTTGTAATTATGGTAAAAACAACAATCACAACTTGTTCGTACCCCAGCTTCATGGTGTCTCTAAACATTTTGGGGGATGCTAGTTTAATCCCGGTAAAAACCAAAATGGCTGCTAGTGCAGCAAGTGGAACCATTTGGATTTCGTCAATTAAGAAAAACACCAATGCCAATAGAATTAGCCCATGAAAGAAGTTTGACCATTTCGTTCGTGCACCGTGGTTGATGTTGAGAGAACTTCTCACAATTACAGTAATTACAGGAAGTCCACCCAGAAAACCAGCCAAGATTGTACTCAAGCCTGTTCCTATTAAGTCTTTGTTTAAGTTGGTCGTTCTTTTATAAGGATCTAGTTTATCAACCGCTTTTGAGCTAGGAATTGTTTCTATCG